>NZ_JAHFVJ010000001.1:751476-861593 GCF_018599165.1 Dyella sp. LX-66
CCACCTCCAGGCGCATCGCACCGTTGGGGTTCGCCTGCGGCTCACCCCAACCTACGCCGCTACGTTCCGCGTGGCTTTGCTCTGTGCGTCGGCGTCGCACTCCACGGATCGTCCGGCCACGGATGCCGCGGGTAACGCCCTTTCAGTTCCTTCTTCACTTCCGGATACGTGCGCTCCCAGAAGCCTTTCAGGTCCTGCGTGACCTGGATCGGCCGCCCCGCGGGCGACAGCAGATGCAGCGTCACCGGCACACGGCCATTGCCCACGCGCGGCGTATCGGCCAGGCCGAACAGCTCCTGCAGCTTCACCGCCAGCACCGGCGGTTCGCCGGCGGCGTATTCGATGCGGCGGCTCATGCCGCTGGGCACAGTGAGGTTTTCCGGCGCGTGCGCGTCGAGCGCGCGGCGTTGTTCGTAGTCGAACAGCGACGACAGCGCCTGTGACAGCTCCTCCGCGCTCAGCGCATCGAAGCGGCGCTTGCCGTCGAGGTAAGGCGCCAGCCAGCTCTCCAGCGACGCGAGCAGCGCATCGTCGCTGACATCCGGCAGGCCGAGTTCCGGCATCCATTCGCGCACCGCCTGCATGCGCAGGCGCAGACGGCGTGCGTTCTCGCTCCACGGCAGCGCATCCAGTCCCTTCGCACGGATCGCCGCCAGCAGCGCGGGCAAGGCATCTCCGGGCTGCACCGGCACGCTGCGCCGCGACAGCACGATGCCGGCATAGCGATGTTCCTCGAACGCCTCCACCGCATTGCGCTCGTCGTTCCAGCGCAGCGCGCGTTCGCGGCGGAACTGCGCGGGGTAGTCGCGTTCCAGCACGCGCGGATCCAGCGGCGCGGCGGCGAGGATCAGGCTGTCGCGTGCGTCGTAACGCAGATCCAGCGCCACCAGCCAGGGTTCGCCGATTAACGCCGTGCTTTCGTGCAGGCGCGCGCCGCGGCCGTTGGCGAGCGTGTAGCGCAGGGGATTGTTGTCGTCGCGCCGCGCCACGCGATCGGGAAACGCATGCAGCAGCAAGTCGCCGACCGCGTGGCTGTCCGGCACGCCGCTGGCAGCGGTGCGCAGGTCCAGCCGGCGGCGCCAGCCTTTGCTGGCCTGTTCGATCGCGGCCAACGCACCGGTGTCGGCGCCGCCGCGCGCGCCGGCGGTGCGGCGGTCGCGCCAGGCGTGCAGCGCATCGACGCGCGCGCGGAAATCGTCGCTGCGCGCCTGTTCGCCGCGCAGTGGGGAACGCGCTTCCATCAGCGCGAGCAGGTCGGCAACCAGTGCGTGCAGTTCGGGTGGCGCGCGCATGGCGGCGGCGGCGAGGCGTGGAGCGGCACCGAGTTCCAGCATGCGGCGGCCGAGCGAGGTGATGCGCGTGCTCGTATCGAGCGCACCGAGTGCGATCAGCAGTTCGCGCGCCTGCGCCAGTGCACCGGAAGGCGGCGCATCGAGCCACGGCAAACTGCCGCTTTCCGCGGTAACACCCCACGCCGCCAGTTCAAGCGCCAGGCCCGACAGCTCCGCCTGCGCGATCTCCGCCGTGCGTGAAGGATCCAGCCGCTTGCTCTGCGGCCACAGCCGATACGCCGTGCCTTCGGCGACGCGGCCCGCGCGTCCGGCGCGCTGATCCGCCGACGCCTGCGAAATCGTCACCGTTTCCAATCGCGTAAAGCCGGAATTCGGATCGAAGCGCGGCTCGCGCGCCAGGCCGCTGTCGACCACCGCGCGGATGCCCGGCAAGGTCACGCTCGATTCCGCCACGTTCGTTGCCAGCACGATGCGTCGGGTACCCGGCTCGGCCGGACTCAGTGCGGCCTGCTGTTCCGCCATCGACAGCTCGCCGTGCAGGGCGACGACGTCGACGTCGCCGCGCTCCAGCGTCTGCGTCAGCACCGCCTCGGCGCGCGCGATCTCGCGGCGGCCCGGCAGGAAGGCCAGCACATCGCCGTCGTTTTCTTCCAGGGCCAGCCGCGCCACGCGGGCCAGCTGATGCTCGGTGCTTTCCTGGGTGCGTGCCGGCGGATAGTCGATGCGCACGGGAAAGCTGCGGCCCGGGCTGCTGATGCGCGGCGCGTCCAGCCACTGCGCGATGCGTTCGCCGTCGAGCGTGGCGGACATCACCACCAGGCGCAGCTCCGGGCGCAGCGTGGCCTGCACGTCCAGCGCGAGCGCGGCGCCGAGATCGCCGGCCAGATGCCGCTCGTGGAATTCGTCGAACAGGATCGCGCCGATGCCGCTCAGTTCCGGGTCGTCCTGGATCAGCCGCGTGAGGATGCCTTCGGTCACCACTTCGATGCGCGTCTTCGCGCTGACCTTCGACTCGAAGCGGATGCGGTAGCCGACCGTCTGCCCCGGCTCCTCGCCGAGCTGGCGCGCCATGAACTGCGCGGCGGCGCGCGCGGCGATGCGGCGCGGTTCCAGCATCAGCAGCTTGCCGCCGGCCAGCCAGGTTTCACCGAGCAGGGCCAGCGGCACCTGGGTGGTCTTGCCGGCGCCGGGCGGCGCTTCCAGCACGAGACGCGGATGCGCCGCGAGGGAGGCGCGGATCTCGGGGAGCAGCGGGGTGATGGGGAAGGCGAGAGTCATCGCCGCCATGATAACGGCGTAGGTTGGGGTGAGCCGCAGGCGAACCCCAACACCACCACGTTCAAACGTGTCGCATCGTTGGGGTTCGCCTGCGGCTCACCCCAACCTACGCCTCTTAACTACATCACTTGGTGGGATACGGCTGCGACGCCGGCGCAGCCCCCGCCGCCTGCTGGCGCAGCGGTGCCAGCGATTCGAACTTCTGCTGGTACTCGTCGGTGATCTGCTTGGCTTCCTCGCTGCTGCCGATCACCTTCGGCGTGATCAGCACGATCAGCTCGGTGCGCGTGCGGTTGCGGTTGGTCGAACCGAACAGGCGGCCCAGCACCGGGATGCGGTTGAGGCCGGGAATGCCGGTGTCGGTGGTGCCGTCCTGCTGCGAGATCAGGCCGCCCAGCAGCACCGTCTGCCCGCTCTGCACCGCCACCTGGGTGCCCATCGAGCGCTGCGAGATGGTGGGGTTGGAGGCGCCGGCCGGATAGCTCGGCGAGCTCACCTGCTGCTGCACGTTGAGATAGACCAGGCCGCCGGGGTTCACTCGCGGCTGCACGTTGAGGATCACGCCGGTGTTGAGGTAGTTCACCTGGTTGTAGGTGGCCGTGCCCACGCCGGGGTTCACGCTGGTCTGGTTGATCGGCACCTGGTCGCCGACCTGGATCTGCGCGATCTGGTTGTTCAGCACCACCAGCGAGGGCGCCGACAGCGTCTTGGTATTGCCGTTCTGCTCCAGCGCGCGCACCGCCACCTGCAGGTTGTGGTTGATGAAGGAGTAGAAGAACGCGTCGCCGGCCGAGGTGCTGGTGCCGGGGTTGTAGGTGACGCCGCCTTGGCCCAGTCCCCACTGCTGCTGGTTGCCCGGCTGGCCCGGCGTGTAGGTACCGTTGCCGTTGTTGGTGCCGCCGATCAGGCCTTCCAGGTACCACTGCACGCCGAACTGGAACTGGCCGGTGAGCTTCACTTCCAGGATGCGCGTCTCGATCTGCACCTGCAGCGGCGTGTTGTCCAGGCGCTTGATCGCCGATTCGATCTCCGACCACTGCGAGGGACGCGCGCGCACCAGCAGCTGGTTGTTCGCGTCCACCGAGCTGATGCGCACGCTGCCGTCCTCGGAGCTGTACTGCTGCGGCGCCTGGTTGGCGCCGCCGCTGCCCTGCTGCGAGCCGAAGGTGCTGCCGATCGAGGCGCCCGGGCCGCCGAAGCCGCCGGTCTTGCTGGCGTCGCCGCCGTTGAAGCCGGCTCCGGAATTGATGCCGCTGTTGAGACCGCTGTTCATGCCGCCATTGAGGCCGCCGCTGTTGCCGCCCAGCCCGCCGGTGGTGCTGCTGCCGAAGCTGCCGGCGGTGCTGCCCATGCCGCTGCCCGAGCCGTAAGCGTTGTCGCTGCCGCCGCCCAGCGTGCCCGAGTTCAGGCCGGGGCCGACGCGGCCGCCGGAACTGCCGCCGCCGTTGCCGCTGGCGTAGATCTGCGCCAGGTACTGGGCCAGGTCCGAAGCCTTGATGTTGCGCACGTCATACACGAACAGCTGCGGCTCGTTGCCGCCGCCGCGGTCGATCTTCTCGATCCACTGCCCCACTTCCTGCAGGTAGTTCGGCTGCGTGCTGATCACCACCAGCGCATTGGTGCGCTCGATCGGGATGAAGCGCAGCATGCCCGCCAGCGGCGTGTCGCCCTTGGCGCCGAACATGCCGTCCAGCTTGGGCATCAGCTCGGCCACGCTGGCGCGCTGCAGATTGAACACGCCGACCGACATGCCGCGCAGCCAGTCCACGTCGAAGGTGTTGATGGTGCGCTGGTAGTTGGCCAGGTCCTGCGGCGAGCCGGCCAGCACGATCAGGTTGCGCGAGGGGTCGGCCAGCAGGATCGAATCCGGCCGCGCGAACGGCTTGATCAGCTTCTGCATCTCGGCGGCCGAGATATAGCGCAGCGGGAACAGCCGCGCCTGCATGCCGGCGGCGGGCGCCGCGGCGCCCAGGCTGGGCACGAGATTGCCGGCCACGGCTTCCTTGGCCGGCACCACCACGTAGCCGCCGTTGCGCTTGATCAGCGCATTGCCCGTCCACGACAGCAGCGTTTCCAGGATCGGCATGGCCTGGCTGGAATCCACCGGCTCGGCCGTGGCGAACGAGATGTTGCCCTGCACGCCCGGCGCGATGGTGTAGTTCTGCTTGAGCAGGTCGCCCAGGATCGCCTTCACCACCGCCTGCACCGGCTGGTTCTCGAAGTTGAAGGTGACCGCGCCGTCGCCGCTGGCCGGCGTGCGCGGCGTGGCCAGCGCGGTGGGCTTGATGAAGTTGCCGCTGCCTTCGCTGATCTGCGGGGCGATGGTCTTGTTGTCGGCGGGGCCGACGCCGGTGTTCAGCGGCTGCGGCTGCGGCGCGGGCTTTTCGGTGCCGGCCATGGCCTCGCGCTGCAGCGCGCCGTCGTCCTTGGGCGGCGGCATGGAGGCGCAACCGGCCAGCCAGACCGCCAGTGCGAGGCTGCCGATGCGGCATGCCGGCTTGGTGAAGTAAGGGGACATGGATCAGTGCGCTCCTTCAGGATTGCCGGCTTGCTGCTGTTGCTGCTGTTCGGCGCGACGCTTCTGGATGGCGGCCTTGAGCTGGCGGATGCGTTCGGCCTGCAGCGAGCTGTCGGCCTGCTGCGGGCGGGGTTCGTTACCGTCGGGCGGCGGCTGCGGCGCGATGCCCGGCCCCACCCGCTGCACGGCGCCGGGCGGCACCGCGATCGGGCCGGTCATGTTGCTGGGCTGCTGCTGCAGCGGCGGCGGCTGGCCGTCGGCCTTGGGTGCGTCGATCGGCGCGCCGGCGGGCAGTTCCAGTTCGGTGCGGCCGCTGCCGGATTCGAACACCGCCGAACGCGGCTTCACTTCCACCAGCTTCCAGCTGCCGTCCGGCAGCGAGGCGCCTTCGGCCACGCGCACGTCGGCGTCCTGGCCGCGGGTGTGCAGCAGGGCCATGTGCAGCTTGGAGGTGAGGATGATGCCGGTCAGCTGCATCTCGCCCAGGCTCGCGCCGCCCTTGGCGGCGCGCGTGATCGGCTTGCGGTCGGGATTGAACACCGGCTGCTGCCACACGATGCCGAACTGCTCCAGCGGCAGCGGCCGCGGCAGGTCGGCGGCGCTGTCGTGCATGTCCGGCAGGGGCTCGGTCGGGCGCGGCGGATTCCAGTGCACGCCGCGGCCGACGCCGGCCAGCAGCACGCACAGCAGCAGGGCGAGCACGCCGGCGATGCCGCCGAGCACGGGAGTCAGGCGGCGCTGCGCGGCGGCGTTCATGCGTCGTCCTCCCCGGCCGGCTGCTGCGGCGCGGCCTGCGTGGCGGGCGCGCCGCCGCTGGCCTGGCGCACGTAGCCGCACAGCGTGAACTGCACTTCCAGCGGCGGCGCGCTGTTGTTCTGCTGCGCGGCGACCGGGTTGCGGTAGACGCTCATCTCATTGACGAACAGATACGGCGTGCCCTGTTCCAGGTCGTGCAGCACGGCGGCCAGCGGCTGCATGTCGCAGCGCAGGCTGATGCTCACCGCCACCTTGCGGTAAGGCTCGTCGTGGGTGGCGGGATTGGGCACCGGCATCTTCTGCGTCACTTCGCAGCTGCCGCCCTCGGCATGCGCGGCGACCACGTCGACCACGCGCTGCATCATGCCGGCGGCGGCCGCGTTGGGGTCGTCCTCGGGCAGGAAGGCATTGCTGGTGGCCTGGCCCTGGCCCAGCGCGGCGATGCGCTTGTCCAGCTGCGGCTTCTCGGCGATGGCGGCGGCGAAGCGCGATTGCGTGTCGCGCAGGTCGGCCATCTGCGCGTTGACGTCCAGCATCGGCGCCACGAACCACCAGTGCAGCAGCGCGAAATAAGCGATCACCAGCGCCACCAGCAGGAGCAGGAGCGCCGCGATGCGGCTGTCGCGGGGTTTCATCGCGGCCAGCTTCACGGCTGTTCTCCACTGCTGGCGGCCGCGCCCGGCGCGCCCGGGCGCGCCGGCTTGGGCGGGATCTTCTTGCGCAGCTGCGCGACCATGTAGAAGCGTTCCTTGCCGGTCTGTGGGTCGGCCTGGATGGTGCCCTGGAAATTCGGATTGGCGATGACAGTGGAATCCTTCAGCGCGTCGATCAATCGCGCCGCCTGCGGACTCTGGCCCTGGAAACCGACCTGCCCGGTGTTGTCGATGCTCAGGCGCTCCAGCCACGCGGTCATCGGCAGGCGCTGGCTGAGATCCTGCAGCACGGCCAGCGCGGAAGAAGTGTTCTTCTTGCGCTCGGCCAGGAAGCCGGCGGCGCCGGCGATGTCCTGCAGCTGCTGGCGCAGCGCGCCGACTTTCTGCGCCTCGCCGCGCATGGTCTCCACCTGGGTCTGCATCTGCTCCAGCGCATCGCGCCGGTTGTGCAGCCACTCGCCCAGCACCAGGCCGGCCAACACCACGATCGCCGCGGCCAGGGCCAGATTCAGCCGCTGGCGCGGCCGCGTGCGGCGCGGCGACTGTTCCGGCGGCAGCAGGTTGACGCCGCAGCGGCCGGCGTCGACCGCCATGTCCACCGCGTCCACCGCGATGCCGAGCTGGCCGAGCCGGCCCAGCAACGGATCGAGCGTGGTGCGCGGCACCGCCACCAGTTCGGCGGCGATGCGGCCGGCCGGCGCCGGGGCGTTCAATTCACGGATGTCGTAGCGCACCTGCTCGGGGCGGAACGGCGTCTGCCGGTCCATCTCGAACGCGCCGACCTGGCGCAGCGTGTCGCGCGCGGCATCGGGCAGCAGCAGCGGACGGCGCAGCACCTGCGCGGCGGGCAGGCACAGGGCCAGGCGCAAGTCCTCGCGATCGACCCCGCGCAGGCCATCGGCCAGCGCGGCCTGCTGGCCGGCGGCTTCGAGTTCGTCGCTCCATTGCGCCAGCGGCACGGACGACCCGTCGCGGCGCAGGCGCCAGTCGCCGCCGGCGCGCTCCAGCAGATGCCAGGCCGCGCCGCCGCCGAAGCGCGCGCGCAGGCCCGCCGGCAGCAGGGCGGCGAGCTCGCCGCCCCACCAGGCGAAGAACCGCGGCAACGGCGAAGCCCGCCATGCGCGGCGCACCTGTTCGAGCTGCGGTCGCAGCGAGCTGGTCATGCTCATTCCCCGTCTCCCTCCTGCCAGCGAAGCACCGCGTACGGTTGCGCTCCGGCCCTGGCTCCCTGCAACCGCACCGTGGCACGCAGGATCGCCCGCGTGCCGTCCGGTAGCGTTGCCTCCGAACGAATACTATGCGTTACGCCCTGACTGCCGCCTAGGCCTTGCGTAGTACCGGCCTGCTGTCTTGCGGCGTAGGCCGCGTTCGCCTGGTCCTGCGTCATGCCGGGAATGGCCTGCATGGCCAGCGCCGGCGCGTAGTTCGGATCGGGCGCGTTGCGGCCCGACCAGATCGTGATCTGCGATGCGATCTTGCGATACACCGCCGGGTCCATGCCCAGCACCATCTGCGCTTCCTCCAGGCTGGCGAACGGGCCGTGGCGCGGGCCGTAGTCGCGGCCGGCCGCGAGGTAGGCCGCGTTGTTGTTCATGTCCGTGGGATTGCCGAAGCTGCGCCATTCGACCACGCGCGAGGCCAGGTCGTTCGCCGGGCCGTCGTTCATGCCGGCGGCGCGGAACAAGGCCTTGAGCACCTCGGGCGAGGCCGCGTTGAAATCGACCTTGCCGGTTTCGTCGACGATGCGGATGCCGACCTTGGCGTCCTCGTACTGGAACGGATACTCGCGCCCGTCGGGAATCCAGCGCCGGTCCGGCGACGGCGTGAGCAGCGCGTAGATGGCGCGGTTGATGCCCGCCTCCGCCGCGTAATGCGCGCGCAGCTGGGCGAACTGGTAGCGCGCCTGCAGGCCTTCGTTGCGCGCCAGCAGCGCATAGCCGCCGAGCACGATCGCCAGCAGGGTGCAGGCCCACAGCACCACCAGCAGCGCGACGCCGCGCTGGCGTGCCGGGCTTGCGCTGGCCTGGCGCCGGCTCATCGCGTCACCGGCTGGCGGCGCAGGCCGCGCAGCAGGTCCATCTGCTGGCCGGCGGTGGGATCGATGCGCAGCGGCGCATCCAGCCGCGGCCAGTCGCGCAGGCCGTCGAGCTTCAGCTCCACGCGCACCACGCGCGGCAGCAGGCGCGGGTCGGGCCAGGTCGCCTGCCAGGTGCCGGGCTGGTCGGGCAGGTCCGGCGTGCGATAGCTGAAATGGCCTTCGCGCACGTCGTCCATCAGCACTTCGGGTTCGCCCAGCGGCTTGGGGCTGCTGCCGTCGGGCGGCAACAGCGCGAAGCGCACTTCCAGCCGCGAGCCGCCTTTGTCGTTGGACACGAGTTTCCACTCCTGCAACTGCGGCCCCAGCTTGCCCAGATAACCCGGCAGCGGTGCGACGAAGCGCATGCTCTGCGCATCGCCGGTGAAATAGATACTGTCTCCGTTCTGATCGCGACCCTGCGGCACTGCCGCGACCTGGGTCAGTTCCTGGCGCATGAACTGCTGGGCCGAACGCAACTGGTCCAGCCGCTCCACCGCGATCGAACCGGAACGCACGCTGCGCGTGGCGGTGCGCACGCCCGAATACACGCCCAGCAGCAGCAGCGCCATCAACGCCAGTGCACCCAGCACTTCGAGCAGGCTGAAGCCGCGCTGCATGGACATCACTGCGGTCCGTTCGGCGGCATGGTCAGGCGCAGCGTGCTGAAGTGCACGGTGCGCTCGCTGCGCCCCTGGCCCCACAGCACGTCCAGATCGAGCTTGGTCAATACCAGCGAGGACAGCTGCTGCTGCGGGTCGACGTCGACCGGTGTCCACGGCGTCACCGTCAGGCGCCAGCGGTATTGCTGGTCGAAGCGGCCTTCGGTGCGGCCGGGCTTGAGCGGCCCCTCGGCGTCGACGGTATCGAGCAGGCTGTGCGCCCACAGCGCGGCGCGGGTGTAGTCGGCGGCGTTGTTGGTCAGGCCGATCGAGCCGCCGGTGACGCGCATCAGCGCGGTGAAGGCGATCGCCAGCAGCAGGATCGCGGCGATCACTTCCAGGAGGCTGAAGCCCCCGCTGCGCGTCGCTACCGGCGCTTTCACGTCGTCACCACACTCACCGCGCCGGTCAGCCACGACACATTGACCTGCCACTTGCGCTGCTCGCGCTGCAGGGTGATGTGGCCGCCGGTGGAGCTGCCGTCCGGAAAGAAGCGGATGCGGCCGGTAGTGCTGTTGGGCTGGTCTTCCTTGGCGCTGGTGATCGAGAGCTTCATGCCCGAGGGCAGGCGCACGTCGCGATGGCCGGCGCCTTTATAGGTGTTCTTGCGGATGTCGACGTCGAACACCTGCTCCTTGCCGGTGACGATCGCCTGCGCGCGCGTGGCGCGCAGCGCCGCGGCCATCTCGACGCTGGCCGCATTGACGCGCGCGCTGGCCAGGCCCTGCGAGACCGACACGGAAACCGCCGCCGCCGCGATCCCGATCAGCAGGATCACGGCGAGCATTTCCAGCAGGGTGAAGCCGTGTGCGCGCGAAGCGCGCAGGGAACGGGGCGACGGGAAACGGGACGAAGCGGCGGTACGTACTACCGCCTGCCGTTCCCCGTTTCCTGTTCCCCGTTCCCCTTTCATCGCTTACTGCCAGTTGCCCACGTCGGCGCTATAGCCATCGCCGCCGGGCTGGCCGTCCTGGCCGTAGAAGATCAGGTCGAAGTTGCCGTGCTCGCCGGGGTACTTGTAGCCGAAGGCATGGCCCCAGGGATCCTTGAGCTCCGATTCCTTCGCATACGGGCCCTGCCAGTTGCGCGCATTGGCCGGCTTGGCGATCAGGTCCTGCAGCTGCTGCGGCGGCGAGCCGTTGTCCAGCGCGTAGTTCTCGATCTTCTGGCTGAGCGTGGTGAGCTGCGCCTTGCCGGCGCCGTACTTGCCCTTGTCCACGTTCTTGCCGACCTGGGTCACCACCACCGCGCCGATGATGCCGATCAGCACGATCACCGCGAGCATTTCCAGCAGGGTGAAGCCGCGTGCACGCATGCCGTGCAGGGCCAGGGTCCTGCGCTGCCCGCGCCCGAGGGCCGGGGCCCGCTTCATCGAATGAGCCATTGGTTATCTCCGTTCTTTCGTCACTGAATATTGCTGGTGAGACTGAGCAGCGGCAGCAGGATCGCCGCCATGATGATGGCCACCAGGATGGTCATCACGATGGTCAGCGCCGGCACCAGCGCGGCGAGCAGGCGGTCGATCGCGCGCTTGCTCTCCAGTTCGAAGGTGTCGGCCACCTTCAGCAGCATCGTGTCGAGCTGGCCGGCCTCCTCGCCCACCTGCACCATCTGCAGGGCCAGCCGCGGGAAGCGCTGCGACTGGGCCAGCGCAAGGCTCAGACCCGAACCACCCTTCACTTGTTCCGCAGCCTGGGCCAGCGCCTCGTCCAGGGCCCGGTTGGAGGTGACCTGGCGGGCGATGGTGAGCGCCGACAGCAGCGGCACGCCGTTCTTGACCAGGGTGCCCAGGGTACGAGCGATGCGGGCGGTCTCGACCTTCAGCAGCAGCGGGCCGACCACCCGCTTCTGCAATAACTTGCCGTGCCAGGCCAGGCGGTAGGCGGGGTCGCGCATGCGCGCGCGCCACACGAAGATGCCGCCGCCGATCAACAGCGCCAGCAGCCACCACCACGACTGGATCAGGTTGCCCAGCGCCAGCACCGCCTGGGTGACCAGCGGGATCGGCACCTGCATGTCCTCGAAGATCGGCACGAACTGCGGCACCACATAGGCCAGCAGCAGCACCAGCGAGCCGAGCACGCCGACCATCAGGAAGGCGGGGTAGATCAGCGCATTGACGATGCTGCCGCGCAATTGCTGGCTGCGCTCGAGGTAGTCGGCCAGGCGGCGCAGGGTGTCTTCCAGCGAACCGCCGGCTTCGCCCGCGCGCACCAGGCTGATGTAGAGCTTGGGAAACACGCCGTGTTCTTCGTCGAAAGCCTGCGACAGCGTGGTGCCGCCGCGCACGCGGTCGCGCACGCGCTCGATCAGCTTCTTGGCGCGCTCGCCTTCGGGCAGGTCCAGCAGGATGCCCAGCGCGCGGTCCAGCGGCTGGCCGGCGCCCAACAGCGTGGCCAGCTGGTGGGTGAACTGCGCCAGCTGGTCGCCGGTGAACGGCCCGCGCTTGAACAGGCCGCCGAAGCTGCCGGCGCTGCCGGCCTCGTTGGCGGGGCGCGCTTCCAGCGGGGTGTGGCCCTGGTCCTGCAGGCGCGCGATCACCTCGTCGACGCTGGCCGCTTCCATTTCGCCGTGCAGGATGTCGCCGGTGTCGCTGACGGCGCGGTAGTGGAACTGGCTCATGGGCGGCGATCGGTGGCGCGGGAAGCGCACCTTAGGCGCGGCGCATGAAATAACGGCGACAAAAGCAGCCGCGCCGATGCCTCATGCGCCAGACCGGGCGTCCTGCCCTCAACCTTCCTGCGTGACACGCAACACCTCCTCGAGCGTGGTGATGCCCGCCACGGCCTTGGCGATGCCGTCCTCGTACATGGTGCGCATGCCTTCGGCGCGCGCCTGGCGCTCGATCTCGCCGGCGTCGGCGCGCTGCATCACCAGGCGGCGCAGCGGGTCGGTCATCACCAGGAATTCCATGATGGCGCGGCGGCCGCGGTAGCCGGTGGGATTGGCCGCGCTGCTGCCGGGCTTCCACAGCCGGATCGGGCGCTCGTCGGTGTACTTGTGCAGCTCGAACTGCTCGATCACCTCGGGCAGCGCCTCGTAGGGCGTCGCGGTTTCCGGATCCAGCCGGCGCACCAGGCGCTGCGCCAGGATGCCGTTGACGGTGGAGCCGAGCAGGTAATCCTCCACGCCCATGTCGAGCAAGCGCGTGATGCCGCCCGCGGCGCTGTTGGTGTGCAGGGTGGACAGCACCAGGTGGCCGGTGAGCGCGGACTGGATCGCGATGCGGCAGGTTTCCAGGTCGCGCATTTCGCCGATCATGATCACGTCCGGATCCTGGCGCACGATCGAGCGCAGGGCGCCGGCGAAGTCCAGCCCGATCTGCGGCTTCACCTGGATCTGGTTGATGCCTTCGATCTGGTATTCGACCGGGTCCTCGACGGTGATGATCTTCACGTCCGGGGTGTTGATCTTGCCCAGCGCGGTGTACAGCGTGGTGGTCTTGCCCGAGCCGGTGGGGCCGGTGACCAGCAGAATGCCGTGCGGGCGCTCCAGCACGTCGACGAAGCGCTGCTGGAAAGCGGAAGTGAAACCCAGGGTGGAGAAGTCGAACACCACCGACTCGCGGTCGAGGATACGCATCACCACCGACTCGCCGAAGCTGGTCGGCACGGTGGACACGCGTAGGTCCAGTTCCTTGCCCTGCACGCGCAGCTGGATGCGGCCGTCCTGCGGCAGGCGCCGCTCGGCGATGTTGAGCTTGGCCATGATCTTGACGCGCGAGATCACCGCGGCGGTGGAACTGGACGGCGGCGCTTCCACTTCGTGCAGCACGCCGTCGATGCGGTAGCGCACTTTCAGGCGGTTCTCGAACGGCTCGATGTGCACGTCCGAGGCGCGCTGTTCCACGGCGCGCTGCAGAATCAGGTTGACCAGGCGGATGACCGGCGCTTCGGAAGCGAGGTCGCGCAGGTGCTCGACGTCGTCCTCCACCGCGGCGCCGCCGTCGAGGTTCTCCACGATGGTGCCCATGGCGGAGCGGCCGGAGCCGTAATAACGCTCGATCAGGTCGTCGATTTCGGAACGCAGGCCGATGCGCAGCGTCACCGGCCGCCCGGCGGCCAGCTCCACCGCCTGCAGTGGATAGGGGTCGGCCGGATCGGACACCAGCAGGGCCAGGCCGTCGTCGCCGTCGCGCACCGGCACCACGTGGTGCAGCTTGAGGAAGCGCGAGGACAGGTCCAGCTCCGCGGGCGGCAACTCCGGCGCCTCGCGCGCGGCGAGCAGGGGCGTGTGCAGCAATTCGGACCAGGCCTCGGCCAGGTCGCGCTCGGACACCAGGCCCAGGCGGGCCATCAGCGCCGTCAGCGTGCCTTCGGGCGACTCCTCGTGCAGCCGCCGCGCGCGCGCCAGATCGCTGTCCTTCAGCCGCCCCCGCGCCACCAGCAGGTCGCATACCGCCGCTTCGCGGTTGCCATCTGCGGCTCCATCGCCGGGCGCCGGCTTGGCCACTGCCGACATCACACACCCCACATCTCAAGTCCAGGTCGCGCCCGCGATGCTCCATGCATCGCCCCTGCCGGGCGAGTGAAGCGCCATTGTTAACACAACCATCGTGGCAGTGGCGAGCATGCTCCCGCGGCACTGAGATGTCGTAAGAAAAAGGCAAAAATATCTGTCTTATTGGGCGATCGAGCAGTAACGCGAAAGGGTAGTGATCACCCTACCCCTTCGCCGCGGCCTTTCTCCTTATGCCTTAGAGGCCTATGCCCAGGCCGACGCCCCCGGCGGTTTCGCCGCCGCCGGCGATGGCGGTGCCGAAGATCAGCCGCGCCCGCGAGCCGATCTGCCGCGAGAAGCCGACCGACAGCGCCGCCTCGCTGCGATAACCGCCTACCGCGACGCCCAGGCCGCTTTCGCCCAGGCCCTGCGTGCTGGCGGACATCAGCGACATCGCCACGCCGATCGCGCCGACCCGGTTGATGCGCGTATCGAGCGTATGGAACTGATCGTTGACGCGCTGCCGCAAATCGTCCAGTTCGCGCCGGCTGGCCAGGCCGCTGAGTTTCCGGTCGGTATAGGCCTTGGCCTGGCCCAGGGTCTGGCGATCGCCGGCGTCGGCGTAGCTCTTGGCGGTGGTGAGCGCTTCCTGTACCTGGCTACCGGTGGCCGCGGCCGGGTCCTTGGTGTAGCCGGTGGCCACGCGCTGATCGAGCGCGGCAAGGCGGCTGTTCAACTCGCCGAGACCGACGTTGATGCTGCCCACCGAGCTGCCGAGCACGCTCTGCAGCTGGCTCAGGTTCACCGCATCGGTGGCCTGGGTGCCGGCGGCGACGTCGGTGATCTGGCGTTCGGCGCCAGCGCTGCCCACCGACACCGTGTTCGCGCGCAAGGCCTTCGAGCCGGCGCCGAGCGCGACGCTGTTGGCCATGCTGGCACTGCTGTCGGCACCCAGCGCCACGCCGGACGCACCGGTGACGGTCGCTTCCGAACCGATGGCCACTGCCTTCTCCGCGCGTGCCTTGGCCAGGGAACCCAAGGCCGTGCTGTCCTCGGCGGAGGCTTCCGAGCCCGCGCCAAAAGCCGACGCTCTCGCTCCGGCCGCGCTGGCGCCCGCGCCCACGGCGGTGCCGAGGACGCCGCTGCTGGTCGCCGACGCTTCGATCGGCGCGCCCGCATCGTCCTTCAGTGTCGGATTCCCATCAGCGTCGACCGCGCGTCCGCCGATGGCGACGCTGCCGGCAGCGGTCGCCTGCGCACCTTCGCCGTAGGCCGTGCTGCGCAGGCCGGAGGCCGCGGCACCGAAGCCGGCCGCGGTGGCATAGCTGGCATTGGTACTGGCGCCGCCGCCGAAAGCCGAGGCGCCATAGCCGTATGCGCTGGCATTGGCGCCGAGCGCCGTGCTGTTCGCATCGTTGGCGAAGCTGCGATAGCCCACCGCCACGCTTTCATCGGCGTTGGCGATGCTGCTGGCCCCGTACGCGCTGGCGGCGATGCCGAGCGCGGCACTGCCGGCGCCGGTGGTGGTGGCGTCGGCCTGGTCGGCCAGCGCGTTCTCGCCCACCGCCGTGCCGCGGTCGCCATTGGCGGCGGCGCCGGGGCCGCTGGTGGTGGTGCCGGTCGGCGCGCTCTGCGCCGGCGCATCGGTCATCCCGTACAACGCCAGACAGGCTGCCAATACAGGCGCACGCAAGGACGAGGATGCACGGCGGTTCTCGTTGCAAGACTTGTTCATCGGAATAGCACTCCTCAAGATCGGACAAGCGCGCACCGCATCGCCGCGCGCTCGCGGCGGCGCGGCGGCGCTGCTGCTGTTACATGCTGTAAGTGGCCTGCAGGCTCACGTTGGCGTAGGGCTTGATACCCACCAGCTTGATGAAATAGGCACCCGCCACAGGACGCGCCACGACCACGCTCTCGCTGTTGCCGGGATGCGCGGAGAGGTAGGAAAAACTCGTCGGCATCGGCTCGTTGCCCACCCGCACCACCAGCGAAACGTCGCCCGTGCCGCCGAAGCTGCGGATATTCAGAGAGCGTGCGCCGGGCGGCACGGTCAGCAGATAGAGCCGCTCGCTGCCCGTCGCACCGGCCAGCGCCGGCATCGCCTTGCCGCTGTCGAGTTCGGTGAATGCCGTGCCGCCATTGCCGCCCTGGCGCCAGCTGGCGTATTGCCTGGCCAGGTCCGCGTCGGAGAGACAGCTGTTGAGGCTGCTCGCCTGTGTTGCATTCAACAGTCCGATGCTCGCCAGCGTGGCGGCATGGGCGCGAATGCCGGCTGCATAGTCGCCTGCGGTGGCGGAAGTGGTCGCGAGCATCTTCGCCTGCGCGGCGATGTTCGCGCCCACGATCACGCCGCCCGGCACCCAGGTCGGCACGCCGGTATCGCAGGTACCGAGCAGCTGGCCGCCGCTGTTGAGGCGCCAGCCTTCGTCCATGAACAGCGACGGGGTCAGGTCGAGGTCGATATGGCCTTTCAGATCGGGGGTCAATGCGAATTCCATCAACGCATTGGGCGAAAGACGCGTGTCGAAATGCGAGAAGGAAGAACCGGACTGGACGGTCTTGGGTGCATAGAGCTGCACGTAGCCGGCCAGGTCAGCGCCCGCGAGCGTGGCGCGCATGCTCACCGTCAAACCGGCGAGATTCGCCTTGAGCACGTCGCCCTCTTTCTGCAGCAGCCCCAGAACCGGGATCGTGACCGCAGCGCCTGCGCCGGCCTGTATCGAGATGGCAGGACCGGCCGGATCGTAAGCGAAGACCACGCCGGTGGCTCCGGCCGCTTGCGCGAAGCGCGCCTTCGTCGTGAAGTCGCAGGTACCGGTGTCGATCAACGCAACGTGACCGGCCACCGCGGCCGCATTGTCGAAGGCCGTGCAACCTTGCGCATTGCCACCGGTCACCGCACGCACCACGGTTCCGCTGAAATTGGCGGGAGTCGGCGCCGGGCCAAGCTCCAGTACGGTGAATTCGTACTCCCCGGCGATCGCGGCCGGTGCAGTCACCTGCAGCGCGTTGCGCGTACCCAGCGCCAGCGGTGCATGCGCCTTGACGTTAGCGCCGGTAAACACGAGATGCCCATCGTTCAACGCCGAGCTGGCGCGCTCGGCATTGGACATGTCGTACCACCGCTTGCCCTTGGCGTTGTCGTAGGCAAACAGCGAGTAGATGTCCGGTATCGGCAGCCCATCGTCGTTCGTCGCCGGCGCTCCGGTTTCCACATCGCCGAAGCCGAGAAAGCCGAGGCCGTGCGCCATCTCGTGCAATACCACGTTGAGGAAATTGTTCTGGCCGCGCGGTGTGTTGCCGTCCAGGCCGAAGTACCAGCTGGACCCTTCCAGGCATCCCGGCGTGCCGATCGCGCCATTGAACGCGGCGTTGATGTCCACCGCCCCAGGAGTCAAATCCTGCCCGCTCAACGCCTTGGCCAAAGCGATGTGATAAGCGACACCCGGCCGGATACCCGCCCCCGAAGCGAAAACGAAAACGTCGGCGGGGCCTGCCTGGCCCAGCGTTCCACCATCGGCAGCACATGCCAGCTTCTTGAACGAAGCGCCCACGATGATCGGCGGGCGGCTCTTCAGCACGCTGCCCCACAGCGAGGCCGCATACTCGAACACGATGCGCGCCTGCTCGCCGCGGGTCTTGCCGGGGTTGCCGCCGACTGGCGCCGCGGCAGCCGGATCGTCCAGTCCCATGCCGGTACCGATGTCGCGATTCTCGATGCGGATTTCCGCCGGCGCCGCACCCGCTGCGGCCATCAGCCCGCCAGCCAGCACCATCAGCCATCGTTTGCGCCGGCTCATGGGGTGGCCTCCGGCGCGGCAGCGGCGGCACCGGCCGCGTGCTGCACGCGATATTCGCCATCCGCACCGCGCTCCATCACCAGCCGGCTCTGCAAGCGGTCGGGGAGTGTCGCGATCTTGCCCTTGCTGCCGTTGCCTAGATCGACGTCGCGCCAATGCAGGCGCTCGTCAGCCTTCGCTGGCGCGCCGAGCGAACGCGGCTGCACGGCCTGTTCTTCCTCCATCGCGCGCTGCAGCTTCGCCATCTCCGCCTCGGTGGGCGCGCGCAGTTCGCCGGTGAGCGGATCGCGGAAGGCGACCTGATGGTTTTGCGTCGGCGCCGGCGCCTTCGCCGGGCCCTCGGCCGCGGACGCTGCCGCCGCAAAAAGCCCGATCAGCACCAGACCCAGAAGATGTATGCCTGTCTCGTTTTTCAACTGCCTGTACTCCTCATCGATGAAGAGCGCCGCTCGGGAAACTGCCGCGGCGCGGACTTTCGAGCGACCGCACTTGCCCGCCACCGGCGGGGCCGGCGGTGCGGTCGAAGGGCGATGGGGAATGCCGCGCGGCCGTCGGGTATCCGGCCGCGCGCGATCACGAAACGCTCGATCTCCATGCCCGGATGTACCCGGCATGGCGGTCCGATTATTGGCAGCGAATCCGTGAAGTGGCTTCACAGTTCGTCGACTTTCAGACAGTTCTTAAACCCCCGCCGGCGCTATGAAAAAAAGCCGGTGCATGGCGCACCGGCCTCGCCGGAACCGACCGGCCTGCAGCATCGGCGGGGGACCACGCCCCGGCCGGCTGCAAGGTTCTACCAACCCACACCCAGGCCCACGCCGCCCGAGCTTTCCCCGCCACCGGCCACCGCCGCGCCGAACGTCAGATTCGCCCGCGGCGACAGCTGCCTCGAATAACCCACCGACAGCGCCGCCTGCCCGCGGTAACCGCCCACACCCACGCCCACGCGGTTCTCCGTATTGATGCCCTGCGTGCTGAAGGACATCTGCGCCATCGCCGTGCCCATCGCGCCGACGCGGCTCACGCGCGTATTGACCGAGCGGAACTGCCCGTCGACATGTTCGCGCAGGGCGCTCAGGTCGCTGCTGCTGGCGAAGCTGCCGAGCTTCTGGTCGGTGTAGGCCTTCGCTTGCGACAGCGTCTGGCGGTCGCCGGCATCGGCGTAGCTCTTGGCGGTGGTCAGCGCTTCCTCCACCTGGCCGACGTTCGCCGCATCCGTGGCCTGTGTACCGGCGGCGACGTTGACGATCTGCCGCTGCGTGGCCGCATTGCCGACCGACACGGTGTTGGCGCGATCGGCCACCGCACCCTGGCCCAGCGCCACCGCACCGGCAGCGCTGGCGGACGCGCCCTGGCCCACGGCCGTGGCCGAAGCGGCGGTGACGTTGGCGCTTTCACCGACCGCTACCGCATTGGTGGCGACGGCGGCGATCGTGCTGTTCGCACCGACCGCCGTGCTGCCATCCGCATTGACCTTCGCGTTGCCGCCGATCGCCGTGTCGTTGGGACCGGCCGCGTAGCTGTCGCCGCCGATCGCCGTGCCGTGATCGCCGCCGGCGGCGGCGCCCGCACCGAGCGCCACGCCCTTGGAACCGTTCGCCACGCTGGCGGGACCGGTGCCATCCACCGCCAGGCGGCCGCCGAAGCTGCCGTCGCCGGTGGTGACGCGTTGGTCCAGCGCGGTAAGGCGGTTGTTGAGATCGCCGATGCCCGCGTAAATGTTGCTGACCGAACCGTTGAGCGCGCCGATCGCGTCGAACACGCTGGTATAGCTGCCGCCCTGCACGGTGAAGGGGCTGGCGACCAGGGCGCCGTTGGCGTCGACGTCCGCGTTGCCGCCGATCAGGCGCAGCACGTCCTGCACCTGGCCGACCGTGACCGCGTCGTTGCGCCGCGCGCCGGCCTTGAGGTTGGACAGGCGCGTGCCGTTCGCGCCGGCCAGGGTGGCCTGGCTCTTGTCGGCCGCGTCGTACATCAGCGCATTGCCGACGCTGGCGCTCACCGCGCCCTGCAACTGGGCGAGGTTCACCGCATCGGTGCCCTGCGTGCCGGCGGCGACGTTGGCGATCTGGCGTTCGGCGCCGGCCTTGCCGACCGACACCGTGTTCGCGCGCGTGGCCTGCGAGCCGGCACCGAGCGCCACGCTCGATGCGGCGGTGGCGGAAGAGCCGTAGCCGATGGCGACGGCTTGCGAACCGCTGGACGTCGCCAGCGTGCCGAGTGCCGTGCTCAGCGAGCCGGAAGCTTCGGCGCCGAGACCGTAGGCGGAAGCGCCGAGCGCACTCGCCTTCGCGCTGGCGCCGACCGCGGTGCCGCCGACGCCGGCACTGGTGGCGGCCGTGGTGATCGGCTGACCGTTCGCATCGTTCAACAGGGCCGCGCCGTCTTCGTCGACCGCGTTGCCGCCGATCGCCACGCTGGCGGCGCCTGCCGCCTGCGCATTCGCACCGAAGGCTGCGCTGTTCTTGCCGGAAGCGACCGCGCCATAGCCCACGGCCGTCGCATAGTCGGCATTGGTGTTGGCACCGCTGCCGAAGGCCGAAGCGCCCACGCCGAAGGCATTGGCATTCGCGCCGACGGCCGTGCCGTTCGCATCGTTGGCGAAGCTGCGGTAGCCCACCGCCACGCTCTCTTCGCCGTTGGCGATGCTGCTGGCGCCCGAGGCCACGCTGTGCACACCGAAGGCGGCGGCATCGTCGCTGCCGTCCTTCGCGCCATCGGCGGTGAAGTAGTGATTCGATGCGGTGCCCTGCACGGCGGTGTCGAGCTGCTGCTTGTTCACCGCATCGGTCGCCTGCGTGCCGGCCGCGACGTTGGCGATCTGGCGTTCCGCACCGGCCTTGCCGACCGACACGGTATTGGCACGCGTGGCCTGCGAGCCTGCACCGAGTGCGACGCTCGACGCCGCGGTGGCCGACGCGCCGTAGCCGATAGCCGCAGTCTGTGCACCGCTCGCCGTCGCCAGCGCGCCAAGTGCAGTACTCAGCGAACCGGAAGCTTCCGCGCCCACTCCATAGGCCGAAGCACCGAGTGCACTGGCTTTAGCACTTGCCCCCACCGCCGTGCCGCCGACGCCGGCACTCGTAGCCGCCGTAGTGATCGGCTGGCCGTTCGCATCGTTCAGCAGCGCCGCGCCGTCTTCGTCGATGGCGTTGCCGCCGACCGCCACGCTGCCCGCACCCGCCGCCTGCGCATTGGCGCCGAGCGCGGCGCTGTTCTTGCCGGAAGCGACGGCGCCATAGCCCACGGCCGTCGCATAGTCGGCATTGGTGTTGGCACCGCTGCCGAAGGCCGACGCGCCCACGCCGAAGGCATTGGCATTTGCGCCGATGGCCGTGCCGTTCGCATCGTTGGCGAAGCTGCGATAGCCCACCGCCACGCTCTCTTCGCCGTTGGCAATGCTGCTGGCGCCCGAGGCCACGCTGTGCTCGCCGAAGGCGGCGGCATCGTCGTTGCCGTCCTTCGCGCCATCGGCGGTGAAGTAGTGATTCGATGCGGTGCCCTGCACGGCGGTATCGAGCTGCTGCTTGTTCACCGCATCCGTGGCCTGCGTGCCGGCGGCGACGTTGGCGATCTGCCGCTCCGCGCCGGCTTTGCCGACCGACACCGTGTTCGCGCGCGTCGCCTGCGAACCGGCGCCCAGCGCCACGCTCGACGCCGTGCTGGCCGACGAGCCGTAGCCGATGGCGACGGATTGCGAACCGCTCGCCGCCGCCAAGGTGCCCAGCGCCATGCTCAGCGAGCCGGAAGCTTCGGCGCCAAGACCGTAAGCGGACGCGCCGAGTGCACTCGCCTTCGCGCTGGCGCCGACCGCGGTGCCGCCAACACCCGCGCTGCTCGCCGCCGTGGTGATCGGCTGGCCGTTCACATCGTTCAACAAGGCCGCGCCGTCTTCGTCGACCGCATTGCCGCCGATCGCCACGCTGGCAGCGCCCGCCGCCTGCGCATTCGCACCAAACGCCGCGCTGTTCTTGCCGGAAGCGACCGCGCCGTAGCCGGCTGCTGTTGCATAGTCCGCATTGGTGTTGGCGCCGCTGCCGAAGGCCGACGCACCCACGCCGAAGGCATTGGCATTCGCACCCACCACCGTGCCGTTCGCATCGTTGGCAAAGCTGCGGTAACCCACCGCCACGCTCTCTTCGCCATTGGCAATGCTGCTCGCGCCCGAGGCCACGCTGTGCACGCCGAACGCGGCGGCATCGTCGCTGCCATCCTTCGCGCCGTCGGCGGCGAAGTAATGGTTGGCCGTCGTGCCCTGCACGGCCGTATCGAGCTGCTGCTTGTTCACCGCATCCGTAGCCTGCGTGCCGGCGGCGACGTTGGCGATCTGGCGCTCCGCTCCGGCCTTGCCGACCGACACGGTGTTCGCGCGCGTCGCCTGCGAACCGGCGCCCAGCGCCACGCTCGACGCCGTGCTGGCCGACGAGCCGTAGCCGATGGCGACGGATTGCGAACCGCTCGCCGCCGCCAAGGTGCCCAGCGCCATGCTCAGCGAGCCGGAAGCGTCGGCACCGAGGCCGTAAGCGGAAGCACCCAGCGCGCCGGCTTTCGCGCTCGCACCCACTGCGGTGCCGCCGACACCCGCGCTGCTCGCCGCCGTGGTGATCGGCTGGCCATTCGCGTCGTTCAACAAGGCCGCGCCGTCTTCGTCGACCGCATTGCCGCCGATCGCCACGCTGCCGGCACCCGCCGCCTGCGCACCGGCGCCGAACGCCGCGCTGTTCTTGCCGGAAGCAACCGCGCCGTAACCGGCGGCCGTCGCATAGTCCGCATTGGTATTCGCGCCATTGCCGAAGGCCGAGGCACCGATGCCGAACGCATTGGCATTCGCACCGACCGCCGTGCTGTTCGCATCGTTGGCGAAACTGCGATAACCCACCGCCACGCTCTCCGCGCCATTGGCGATGCTGCTGGCGCCCTGCGCGGTGGCGCCGATGCCGAAGGCTGCGCTGCCCGCGCCCACCGCCGTGCTGTCCTGCGCATCGGCCAGTGCGTTCTCACCCACCGCGGTGCCGCGCTCGCCATTGGCGGTGGCGCCGGTGCCGGCGGTGGTGGTGCTCTGCGCCAGCGCGCTGCCGGCGCACAGCGCCATGCAGGCTGCCAGGGGTGCCGCCAGCATCGAGGCGCGCAGGCGCCGGGAGGCGCCGCGCTTGCCGCGGGCGCTGGCCAACTCGCTGGCGACGACCAGCACGCCGAGCGACGCATTCCAGACCTTGCTGTAAATCTTGTTCACGAGTGGCACTCCCTGATGTCGTCCGGGCACGCGCCCGCGGCTGCGCATTCGCGCGCCACGGTGCATGCCGCTGCATTCATCGGGGGCGCCGTCGCGGCGTCCCCCGCTTGCGTTCCATGGAAAGCGGCATCGCGCAAACCGCGATGCCGCATCGCTCTTACAGGCTGTAGCTGGCCTGCACGCTCACCCCGGCGTAGGCCTTGTCGCCCGCCACCTTGATGAAGTACGTGCCGGCCGCGGGCCGCGCCGCGACCACGGTTTCGCTGTTGCCCACGTGCACCGAGCGGTAGTCGTTGCTCGCCGCGGTCGGCTCGGCGCCGGCCTTGACGTACAGCGACACGTCGCCGGACCCGCCGAAGGTGCGGATGTTCAGCGTGCGCGCATTGGCCGGAACCACCAGCGTGTAGATGCGCTCGCTGCCGGCCGCGCCGGCCTGTGCGGTCAGCGTCTGGCCGTTGGCCATGTCCACCACCGCCGGCGCGCCGGTCCCGCCCTGGCGCCAGTTGTCGTACTGCTTGGCGATTTCCGCATCGCTGAGGCAGGCATTGAGGCTGCTCGCCTGCGGCGCGGTGAGCAGGCCGTCGGTGGCGAGCTTGGCCGCATGCGCGCGGATCGCCGCCGCATAGTCGCCCACCGTGGCCGAGGCCTTGGCCAGCTTCTTCGCTTCCGCGGAGATGTTGGCGCCGATGATCACGCCGCCCGGCACCCAGGCCGGCACGCCGGTATCGCAGGTGCGCAGCAGCTGGCTGCCGCCGTTGACGCGCCAGCCTTCGTCGATGAACAGCGACGGCGTCAGGTCCACGTCGATATGGCCCTTCAGGTCCGGGCTCTCGGCGTATTCCATCAGCGCGTTCGGCGACAAGCGCGTGTCGAAGTGCGAGAACGACGAACCCACCACCAGGGTCTTGGGCGCGTAGATCTGCACATTGCCCGCCGCGTCGATGCCGGCCGGCACCGTGTTCATGGCGATGGCCAGGCCGGCGAGGTTGGCCTTCAGCGTGATGCCGGAGTTCTGCGATACCGCCACCACCGGGATATTGATCGGCGCACCGCCGTCGCCCACCGGCGTGATCAGGTCGTTGCCGGCCTGGTTGTTGGCGATGACCATGCCGGTGGCGCCGGCCGCTTCGGCATTGCGCGCCTTCACCGCGAAGCCGCAGGTGCCGCGATCCACCAGGGCGATATGGCCGGCCACCGCGGCGGCGTTGTCGAACGCCGCGCAGCCTTCCGCATTCGCGCCGGTGACCGCGCGCACCACGCTGCCGTTGAAATTGGCCACGCTGGCGGCCGGCCCGAACTGCGCCTGGCCATACAGGTATTCGCCGGCGGCAGCGGCCGGTGCGCTCACCATCAACGCGTCGCGCGTGCCCAGGGCCAGCGGCGCATCGGCCTTGACCTTCGGGCCGGTAAAGACCAGATGGCCATCGTTCAAGGCGGAGGTGACGCGCTGGGCGTCGGTCATGTCGTACCACTTCATGGCCGCGCCGTTGTCGTACACGTAGCTGGAATAGATGTCCGGACGCGCCACGCCGTCGTTGCCCAGCAGCGGCTTGCCGGTGGTGAGGTTGTTGAAGCCCGAGAAGCCCAGGCCGTGCGCCATCTCGTGCAGCATCACGTTGAGGAAGTTGGACTGGCCGGCCGGCGTGTTGCCGTCCAGGCCGAAGTACCACTGCATGCCTTCCAGGCAACCCGGCGTGCCCATGGCGCCGTTGAACTGCATCTGCACGTCGGCGTTGTTGGGGCTGGTGTCTTCGCCGACCAGGGTGTTGGCCAGTGCGATGTGGTACCAGGTGTCGGCCTTGGCGCCGGCCGGCAGGTTGGTGGCGCTGAAAGCGGTGATCGACAGCGCGCGCGAGGAACCGAGCGTGCCGCCGGTGGCGGTGCAGGCCAGTTTCTGGAAGGTGGCGTTGATGTCGATCGGCACGCCGCTCTTGAGCACCGCGCTCCACAGCGAGGCGGCGTAGTCGAAGGCGATGCGCGCCTGCTCGCCGCGGGTCACGCCCGGGTTGCCGCCGATCGGCGCCACCGGCGTGGGATCGTCCAGGCCTTTGCCGGTGCCGGCGTCGAGATTGATGATGCGGATGTCGGCAGCGGCCGCGGCGCTGGCCAGGCCGAGCAGGCCGGTGGCGAGCAGGGCCTTGAACAGAGGCTTGCAGGCGATCATTGCGACACCTCCGGCGCCGCGGCGCGCGGCTTATCGCCGGCGTGGTGCACGTGGTACTTGCCGTCGGCGCCGCGTTCGGCCACCACCGAAGTTTCCAGGCTCTGCGGCACGTCCATCACGGTGACTTCCAGCCCCGTGCTCAGGCGCACCTTGCGCATGGTGGCGCGCGCATCGGCTTCGGTGACCGGACCGGTGGACGGCTGCGTGGCGGCCTCCTGCGCGGCGATGCGCGACAGCTCGGCCAGTTCCGCTTCGGTCGGCGCGCGCGTGCGGCCGGTGGCCGGATCGCGGAACGTCACCTGCTGGTTCTGCGTCGGCGCCGGCGCGGCCGTGCGTCCCTCCCCCGCCATGCTTGCCGTGGCGAACACCGCCATCAGCAACAGGCCCATGGCCTGGATCTTTCCCGTGTTTTCCATCTGTACTCCTCCCATAGGCGGCGGAACCGTCGGCCGGCTCCGCGAACAACAGCGCAGGCAGCGAATGCCGGCGCCGACTTTTCGATGGCCGAGCGCGTTCGCCCGGCTTGCGGTGTGGGTTGCAGCGATGCGTTTTGAGCGGCCGCACGCGTCCGCCGATGGCTGGCGCCTTCGGTGTGCGAAATCGAACGAATGGCCGTCCGCGGCTACCGGTGAAGGCAGCCGTGATTCAGAACGGAAGGTTTAATGCGGGCGTATTCGCCATCGGCCGCAGTGGCCGGATCCAGGACAAAGAACTCCGAAGGCCGGCAGCGGCCCTTGCACATGTGCCATGTGTTTTCCCCTCGATAGCGTTGCGCTTCGATTCGGACACGTGCACATGGCCCCCGCCATGCTTCCTTAAGATGCGACACGTCCTTCGCGATGCGTGATGCGTGCGTCAAATCGTTGACGCGTTGGCGAAGCTATCAGTGCCTTCTTGCGTGCGTCAATAAGAAATTGCGAAAAATTTTTATGCGCCGCGACAGCCATCGCCTGCGCAGAAAAAAGGCCGGCGCATCGCGCGCCGGCCTTCGCTGTTGCTACCACCGTGCAAGCTCAGCTCAAGGCTGCGCGCCCGCCGCCTGCACCGCCGCGTAGGCATTGAGAATGCCTGCACCGATCGGCTTGCTGCCGCTGGCCGCCACGTGCGGCGCACTGGCCGACGACTTCAGCAGCGAGGTGATCTGCGTGGAGCTGAGCAGCGACTTGCCCAGCGACAGACGGTAGCTCTGCATCAGCGCCACCGCGCCGGCCACGTGCGGCGTGGCCTGCGAAGTGCCGGCCATGCCGCCGTAGGTGGAACCGGACGGCGTGGTGGTGCCGGAGTCGATGGTCGACCAGATGAAACCGGTAGTCGCCTGCGTGCCGCTGGAACCGTCGTTCTTGTACACGCCACCGCCCGGCGCGGCGAGCGTGATGCCCTTGCCGTAGTTGGAATAGAACGCGCGGCGGCTGGTGATGCCGGTGGCGGCCACGGCGACCACGCCCGGGCAGCTGGCCGGCGAGAAGCCGGACACGTTGGCGTTGTCGTTGCCTGCCGCCACCACCACGGTGGCGCCGCGGCTGATTGCGCCGCTGATCGCCTTGCCGGTGACGCTGCTGGCCGTGCAGGTGCCGCTGCCGCCCAGGCTCATGCTGATCACCTTGGCGGGGTTGGCATTGTCCGGCACGCCGTTGACGTGGCCGCCCGAGGCCCAGGTGATGGCATCGGCGATGTCGCTGTCGTAGCCGCCGCAATGGCCGAGCACGCGCACCGGCAACACCTTGGCGCCGAAGGCCGTACCGACCATGCCGGTGGTGTTGTTGGTGTTCTCGCCGCCGGCGGTGCCGAACACGTGGGTGCCGTGCCAGCTGCTGTCCTCGGCCGGATGGGTGGAATCCACGCAGCCGCCGTTGCTGGCGAGGTACTTGCTGCCGGTGGTCCAGTCGCCCGTATCCCAGCCGCCGGCCACGCGGCCGTCGGCGCTGCGGCCGGAGACCAGGGCGGTGCTGGTGAAGTCGTAGCCGGCGTTGGCCAGGGTCAGATCCAGGTCCGGATGATTGGTGACGCCGGTATCGAGGCTGGCGATCACCACGCCGGTGCCATCGGCCAGGGTCCACGCCTGCTTGATGTTGGCGCCGCCCCAGTTGGCCACGCTGGTGCCCAGGCTGGCGTCGGCGAAGGACGCACCGCCGGCAGCGAGGTAATCCCACTGGTAGCTGGCGAAGTACTGGTCGTTGGGCGTGGTGAAGGTGGCCGCGCCCTGCGGCAGCACCACCTTGCTGGGCTTGTCGAAGGCGTGGCGCAGATAGTCGGGCTGCACGAATTCCACCGCCGGGTCGGCGGCGATCTGCTGCACGAACTGGCGCGTCTCCGCCGCATTCAGGCGGCGCGAGGTGGTGACGAGATCGCCACCGCTGGCCAGCTTGCGCTTGTAGTTGAGGCCGAGCGCGCGGCCGCCGAACTGCACCGCATCGCTGAGCTTCGCCTTGCCGGCCGCGGCCGACATGGCCTGCACCGCGGCGCCGGCATTGCCGCGCTCGGTGCTGCCGTCGCGGTAGACCACCACGAAGCGGTCGTAAGTCGCGGTTTCCTGTACCGAGCTGAGATCGAAACGGGTGTTGCCGGCAATGTCGTCGGCGGCCATGGCGGCGGCAGGCAGGCCCAGGGCCAGGGCAAGCGAGGCGGCCAGCAGCTTCATATGCGAACGATTCATTCGAACTCCCTCTATCTACTTGGTCTGGATGGATTGAGCGGAGGTGCCCCCGAGGATGTACGGCCGGCGCGCCCTCCCCAGAGCACGCAGATCGACCGCCGGGCTGGCGAGCCCGGCCTCCCCCGATCAAGAGATGGGTCAACCGGAACTGGTGGACCCGGGTTCACGCTAGCAAGACAAATTCGAAGGAAATGTCGACGGCGCACGAAAATTCGTAGGAATTTTTCGGAGGGAGGGGCACTGATGAGCGCCAGGTACGGATCGACTTTTGGGGTGGAATCCTTCTCCCTCCGGGAGAAGGTGGCGGCAGCCGGATGAGGGTACGGGCGGAGCGGTGAACATCACTCTTGCGCTCCGCCCGTACCCTCACCCCAACCCCTCTCCCGGGGGGAGAGGGGCTTAGCTTTGCTCCTGCTGGAGGGCTCGGAGACAATGCACGCTTTTGCGACCCCTGCCCCCATGCACCTGCTCGACATCGGCGCCAACCTCACCCACGAATCCTTCCGCCACGACTTCGACGAAGTGCTGGCGCGCGCCCGCGAGCACGGCGTGACGCGCATGGTGGTCACCGGCGCTTCGCGCGAGGCCAGCGTGCATGCGCTGGAACTGGCCCGCAGCCATCCCGGCGAGCTGTACGCCACTGCCGGCGTGCACCCGCACCATGCGGTGGACTACGACGACGCCACCGACGCGCTGCTGCGCGAACTGCACACCCAGCCGGAAATGCGCGCGGTGGGCGAGACGGGGCTGGACTACCACCGCAATTACTCGCCGCGCGAGGTGCAGCTGGAGGTCTTCGAGAAGCAGCTGCGCATCGCCGCGGAGCTGGGCAAGCCGCTGTTCCTGCACCAGCGCGACGCGCACGAGGATTTCATCGCCTTGCTGCGCCGCTACCGCGACCGCGTGCCGGCGGCGGTGGTGCATTGCTTTACCGACACCGGCGAGGCGCTGCGCGACTACCTGGCGCTGGACTGCCATATCGGCATCACCGGCTGGATCTGCGACGAGCGCCGCGGCGTGCATCTGCGCGAGCTGGTGAAGGAGATTCCCGCCGACCGGCTGATGATCGAGACCGACGCGCCGTACCTGCTGCCGCGCACGGTGAAGCCGCAGCCCAGCCACCGGCGCAACGAGCCGATGTATCTGCGGCATATCTGCTATGAGATCGCGCGGGACCGCGGCGAGCCGGTGGAGGTGACCGCGGCGAACAGTACGGCGACGGCGGAGAAGTTTTTCAATCTGTAGGTTGGGGTGCGAACCCCAACATCGCGAGCTCCAAACCTGTCGCATCGTTGGGGTTCGCCTGCGGCTCACCCCAACCTACGCCCTTCGACTTACGCGCTCGCTGCATCCAACTGCGCAACCTCATCCGCACTCAACTGCACCCGCACCGCCCCCAGCAACTCATTCAGCTGATCCGCATTCGTCGCACTCGCGATCGGCGCCGTAATCCCCGGCCGTGCGATCAACCACGCCAAGGCCACCTGCGACGGCGTCGCGCCATGCGCCTTCGCCACGTCGTCCAAGGCGGCAAGCACGCCGAAACCGCGCGGATTGAGGAACTTCTGCACCGCCCCTGCACGCGCCGCGCTCTTGCCCAGGTCCGCCTCGCTGCGGTACTTGCCGCTGAGGAAGCCGCTGGCCAGCGCGTAGTAATTGATCACGCCGACCTGCTCCTTCAGCACCAGCGGCTCCAGCGCTTTTTCATAACCGCCGCGCGCCATCAGGTTGTACTCGGGCTGCAGGCTCTCGTAGCGCGGCAAGTGGTGCCGCGCTGAAACCTCCAGCGCCTCCGCAAAGCGGTCCGCGTTGTAGTTGGAGGCGCCGATGGCGCGCACCTTGCCCTGCTCGATCAGGCGGCCGAACGCGCCCAGCGTCTCGTGCAGCGGCACGCTCGCGTCGTCCTCGTGGGCCTGATACAGGTCGATGTGGTCGGTCTGCAGGCGCTTGAGCGAGCCTTCCACCGCCTGCTGGATATTCATCGGCGACAGGCCGCGGTGCTCCACCCACTTCGCCACCTTGGTGGCGATCACCACGCGGTCGCGCTTGCCGCTTTGCTTCAGCCATTTGCCGATGATGGTTTCCGATTCGCCGCCGCGGTTGCCGGGGCCCCAGGCGGAATAGACGTCCGCCGTGTCGACCAGGTTGAAGCCGGCGTCGACGAACTGGTCCAGCAATTCGAACGAGCGCTTTTCATCCACGCTCCAGCCGAACACATTGCCGCCGAAGGCGAGCGGCGCGATGGAGAGATCGGAACGGCCGAGGCGGCGATGTTGCATGGCTGGGTTTCCTGTAGCGGGGGAGTGATCCAGGAAACTTGCCGCCCGATCCGGGGCAATTCAAGTCGGCGTGCAGGCGCCGTTGCCGCAAGCGGCGATCCGCGCCACGTCCATGCGCCCCGTGCGCGCTGTCTTTTCCTTCTGCCTGGCCGGCTCGCGCGGCTGGGCTTCGGTGTCCGGCGCCGCCGCCAGCCGGCGCGCCAGGTTCGCATCGGCGATATGGCCGTGCAGGAACAGCAGGTCGTTCCAGATCGAACTCATGGCAGCCTCCCGGGTGTCCGCCATCTGGCGGTCCGCTCAAGATAGACAGCCGCCAGGGCGCGACAAAGCGATATATTCGCAAGCCAGCCTTGAGGGATATTCAAGATGCCACGCATCTCGCTGGACCTTCTGCAGCAGTTCGTCAGCGCCGCGCGGCTGGGCAATCTGTCGCGCGCCGCCGAGCAGGCCAACCTCACCGTCAGCGCGCTCAGCCACCAGATCCGCCAGCTGGAGCAGCGCCTGGAACGCAAGCTGTTCGACCGCGGCCCGCGCGGCGTGCAGCTCACCGCCGAAGGGCGCCGCCTGCTCGAAGCGGTAGGACATCACTTCGAAGGCATCGACCGCGCCATGACCAGCTACCGCTGCCGCCGCGAGGAAGCGCTGACCTTGAGCGCCAGTCCCGGCGTGATGAGCAGTTGGCTGGTGCCGCGGCTGGCGCGGCTGGTGGCGGCGCATCCGGAGCTGGAACTCAACCTGCAATCGAGCTCGCTGCTGGTGGATTTCGAGCGCGACCCGGTGGACGCCGCCGTGCGCTACGGCCGCGGCGTGTGGGAGGGCGTGGAAAGCGAGCACCTGTTCGGCGAGTGGATCGCGCCGGTCGCTTCCACCGCCTTGCTGGAACGCATGCGCGGCACCGACCCGGACGACCTCGGCGCCTGGCCGCTGCTGGGCGACCCGGGCAACCGCTGGCGCGACTGGTTCGAAGTGTTCGGCGGCACGCCGCCGCCGCGCTACGTGGCGCAGTTCGACACCACCGACGCCCTGCAGCGCGGCGCGCTGGAAGGCATGGGCGTGGCGCTGGGGCGCATGGTCACCGCGCGGCCGCTGGTGGCCGCCGGGCTGCTGCACGTGCTGGGTGAGCGCTACATGCCGATCACCGAGGCGTACTACCTGGTGTATCCGCCGCGTTCGCTGGAGCACGCGGGGCTGCGCATCTTCCGCGACTGGATCCGCTGCGAGGCGCAGGCCTATGCGCGGGACATGGCGGATGCGTCGAGCCGCCGCGCTGCCGCCCGCGCCGCCTTGCCTTAGAATGCGCGCGCCGGCCGCCAGGGCCGGCGTTTTTTTGAGCGTTGGCGCGCCAGGTTCCGAAACCTCCCTACCTACACGCCGCACTCACTGTCCATCGACCAAACGTATACATGGCCGGCACGAAAACGCGTGCTAGCCTCCAACAGGCACTTTTCGGAAACGCCCCCATGCCGACGATCCGCCCCTTCGCCACCGTGCTCGCCGCCGCCCTGCTCGCGGCATGCACCGGCAACTCCATGCCCGCCGCCGCCCTGGACGCGCAGCAGGACCAGCCCGCCGGCGGCCTGGTGCCGCCTACCAGCGCCACCGACTTCACCTCGTCGCAGCTGGACAGCGTGCTGGCCGGCAGCTGGCGCTCGGAGAAGAACCGCGCGCGCGACGTCTACCGGCATCCGAAGGGCACCTTGCAGTTCTTCGGCATCCGCCCGGATCTGAAAGTCATCGAGATCACTCCCGGCGGCGGCTGGTACAGCGAGATCCTGGCGCCGCTGCTGAAGGACAACGGCAGCTACACCGCCGCGGTGAAGAAGTCCGGCAGCGAAGCGGGCGATGGCGGCCTGCGCGCGAAGTTCGCGGCCGACGCGGAGCACTACGGCAAGGCGCAGATCGTCGCCTACGACCCCAAGGCCCCCTCGTTCGGCCCGGCCGGCCAGGCCGACCTGGTGCTGACCTTCCGCAACGTACATAACTGGGTGGAGGACAACAGCGCCCCCGCCATGTTCAAGGGCTTCTACACCGCGTTGCGCCCGGGCGGCGTGCTCGGCGTGGTCGACCATCGCGCCGCCGACGGCGCCAAGCTCGAAGACATCAAGGACAGCGGCTACCTGCCCACCGCCTTCGTGATCAAGCTCGCCACCGACGCCGGCTTCAAGCTGGAAGGCCAGAGCGAGGTCAACGCCAATCCGAAGGACACCAAGGACTACGCCAAGGGCGTGTGGACCTTGCCGCCGACGCTCACCCTGGGCGAGCAGGACAAGGCCAAGTACCTCGCCATCGGCGAGTCCGACCGCATGACCCTGCGCTTCGTCAAACCGGAAGCCACGACGCAGACCGCCGCGCACTGAGCGCGGCGCATGCTGCTGGCGCTCAACAAGCCGTTCAACGTGCTGTGCCAGTTCAGTCCCGAAGGGGACAAGCGGACGCTGGCCGAATTCGTGCGCCAGAAAGATGTGTATCCGGCGGGGCGGCTGGATTACGACAGCGAAGGCTTGCTGCTGCTGACCGACGATGGGCGCCTGGCGCACCAGCTGACCGATCCGCGGCATAAGCAGCCGAAGACGTATCTGGTGCAGGTGGATGGCGCCGTTACCGATGAAGCCATCGCGCAGCTGCGCGCTGGCGTGACGCTCAACGACGGACCGACCTTGCCCGCGGGTGCGGAGCATGCGGACGAGCCAGCGTGGTTGTGGATGCGCGATCCGCCGGTGCGGTTCCGGAAACATATTCCGACGAGCTGGATCAGTGTGACCTTGCGCGAAGGGCGCAATCGGCAGGTGCGCAGGATGACGGCGGCGGTGGGGTTTCCGACGTTGCGGTTGATCCGGGTGAGTGTGGGTGGATATGCGTTGGATGGGTTGGCGCCGGGCGAGACGCGCGTCCTCGCGTAGGTTGGGGTGAGCCGCAGGCGAACCCCAACATGGCAACGCGGGAACGCATCGCATCGTTGGGGTTCGCCGTTGGCTCACCCCAACCTACGCCGGTGGCTTTACTGCCTCACATTTCACCTGCAACCACTGCATCCGTAAATGCGCCTGCGTCGCGCAACGCGTCCCCATTTCGATAAACGTCGCGATGCTTTCCAACATGACCGGCAGGCGCTGCGTATTCACACTGCCGCGCTCCTCAACAAATTCCGCCAACAGCCGGATCGCGTTGTGCGCGTAATGCAGCCACTCCGTTGCATCGTTCAACAACGCATCCGGCCCCGCCTCCGGATCCGAAAAATATTCCACATGGCGTGTCATCCACGCCTCGCCATAAACGTCCATAAGCAACTCCTTGCTCTACACCGCCCTCGTCCCGAGAACGGCACACCGCCGGACAGCACGGCGTGCCGCGACCACACGGACTCGAGGTTGACCGACACCTGGGAAACAGGCACCGGGCGGCTTGATTGATGAAGTGGGTTGCGGCTTCAGTCGTTCTCGCCGTTGCACGAAGCAACGCGCCGGATTGCACGGCTAGGATTCATTACCTGCGAAAACTCTTAGGCCGCGGCGCTTCAACCGTGTCCGCGAAGAGAGCGGACGGCCCGGTCAGCCGGTGGAGATGTCGCCCAGGGGATCGGCGAGCGTGCAAGTACCGTATGATCTGGCTTAGCCATGATCGACTCCTAGTTAGTTGGTGATGGTTAGCGGGTCGGGGGTGCTCGTTACACCCTCGGCCCGCGCTCTCACGACATTGCTGCCATGGTTGTCCGCGACACGTCCTGAAACACTACGCGGACAACGCAAACACGCTAGCAGAGCAACTTAGGGTTGTCTGTAGGGCGAATCCGATTCGATTCGTCCTCAGTTTGACGGCGCCGCATCATCTTCATCCGGCGCCGTCACCGTGTAACCACGCGCCTTCAACTTCGCCAGCAAACCCTTCGGCGACAGCACCTCTTCCATCGGCAACAAAGCAAACGTCTGCGCATTCGCACTCATCGCGCGATCCACCGCCGCCATCCAGGTCGCCTGCACCTTCCCCGGCACATCCTTCAAGCCCAGCTTCTCCGCAAAGCCTGAGCCGGTGATCGCCTCGATGCAGACTTCGCGCTGGTCGTTCATCGGCAGATGGCGCAACTCCTCGATATCGCCCACGGCCCACGCATTCGCACGCGCGGTGACCTGGTCAAGCCCATGCTCGACGGTGTCCAGCGTCTGGCTGAAGCACTGCTTGTCCTCCATCGAGGAGGTCTTGAAAGTCTTCAATGCCGCGCGCGGTTCTTCGATCACCATCTCGTAGCGCGTGGCGCTGACTTTCACGCCGTGCTTCTTGGCCAGCTCGCGCACCGCGTCCTTCACGCCGCCGGAAGCATTGAGTCCGCTGCGCTTGACCGCCTTCTCGTACAGCTCGACGGCGGCGAAGATCGGGCGCCAGCTTTCCACGCCGCGGTCGCTGCCGATGTACTTCTGCTTGAGCACCGTCCAGCGCGCGTACTCATCCGCCGGCAAGGCTTGCTGCAAGGTGACGCCATCCGGGTTCTTGCGCGCGCCGATCAGCGACGGCAGCAGGAAAAGCTTCCCGAAGAAACTCGCCTTCGGCTTGATCGACACCGACGGCGGCGACAGCACTTCCTGCGAAGCCGCGATCACGCCTTCCACCTCGTCGGTCTTCCACTGCATATGTTCGGGCAGTGGCGACAAGGTGCCGAGCACGTACATCACGTGATCGCCCTTGCTGACTTTCCACAGGCCGGGGCCGGGGACGACGCCGCTGACCACCACCGATTCCAGATTGGTCACCGAGCCGGCGGGTGTGGGCGCCATGGCGGTGGCGGCCGGTGCCGGCGCCTGCTGCGCAACGGCAGAGGTGGCGGCGCACAGCGCCAGCCATAGGACAAGGGGGACCAGGCGCATGAGTTCTAAGCTCCGGAGATAGCGGGGGACGGGTGTTGAGATGGGCAGGGAACAGCCGTCCGACTCAAGCATGGCAGAAAGGTTCCATGCGTTGGCACCGCCGGCCTTCCTGCTCCGCATCCGAGAAAGACCCCGGATCAATGGGAAGACGCGGCGTCGCCCTCATCCGGTGCGGTCACCCTGTAACCGCGCTCGCTGAGTTTCCGCAGCACACCTGTAGGCGACAACGCCTCCTCGACGGGCAGCAGGGCGAAGGTCTGCGCGTGCAGGCTCATCGATTCATCCACCGCGGCCATCCAGGTTGCATCCATCATCTGCTGGATGTCCCATCCCAGCTTCTCGACCAGGCCCGCCTTCCTGGCCGCCGCCGCGCAGGCGGCGCCTGGATCGCCCGCGAGCAGTTGGCGCAGGCCCGGCAGATCGCCCACCGCCCATGCCCTGGCGCGCTCGACGAGGTTGCCCAGCCCCTGCTCCACCATGTCGAGCGTCGCCCTGAAACAGGGGCGGTCATCCATGCGCAGCGATTCGATCGCCGCCGCTACCGCCTCGGGCCGGTCGAACGGCATCTCCCCGATGACTGCCTTGACCTTCACACGATGCTTCCCGGCCAGATTCCGCACGCTGTCGCTCACGCCAAGATCGAAGCGCCCGTTGTCGATGGCCTTACCGAGCAGCTCCGCCGCGGCGAAGATCGGGCGCCGGTTTTCCACCTCGGTGTCCCCGCCCAGGTACTTCTCCCGAAGCGCCTTCCAGCGCGCGTAGTCACCCGCCGCGAGTGACTCGCGCAACGAAGCGTGACGCGGGTTCTTGCGGACGTCAGCCGTAGGCAGCGACTCCAGGCCCAGATCGTTCTTGACCATGTAGAGGCCGAACAAAGGCGGCAAGGCAAGCACGGTCTCCGAAACCTCAGCACTGACCGGAATCTTGAGCTGGGTTTCGGTAAGAACACGCTGCGAGGACGCAATGATGCTTTCCACCTCGGCGGCATTCCATCGCTGGCGGGGCGGCAGGAACCGCGGGAAACCCAATACGTACATCACGTGGCCGCCCTTGCTCACCTTCCATAGCTGCGGCCCGGGCATCTCGGCCTGGACCTGCACCGACTGCAGATTGGCGACCGGTGCGGAGGAAGAAGACGCGCGTATATGAGCTTGCTTCTGCGCGAAAGCCGCTGTGGCGGCGAACAGCACCAGCCAGGGAATGAGATAGAGCGGACGCATGGGTACTTGAAACTTCGGGGGAAAGGGCGGTCGAGGATGAGCCAATGTCCTAGGTTCATCGATACGATTTTTCCCAATCAGATCACCGGCACGACCGGGAACGGTCGTCGGATTCAAGGATGGCGAAAGCTTCGACGCTCTGCCGCGGCAGATCGGAATCTAGCCGAACCGCAGACTGTGGTCGCGGAAAAAACAGCCGCGAATCCTTCAGTTCACCGGCACCGATTCGTTCTCATCGGGCTCGGTTATTGCGTATCCCCGTGCGCGCAGTCGCGACAGCATGCCGGTCGGCGACGTCACTTCTTCCAGCGGCAGCAAGGCGAAGGTCTGTGCGTTCCTCGCCATGGCCTGATCGACCACCTGCGTCCAGTAGGCCGCCTGACGGTCCTTGAAATCCGCGAAGCCGATCTGCTCGACCACGCCAGAGCGCCGCGCCGCCTCCGCGCAGACCTCGAAGGTATCGCCGCCTGGCAGGCCGCGCAGTGTGGCCAGATCCCCCACCGACCATGCATCGGCCCGCGCGGCTATGTTGTCCAGGCCATGTTCCAGCAGATCCAGAGTCTGGCTGAAGCAGCTGCCGCCGTCGATCGAAGCCGACTCGATGGCGTCAACGATCGCCGCGGGATTCGGCAAGGTCATGCGATTGTTCGTCGAGCTGTACGTCACGCCATGCTTTTTTTGCCAACTTGCGCACGATGTCGTTCGGCACGGCGTCGAGATCGTTGGTCTTGATCGCTGTCCGATAGAGTTCCGCCGCGGCAAATATCGGGCGCCACTTTTCCACGCCGCCGCCACTACCGATGTACTTCTTCTTGAGCACCGACCAGCGCTCGTACTCCTCCGGCGACAACGATTCGCGCAAGCTGAGGCCCGCGGGATCCTTTCGCACGCCGATCGGAACCACCATCAGCTTGGCGATCCAGGAATTCCCGCTCCTCACGCCAAGCAATGTCGGTATGGCGAGCAGCGCCTCACTGAAGACCGACGCGCCGCTGACCGCCGTCCACGGCTCAGCCAGCACCTCCTGCGATGCGGCGATCACGCCCTCCACTTCGTCGGTTTTCCAGGGTGTGTTCTTGGGCATCGGCCACACGGTACCGAGCACGTACATCACATGCCCCTGCTTGCTCACTTTCCACAGGCGCGGCCCCTGCAGCACGCCATGCACCACCACCGACTCCAGATTGGACACCGGAGCTGTGGCCGTCGGCTTGGCCATCGCGGCGGACGGTGCAGGCGTGTCCGGCAAGGACTGTGCGAAAACAGGGCAGCTTGCGCAGATGGCCAGCCAGAGGACGGTTCGGATCGAGCGCATGAAGATGTCGAAGCTTCAAGGAAGTAAGCCGTCAAGCATGGGCGATGGCTCCCTGACGCTCCACATGAATATTCCTGATCCATGAGGCGCGATGCCAACCTGTCCGGCTGGAAAATTTACGCGTTCTATACGCCCCGCCCCCGATTCGCTACCCCTTTCTTATACCCGGGTTTCGACAATACGCACCGTTGCATTGCCGGTACCTACGTTCGCCATGGACGCTCTCTATCTGCTGTTCTCGTTCGTGCTCTTCGCCGCCACGATCGGCTTCCTGCTGATCTGCGACCGGCTGGGCCGACGCCCCTGACCGCCGCGCTTTCCGCGGCTTTTCCCGACGCGCCTTAGCGGGACTTTCCCCATGACTTTCTTCTATGCCGTGGCTGCCGTGATCGCGGTGGCCCTGCTGGGCTACCTGTGCGTGGCCCTGCTCAAGCCGGAGTGGTTCGAATGACCACCAATGACTTTATCCAGATCGCGGTGTTTCTCGTGGTCTTGCTGCTGCTGATCAAGCCGGTCGGCAGCTATATGGCGCAGGTCTTCAGCGATCAGCCCAACCGGGTGACGCGCTTCGGCGCACCGGTGGAACGGCTGCTGTATCGCCTGTCCGGCATCCGCGCCGACGAAGACATGGGCTGGCGCCGCTACGCCATCGCCATGCTGGTGTTCAACATGCTCGGCCTGCTGGCCGTGTACCTGCTGCAGCGCGTGCAGCAGTGGCTGCCGCTGAACCCGCAGCACTTCGCCGCGGTGTCGCCGGATTCGGCGATCAATACCGCGATCAGCTTTGCCAGCAACACCAACTGGCAGGGCTACGGCGGCGAAAGCACCATGAGCTACCTCACCCAGATGCTGGGCCTGGCCGTGCAGAACTTCCTGTCCGCGGCCACCGGCATCGCGGTGCTCGTTGCCGTGGTGCGCGGCTTCTCGCGGCGCAGCTCGCTGTCGATCGGCAACTTCTGGGTCGACATGACGCGCAGCACGCTGTACATCCTGCTGCCGTTCTCGCTCATTCTCAGCCTGCTGCTGGTGTCGCAGGGCGTGGTGCAGAACCTCAAGCCTTATGTCGACGTGCCGCTGACGCAGCACATCACCCAGGTCGAGCCGCTGAAAGATGCCGACGGCAATCCGCTGAAGGACGCCAAGGGCAATCCGTTGACCAAGGAATCGCCGGCTACGGTGCAGACCTTGCCGATGGGCCCGGCCGCTTCGCAGGTCGCGATCAAGCAGCTGGGCACCAATGGCGGCGGCTTCTTCAATGCCAACTCGGCGCATCCGTTCGAGAACCCGACGCCGTTCGCCAACTTCCTGGAGATGCTGGCGATCTTCATCATCCCCGGCGGCCTGTGCTACAGCTTCGGCGTGCTGGTCGGCGACCGCCGCCAGGGCTGGGCGATCCTCGCCACCATGCTGCTGATCTTCGTGCCGCTGGCGATCGGCGCGGTCGCCGCCGAGCAGGCCGGCAACCCGGCGCTGCATGGCCTGGCCATCGACCAGCAGGCCAGCGCGCTGCAGTCCGGCGGCAATATGGAAGGCAAGGAAACGCGCTTCGGCATCGCCGCCAGCGGCCTGTTCACCGCCATCACCACGGCCGCCTCCTGCGGCGCGGTGAACAACGCGCACGACTCGCTCACGCCGCTGGGCGGCCTGGTGCCGATGTGGCTGATGCAGCTGGGCGAGGTGATCTTCGGCGGCGTGGGCTCGGGCCTGTACGGCATGCTTGCCTTCGCGGTGGTGGCGGTGTTCATCGCTGGCCTGATGGTGGGTCGCACGCCCGAATACCTGGGCAAGAAGATCGAAGCGCACGAGATGAAGATGGCCAGCCTGGCCGTGCTGATTCCCTGCGCGCTGGTGGTGGTGGGCACGGCGATCGCGGTGATGGCGCCGGCCGGCGTGGCGGGCGTCGCCAACCCCGGCGCGCATGGCTTCAGCGAGATCCTGTATGCGGTGACCTCCGCCTCCAACAACAACGGCAGCGCGTTCGGCGGCCTTTCCGCCAACACCCCGTTCTGGAACGTGCTGACCGGCCTGTGCATGTTCATCGCCCGCTTCCCGCTGGCGATCGCGATGCTGGCCATGGCCGGCTCGCTGGCCGCCAAGCGCCACGTGCCGCCCTCGGCCGGCACCCTGCCCACGCATACGCCGCTGTTCGTCACCTTGCTGGCCTGCGTGGTGATCGTGGTGGGCGCGCTGACCTTCCTGCCTGCGCTGGCGCTCGGCCCGATCGCCGAGTTCCTGATGTCGGCTCATTGATTCATAGGGATACCGTTCGATGACTTCGCACGCTCAATCTGTGCACGTCCAAGCGGCGCGCTCGTTCGACCGCGATCTGATCCTCAAGGCCGTCGCGGACTCGTTCCGCAAGCTGTCGCCGCGCCAGCAGTTCCGCAACCCGGTGATGTTCGTGGTGTTCGTGTGCAGCGTGCTCACCACCTTGCTGTGGGGCCAGGCGCTGGCCGGCCACGGCGAGGCACCCACCGGCTTCATCTTCTGGGTGTCGCTGTGGCTGTGGTTCACCCTGTTGTTCGCCAACTTCGCCGAAGCGCTGGCCGAAGGCCGCGGCAAGGCCCAGGCCGCCGCGCTGCGCGGTTCGCGCAAGGACGTGATCGCCAAGAAGCTGGCCGCGCCGCAGCGCGATGCCACGGTGACGTTCGTACCGTCGAGCGAACTGCGCACCGGCGACTACGTGCTGGTCGATGCCGGCGAGCAGTTGCCGGGCGACGGCGAGGTGGTGCTGGGCGCCGCCAGCGTGGACGAGAGCGCGATCACCGGCGAGTCCGCGCCGGTGATCCGCGAATCCGGCGGCGACCGCAGCGCGGTCACCGGCGGCACGCGGGTGCTGTCCGACTGGCTGGTCGTGCGCATTACCGCCAACCCGGGCGAGAGCTTCCTGGACCGCATGATCGCGATGGTGGAAGGCGCCGCGCGGCGCAAGACGCCGAACGAGATCGCGCTGACCATCATGCTGGCCAAGTTCACCCTGATCTTCCTGCTGGCCTGCGCCACCTTGCTGCCGTACTCGATCTACAGCGTGCAGGCCAGCGGCCACGGCAACCCGATCACCCTCACCGTGCTGATCGCCCTGCTGGTGTGCCTGATCCCGACCACCATCGGCGCCCTGCTCTCGGCCATCGGCATCGCCGGCATGGACCGCATGATCCGCGCCAACGTGATCGCCACCTCCGGCCGCGCGGTGGAAGCGGCGGGCGACGTCGACGTGCTGCTGCTGGACAAGACCGGCACCATCACCCTGGGCAACCGCCAGGCGGTGGCCTTCATGCCGGCGCCGGGCGTGGAGGAATCGATCCTGGCCGACGCCGCGCAGCTCGCCTCGCTGGCCGACGAAACGCCGGAAGGCCGCAGCGTGGTGGTGCTGGCGAAGGAGCGCTTCGGCCTGCGCGAGCGCCATCTCGAGGAAAGCCACGCGGTGTTCGTGCCGTTCACCGCGCAGACCCGCATGAGCGGCGTCGACGTGGGCGAGCGCCGCATCCGCAAGGGTGCGCTGGATGCGGTGGAGCGTTACCTGGACGCCGCCGGCAGCCACCTGCCGCCGCTGGTCAAGCGCATGGCCGAGGACGTCGCGCGCCGGGGCGCTACGCCGCTCATCGTCGTCGAAGGTGCCACGGCGCTGGGCGTGATCGAGCTGAAGGACATCGTCAAGGGCGGCATCCGCGAGCGCTTCGCCGAAATGCGCCGGATGGGCATCAAGACCATCATGATCACCGGCGACAACCCGCTCACCGCCGCCGCCATCGCGGCCGAGGCCGGCGTGGACGACTTCCTCGCCGAAGCCACGCCGGAAGCGAAGCTGAAACTGATCCGCAAGATCCAGGCCGAGAACCGCCTGGTGGCGATGTGCGGCGACGGCACCAACGACGCGCCGGCGCTGGCCCAGGCCGACGTGGCGGTGGCGATGAACACCGGCACGCAGGCGGCCAAGGAAGCCGGCAACATGGTGGACCTGGACTCCAACCCCACCAAGCTGATCGAGGTGGTGGAGATCGGCAAGCAGATGCTGATCACGCGCGGCGCGCTGACCACGTTCTCCATCGCCAACGATATCGCCAAGTATTTCGCCATCATCCCGGCCGCGTTCGCCACCACGTACCCCGCGCTCAACACGCTGAACGTGATGAAGCTGGCCACGCCGCAGAGCGCGATCCTGTCGGCGGTGATCTTCAATGCGCTGATCATCGTGTTCCTGATTCCGCTGGCGCTGAAAGGCGTGAAGTACCGCGCGCTGGGCGCCGGCGCGCTGCTGCGCCGCAATCTGCTGGTGTACGGGCTGGGCGGCATCGCCGTGCCCTTCCTGGGCATCAAGCTGATCGACCTGTTGCTGGTACTGCTCGGCCTGGCCTGAGCGCGATCCATCACGAGGAGATGTGTTCCATGCAGACCCTGAAGCTTTCCGTGTCCCTGCCCGACGCCGATCACGACAACGTGGAACTGCGGCTGTCGGCCGATGAATCCGCCTGCGACGTGGTGATCGCGTTGCCGGTGCGTGCGCGCGACGCGCGGCGCGAGGCGGCGACGCCGGAGCAGGACGACTACGTGCTCGGCGGCTACGCCGGCATCTGAAGCGACGATCTTTTCCAACCCACACAAGGCGGTCCTTCGCGGACCGGTTCTCACAGGACTTTATGCAACACAAGAAGGCACTCGCGTTCGCAGGACTGCTGGCGCTGGCACCAGCCGGCGAAGCCATGGCGGCCTCGGACCTGGGCCCCGCGCCCGGCGCGCCGGCCGTGTCGAGCGACGACTGCTCCGCCGGCTTCGGCAGCCGCCTGGCCGCCGCCTACCGCGAGAACGCGCAGCCGGCCGACCCGAACGCGCCGGCGCCCAAGCGCCGCGCCATGGAATCGCCGTTCGATTCGGCGCCGTTCCCCTCGGCGGAATGGCAGCTCGGCGGCGTGGCGTATCCGATCGGCGTGCCCAACCTCAACAGCCAGTATCCGCTGGAGAAGGCGCTGGCCTGCACCGGGCTCGGCCACTGGATGAAGGACAACCGCATCGAGGTGTACGGCTGGATCAATCCCTCGATCAATATCAGCTCGTCCAGCCATACCAACTACCCGCTGTCGTACGCCACGCGCCCGAACCGGGTGGAGTTCAACCAGTTCCTGTTCCGCATCGAGCGCGTGCCGGACACCGTGCAGACCGACCATATCGACTGGGGCATGCACCTGGACATCCTGTACGGCTACGACTACCACTACACGACGATGAAGGGCGTCTTCAGCAATCAGCTGCTGAACAACCCGCGCGCCGACCAGCCGCTGCCGGGCAAGACCTACGGCGTCGACCCGATGCTGTTCTACGTGGACGTGTACTTCCCCTCGGTGGCGCAGGGCATGAACGTGCGCGTGGGCCGCTATCTGTCGCTGCCGGATATCGAAGCGCAGTTCTCGCCGAACAACTACCTGCTGACCCATTCCATTCTCTACACGGTCGACCCGTATACGCAGATGGGCGTGATGACCACCACCAAGCTCAGCGACCAGTGGACGGTGCAGCTGGGCGTGAACGGCGGCAACGACGTGGCGGTGTGGAACCATTCGTCGCGCCCGTCGCTGCAGGCTTGCGTGCGCTGGGTGTCGGCGGACAACAACGACATGCTCTACCCCTGCATCAACAACTGGAACAAGTCCGACTACAACTACAACAACATCCAGATGTACGTGGCCACCTGGGGCCACCGCTTCAGCAAGGAAGTGCACATGCTGACCGAGGCCTACCGCATCTACGGCCGCAATATTCCCGGCTATGGGCCGGACGGCATTCCCGGCGTGCCGGGCTCGGCGTCCACCGCGGGCCAGGCCGGCGCCTACGGCATCGTCAACTATCTGAACTTCGAGCTCGATCCGAAGAACATGCTGTCGTTCCGCAACGAGTACTACCGCGACCTGCAAGGCCAGCGCACCGGCTTCGCCACGCGCTATTCCAGCCACACGCTGGGACTGACGCACTGGGTATCGCAGGACCTGGAGCTGCGCCCGGAGATCCGCTACGAGCGCTCGTACGACCAGCCCATCTACGACCGCGGCCGCCGCAACTACCAGATGACCGCGTTGATGGACGCGATCCTGCACTACTGAGGCAAAGCGCATGAAACGCCTGATACTCAATGCCGCCGGCATGCTCGTGCTGATGAGCGCGATCCTCGGCCTGCTCTATCCGCTGGCCACCACCGGTCTCGCCCAGCTGCTGTTTCCGGCGCAGGCCAATGGCAGCCTGGTCGCCAAGGATGGCAAGCCGGTCGGTTCGCGCCTGATCGGCCAGTCCTTCACGGAGCCGAAGTATTTCTGGGGACGGCCGTCGGCGACGTCGCCGATGGCCAACAACGGTGCCTCGTCCACGCCGTCCAACCAGGGACCGACCAACCCCGCGCTGACCGACGCGGCCAGGCAGCGCATCGATGCGCTGCGCGCCGCCGACCCGGGCAACACGGCGCCGGTGCCGGTGGAGCTGGTGACGGCGTCGGGCAGCGGCCTGGACCCGGAGATCAGCCCCGCCGCGGCCCAGTACCAGCTGCTGCGCGTGGCCAAGGCGCGCGGGCTGGAAGCGGCCAGGGTGCAGCAGCTGGTGGCGCAGTACACCAGCGGGCGGCAGTTCGGCGTGCTGGGGGAGGCGCGGGTCAATGTGCTGGAACTGAATCTGGCGCTGGACCGGCTGTAGGTTGGGGTGACAAGCCCAACATCGCCGCCCTGAGGCGTATCGCCCCGTTGGGGTTCGCCTGCGGCTCACCCCAACCTACAATGCGTTCACGCCTCAAGGACTGCCTGCTTCCATGTCCGACCTCTCCCGCGAACTGCGCGCCGATGCGCTGCTCGACAGCGTGCAGGAGGAGCGTCACCGCCGCCTGAAGATCTTCCTCGGCGCCGCGCCCGGCGTGGGCAAGACCTTCGCCATGCTGTCCGCGGCGCGCGAGCTGAAGCGCCAAGGCGTGGACGTGGTGATCGGGCTGGTGGAAACGCATGGCCGCGCCGAGACCGAGGCGCTGGTCGACGGGCTGGAGGTGCTGCCGCGCCGGCCGGTCGAATACCGCGGCCGCGACTTCACCGAGTTCGACCTGGACGCCGCGCTGGCGCGCAAGCCAGCAGTCATCCTGGTCGACGAACTGGCCCATCGCAACCTGCCGGGCGGGCGGCACGAGCGGCGCTGGCAGGACATCGCCGAGCTGCTCGATGCCGGCATCGAGGTCTACACCGCGCTCAACGTGCAGCACCTGGAAAGCCTCAACGACCAGGTGCGGCGCATCACCAACGTCACCGTGCGCGAAACCGTGCCGGATGCCTTCCTCGACCGCGCGCGCGACATCGTGCTGGTCGACCTGCCGCCGCGCGAGCTGATCGGGCGGTTGAAGCAGGGCAAGGTCTACGTGCCGGAAACCGCGGCCGCGGCGCTGGATGCGTTCTTCTCGCCGACCAACCTGGCCGCGCTGCGCGAGCTGGCGGTGGATACCGTGGCCGGCCACGTCGACAGCGACCTGCGCGGCCATATGCTGGCGCGCGGCGGTGCGATGCCGGTGCGCCGGCGCGTGCTGGCGGCGATCGACGGCCATGGCCAGAGCGAATACCTGGTGCGCGTGGCGCGGCGCATCGCCGAGCGCCGCGGCGCGCCGTGGAGCGTGGCCTTCGTCGATACCGGCGCGGACCTGGACAGCAAGCGCCGCGAACAGCTCGACGCCGCGATGCGTCTGGCACGGCGCCTGGGTGGCGAAACCATCGTGCTGCGCGGCCATACGATCGCCGACGAGATTCTTGCGCATGCGGACCGCGAAGGCGTGGGCCAGATCCTGCTCGGCCGCACGCGCGAGCGTCCGCTGGCGCGCATGCTCGGCCGCTCGCTGACCCAGCAGCTGCTGCGCCGCGGCGCGCATCTGGAACTGACCATCATCGCCACGCCCACCGAACGCGCGCAGTCGCGCCTGCGGCTGCGCATGCCGGGCGGGCGCGGTCGGCGCGGCGAATACATCTACGCCACCCTCGCCGCGCTGGTCGCCTTCGTGCTGGCCTTTATCGCCGACCGTTACCTCTCCGTGGCGAACCTGGCGCTGATCTTCCTTACCGCCGTGCTGGTGGTGGCGGTGCGCACACGCATGGCGGTGGCGGTGTATGCGGCGACGCTGTGCTTCGTCGGCTACAACTTTTTCTTTGCGCCGCCGCGCTACACCTTGATGATCGCCAACTTCGACGACGTGCTGGCGGTATGCCTGTTCTTCGTCGCGGCGCTGGTGTGCAGCCGGCTGGCCACGCGCTTGTCCAGCCAGGTGGAGTCGATGCGCGCGGCGCACGCGCAGGCGCGCGCCCTGCTTGCGCTGGGCCAGCGGCTGACCGCCAGCACCGATGCCAGCGGCATCCGCGATGTCGGCGCCGCGGCGCTGGCGCGCGCGCTGCGCTGCGATGCGGCGGTGCTGATGCGCGATCCCGGCCGCGTGCTGCAGGTGGCCTCGGTGTCGCCGCGCGACTTCCGCCTGACCGCGCAGGACCTGGGCGCCGCCGACTGGAGCGAGAAACACGCCGAAGCCGCCGGACGCTACACCGACACGCTCAACGCCGCGCCCTGCTGGGTGCTGCCGCTGGGCAGCGAAAGCCGCCCGCTCGGCGTCGCCGCGATGCGCTTCCCGCCGGAGCAGCGCGACCTCTCGCCCGACCAGCGCAGCCTGGCCATGGCCATGGTGCAGGACATCGGCCAGGCGCTGGAGCGCGCACGCCTCGCCGAGGAACTGGAAGGCGCGCGCGTGCAGGGCGAGACCGAGCGGCTGCGCAATGCCCTGCTGTCTTCCGTGTCGCACGACCTGCGCTCGCCGCTGGCCTCGATGATCGGCTCGGCCGGCACCTTGTCCAGCTATGGCGAGCAGCTGCCGCGGGAGGAACGCCAGGAGCTGCTCGACGCCATCCTCGGCGAAGGCCAGCGCCTGGACCGCTATATCCAGAACCTGCTGGACATGACGCGGCTGGGCCACGGCACGCTCAAGCTCAATCGCGACTGGACCGACGTGGCCGAGATCGTCGCCGCCGCGGTCACCCGGCTGCACAAGCTGTTCCCGGAACTGAAGGTGGACACCATGCTGCCGGCCGGCACGGTGCTGCTGTACGTGCATCCGGCGCTGATCGAGCAGGCGCTGTTCAATATCCTGGAGAACGCCGCGCGCTTCTCGCCGCCGGGCGAGGCGGTGCGGGTGCTGGTGCGCACGCAGGACGAGAAGCTCGTTCTGGACGTGAGCGACCGCGGCCCCGGCATTCCCGAGGACGAGCGCGCGCTGATCTTCGACATGTTCTATTCGGTCTCGCGCGGCGACCGCGCGCCGCAGGGCACCGGCCTGGGGCTGGCGATCTGCCGCGGCATGATCGGCGCGCACGGCGGTTCGGTGGAGGCCTTGCCCGGCGACGGCGCGGGCACCACCATTCGCATCACCCTGCCGCTGCCGACGCCGCCCTGATGACCGCTGCCGCACCCTGCGTGCTCGTGATCGACGACGAGGCGCAGATCCGCAAATTCCTCGATATCGGTCTGCGCGCCGAAGGCTACGAGGTGGTGCTGGCCGCCAATGCCGAGGAAGGCCTGGCCAAGGCGGCCACACGCTCGCCCGACCTGGTGATCCTGGATATCGGCCTGCCCGACCGCGAAGGCCACGAGGTGCTGAAGGAACTGCGCCAGTGGACCCAGGTACCGGTGCTGATGCTCTCCGTGCGCGATGCCGAGAGCGAGAAGGTGCGCGCGCTCGATGCCGGCGCCAACGACTACGTGACCAAGCCGTTCGGCATCCAGGAACTGATGGCTCGCCTGCGCGCCCTGCTGCGCAACCGCCCGGGCGAACCGGAACCGGCCGCGCAGCGCTACGACGACGGCCGCCTCGCCATCGACCTGGCGCGGCGCGAAGTGCAGCTCGACGGCGAGGCGCTCGCGCTCACGCGCAAGGAGTACGCCGTGCTGGCCATGCTGCTGCGCCATGCGGGCCGCGTGGTGACGCAGCAGCAACTGCTGCGCGAGATCTGGGGTCCGACCCACGTGCAGGACACGCACTACCTGCGCATCGTGCTGGGCAAGCTGCGCCAGAAGCTGGGCGACGATCCGGCCGAGCCGCGCTGGCTGAAAACGGAGCCCGGCGTCGGTTATCGCTTCCTCGCCGGCTGAGCCGGCGGGCAAACCCTAAGCATGGCTGACGGTGGGCTGTCCGCCGGCTGTAGCGCGCGCTCTCTCGGCCAGAGGGACACCGCAGGCAGGGCAGCAGGCGATGGAGCATCGCCGAGGCCGGCATAAGAATCCTTCCATGCCGCCGCTGAAGCGATGGCCTCTCGAGTCGGGCATTGCGTTCCCGATCCGCGATCCGGGCACCGCCCGCATCGCTTCCATCGCCGCAGGCACGGGGTGCCACCGCGGCCTTGCGCGGCCCGCCGGGCTTGAGCCCGCGCGCCGTCGACGGAGCCATAGCCATGAGCAAGCCACACCTGCGTTTCATCGTGTTCGCCATCTTGCTGGGCAGCTTCGGCCCGGTACATGGGCAGTCGGCCGCGGACCACGAGGACGACGAACCCAAGGCCTACAGCGGCCGCCAGATCTCGGACGACGGACCTGAAGCACCCATGCAGCGCAACCAGCGCGCCGTGCTGCGCGCGGCGTTCGATCGCGACTACACCTATGTGCGCTGCTGGTACCGCAAGCACGCCAGCGACCTCGATCCGCAGTCCGGCTACGAGTGGGCGCGCACGGCTCAGGGCTCGTACTACAAGCTCCCGGGCTACTGGCACGACAACCAGCTGTTCGAGTGGCGGAACATCTTCTACACCACGGTCACGCGCGCCGAGCTCGAACGCACCTGCCAGGACACGCTGCGCCAGCAGAGCCGCCCCGCCACGCTGTTCGACCTGCATGCGGCCGACAACCGGCTTTCCTTCAACTATCTGATCTGGACGAACAGCAAGGGCGGGGCCGGCACCTCGATCGATCGCATCGTCAGCTTCGGCGACAGCCTCTCCGACACCATGAACCTGTTCAACGGCGCGCTGTGGAAGATGCCCCATCGCAAAAGCTGGCTGCTGGGACGCTTCAGCAATGGCCCGCTATGGAATGAAAAGGTTGCCGCCGCGCTGGGTCTCCCGCTGTACAACTGGTCGATAGGCGGTGCGGCCGGCGACCGCTACCTGGTGATACCCGGCCTGCGCGAACAGGTCGCCTCCTGGGCGCAGTACATGCGCTCCGCCAAGAACTACCAGCCGGCGCGAACGCTGTTCATGCTGTGGATCGGGGCCAACGACCTGATCAGCTACGGCCGCTCGGCCGAAAGCGTGGCCCAGCATGTCGAAACCTCGCTGAGTGCACTGATCGCGCAAGGCGCCAGGCATGTGCTGGTGCTGAATCTTCCCGACCTTACCCTCGCCCCCGGCCTGCGCAGTTCCAAGGACAAGGCGAAGGTGACCAGGGATGTGTCCAGCTACAACAGCAAGCTGAGCGACCTGGTCGACCGCCTGCAGAAAAAACACGCCGACGTCCAGCTGGCCCTGCTGGACAACACGCCGCTGCTCCGTGCAGTCGCCGCGGATCTGGCCGGCCACGGCCTCAGCGTCTTCAGCGACTCCTGCCTGAAGATCGAATACGGCAGCAGCCTTGCTTACACCATGAAGCAAAACCCGCGTCCGGCATGTACGCGCGCCGACGATTACTTCTTCTGGGACGGCCTGCATCCGACCGCGAAAGGCCACCAGATTCTCGCCGATAAAGTCACTTCTTTCTTGCTAGGAAAATTCCCTAATGAGTTATCAGCACCGATCCAATCAGATGTGTCTGATAAAGCTGCGAAGCATCCATAGACAGCCTGCGATTCGTTACTTTCGCCTCTCTCCCATCGCTCAACGGTAACCACGCTATCGATCATTTCGAAGCATCAGCATGGACAACAAAGCGTGGGCTTGATGCCAGCGCAGGGGAACGAAATCTTCCAGCGCGCCTCCATAGAGTGAGAGCGTCTGCATCGGGCATGAAGTACGACATCGTGTCGCGCGATACCTGATCCCGGCCACCGGCAACTAAGAAATTTCTTAGTTAACCCTCCCCATCGTTCCGCCACCTGGAGCCGCAAGCGCATGAACGAACCTCACGCAACGCCATGCCGACGAAGCAAAGAGGAAGGACATCCGTATGTACACCGAGCTGAAAACTTCTCTCGTCAAGCGACACCATCGTGATGACCTCATCCACTCGCTGGAGACCTTGCTCGATCTGTCGCTGGTCCATGTAGATATCCAGGGCGCCGAAGCCGAGGGGCACCCGGCGCCGTCCCGGCAATACTGCGGCTTGTTCCATATGGCCGGCATGCATGCCTGCCAGGTGCACGGGGGCTCGATCGACACGCCGATCCGGCTGGATCCCGGCGATCTGCTGATCGCCTCCTTCGACGCCCATGGGGACCTCAAGGCCATCGGCCTGCAGATCAGCGGCCCGAGCCTGATCCGCGGCCGGCTCTATTTCACCGGCGGCTGGCATCGGCAGTTCCATGAAGTGCTGCCACCATGGTTCGTGATCCGGCCCGGCGATGCGGGCGACGTCTACCGGCGGATTTCCAATGCGATGATCGAGGTCTCGCAGTCCAGCATCACCGGGCGCGGGGTGATCCTCAACAAGCTCGCGGAGATCCTGTTCACCATCGCGATCTGCCATTACGCGAAGCGTTCCGATGCGAACCTCGGATTGTTCACTGCTTTCTCGGACCGGCGCATTTCCAAGGTGCTCAACGCCATCCACGAAGACCCCGGCCGCGGCTGGAGCGTGCAGACGATGGCGGCGCTGGCCTGCATGTCGCGTTCTTCCTTCACCCAGCGCTTCACCCAGCTGATGAAGATGCCGCCGGGCCAGTACATCACCTACTGGCGCATGCATCTGGCCGAGCGGCTGCTGCAGGATCCGCGGCTGTCCGTGGCCGACGTGGCCGAGCAGGTGGGCTATGCGAGCAAGGCGGCGTTCTATCGGCTGTTCAAGCGGATCCAGGGCATGTGTCCTGGAGAGATGCGCGCGGTGCGGGCGGCGGCGACCGCCAGCCAGGAGAGTTGCCAGGGTGCGCCGTGATGCGCGGTGAATGGAAGGTGGTTCGCAGATCGGCAAAGGGCCTGCGCACTTTCGTACTAGTCCGATAGCGAAGCGTGTTGCGCTGGGGCTTCAATGCGGCATCGGGCCTGAGCAGCCATAGCCGCAGGAGCAGCACGTGCGATCGGGAGCCGGTCCTACCGGGTGGGTGCGCCGGCTGTGCGTCCGGCTCGCGGTATCGCTCGTCTGCTGCTGCGCCATGGCCGACGGCATGGCGCAGTGGGCCGTGGTCGACGTGGAGCAGAACCGCATCGGCACCGAGGCCTGGGCCAAGCAATGGCTGCAGTGGGAGCAGCAGTTCGCGCAGTGGCAGCAGCAGTACTTCACCATGCTCAATGTGGTACAGGCCGGGCCGTCGTTTCTCGACGGCGCGCCATTGCAGCATCGCGGCGAAGAAGACGGCATGGCGCAGCGGTGTCCCCTGCAGGCCGGCACGCTCGCGCAGCAGCAGCACGTGTTCTGCCGGATGCTGCTGCAGCTGGAGAACCGGCGCTACAACGTGCTGGTCGATCTCAACCGGCTGATCGAACGGCGCGGACAGGAGATGCGAGTCATCCTGGCGCGGCGCATCACCCAGGCGGCATCGGACGATCTTGGCGGGCTGAAAGCATTCGATACCGAGGTGCAGGCCTTCCAGGCCAATCTGGGACAGGACATGCATGGCGCCAGGGCGGCGCTCGACCAGTACGCCACGCTGGGACAGGCGGTGCGCGAGCAGCAGGCGCAGCTCACCGGGCAGGCGCTGGCCAGCGCTCCCGCCGATGCGGGCGGCCTTGCGGGCATGCTGATTCAGGGCGCGGCGCTGCGGCAGGCGCTCGATGCCGCGAGGCATCGATAGGCGCGCGGCGTCTTGCTCCGTCATGGACGACTTCATGCTCGCCAGCGCTTTCGCGTCCATCGCCCCTTCGGGCGATATGGGCCACGTCGTGTTCTTCTCCGCCATCCGCGACTTTTTGCTGGACGACGACGGCCTGATCACCCAGTGGACCGCCGGCATGGCGGAGCGCCTCGGCTCGCTGCTGGCGCTGCTCGCGCTGCCGCTGCTTACCACGTGGATCCTGATGCACGGTTACCGCATCGTCAGCGGACGTTCGCGCGAGCCGATGATGGGGCTGGTGGTGGATGCGGCGCGCGCGGCACTGATCGTGTTCGCGGTCACTGCGGCGAGCATGGGCAATCCCTGGATGGCGGCGCGGATCAACGAGCTCGATCAACTGATCAGCGTGCTGGTCAGCGGCGAGCAGGACATGGACGGCCAGATCCGCGCCAGCCTGGGCTGGATGCAGTTCGCGCTGTCCAGCATCGACACCCTGCCCACCGGCGGCGATGCCGCCATCGCCGCCGCCAGGGAGCGCAGCCTGTGGTTCGCCGGCATCGGCACCGCCGGCCCCGTGGTGGTGGGCGGCACCTTGCTGATGCTGATGCAGATCGTGCTGCGGTTCCTCATCGCCATGGCGCCATTGGCGGTGATGTGCCTGCTGTTCCAGGGCACGCGCCCGATCTTCCAGCGCTGGCTGCAGTACTGCGTGGGTTCGCTGTTCCGGCTTGCGGTGACGGCCGTGATGACCTCGGTGGCGCTGAAGATGGTGTGCGCGGTAGCGGCGGCGTTCTGGGCGGACCGGCTGCTCAATGCGGCGGTGCAGAGGCTCAGCCATGGCGCGGTCGACCTGCATATGGCCGAGGGCGTGTCGAGCATGGCGCTGCAGCAGGGTGGGCTGGGGTTGATCATGACTTTGCTGATCGTGACGGTGCCGCAGATGACGGCGGAGTTTTTCATGGGGGCGTTGGGGCAGTTCAGTGCTTACTCGATGTTTGGTGGGAATACCTCCCATGATCAGGTGCCCACCGCGCAGCCACAGCCTGCGCGTCCCCACCAGGGTCACGCGCAAGGCGATCAGCCGAGGACTGGCGAGACCGCCGGAAGAATGAAGCCGCCGGAGGTCGTCGGAGCAACACGCGGGTCCAGCTATGGCGCCAGCACCAATGAAGACGTCATCAAGCGTTCTCCCCGTCCCCATGCGTCATTCACCGATCGCGCACGGGACCCTTCAGGGCCGCCTGTCGCTCCCACTTCGGAAAACCCATGACAACGCCCCTATACAAATGGTCCGTACTGGTTGTCTTGCTTGTGTCCTGTGCGGAAGCCCTGGCTCAGTCTTGCCAATGGCGTCCGGAAGGTCCACGAGGCCCGGGCCTGTACAACATGGGCGGAGGCCCTTGTCGCACCAACGCCTCGCCAGTTCCGTCCGTGCGCTACCTGTCGCGGTGGGGATCCATCGCGACCAGCAATACCACGCAGAAGATGGGTGTTTCCTTCGGTGAGCCGAGCCAATCGATGGCCCAACAGAGCGCCATGGAACGGTGCGCCAGCCCGGACTGCCAGATCGACTTCACCTACCGCGACCAATGCGTAGCCGTCGCCTGGGGCGCCACCTATTCCTCCATGAGCAGCGCCACGACCGTGGACGAAGCTTCCGCGATCTCCATGAAACGCTGCCGGAAGAAAACCAGCGACTGCCAGATCGTCTACACCGAATGCAGTCCCGCTGAGCAGGTTCCATAGCACCCCATGCGCAGCGCATCGACAGCCACCATGCACCGCTCCCACCAGATGGGCGACACTGTATGCCCCCTGCCCCATCGGAGCCCCGCCATGCACCGCGCCCGCAGCAGCACCGCCTTCCTGTTCGATCTCGACGGCACCCTGATCGACAGCGTCTACCAGCACGTGCTGGCCTGGAAGGAAGCACTCGATGCCGAGGGCGTGGAACTGTCGGTGTGGCGCATCCATCGCAAGATCGGCATGAGCGGCGGCCTGTTCACCAACATCCTGCTGCGCGAGACGGGACTGGAGATCACCGAGGAACGCCTGGCGCGGCTGCATCAGCGCCACGTCGAAGCGTTCAACCGCCAGCATACCCAGGGCCTGGTGCGGCCCCTGCCCGGCGCGCGCGAACTGCTCGCCTATCTCACCGAGCAGGGCTATCCCTGGGCCATCGCCACCAGCGGGCGCATGGCCACGGCCGCGCACAATATCGCGGCGCTGGGCGTGGATCCGTCCAAGGTGCCGGTGATCACCCGCGACCAGGTGCGCCATGCCAAGCCGGATCCGGATCTGTTCCTCGCCGCGGCGGAAAAGCTCGGCGTGGATATCGAGCAATCGCTGGTGGTCGGCGACAGCATCTGGGACATGCTGGCCGCGCAGCGCGCCCGTGCGCTCGGCGTGGGTCTGCTGTCCGGCGGCTACAGCGAGGACGAACTCGCCCGCTCCGGTGCGCTGCGCGTGTACGACGATCCCGCCGACCTGCTCAAGCACATCGACGAAGTGGCCGCGAGGCTTTGATGCGCATGGCGAACGGCATCGATGAGGTACGCGCGGAACTGCGCCGGCGCGAGCCGATCTTTCATTGCGAAGAGTTCGGCCATGCGCGCGCGGACTTCGAGCGCATGACCGCCACGGACTTCCACGAAGTCGGCGCCTCCGGCCGCCGCTACGACCGCGGCTTCGTGCTCGACATGCTGGAACAGCGCCACCGCGACGGCTGGCTGCACGAACCGCTGGAGCTGGAAGACTTCCGCTGCACGCCGATCGACGGGCAGGCTTATCTGATCACCTACACACTGCATCAAGGAACGCGCATGACGCGCAGGTCGACGATCTGGCGGCGGGATGGCGACGAATGGAAAATCCTCTATCACCAAGGCACCGTCGTGCTCGACGGCGCCTGAGCGCCCACGCTTGTCAGGCACGATTCACCGCCGCGCCCGCTGACGGCGTTAGGCTGAACCCTCGGAGTTTTCGGGGTAGCTGTCATGCGTCGACTCGTCTTTCTGCCTCTGGCCGTGCTCGTGGCCGCCTGTTCCTCGCCGCAAGCGCCGCAGCCGGACAACCAGCCCAAGCCGCAGGCCTCCGCAGCGACACCGGCCAACGCGTCGCTGGGTTCGCACGAGTGGTATCAGTGGGTGGACCAGCGGCTGGCCATCAGCGATGGCGAGGGACATGGTCCCGACGGCGGTTCGGACGAATGGAACAACGCCGTGCAGCGCAAGCTCGGCGAGGAAGCACCGCAATCGCAGCCCGGTTCTCCGCAGTGGCAGCAGGCGGTGGATGCGCTGCTGCGCACGCGGGCGCAGTAAGGCTCACCGCACCCGCCGCATCCGCACCCAGGTGAAGTGCTGCTCCGCCCCACTCGGCGTGCGATGCGTTTCGCGCGTGCTTTCCACCAGCTCGTAATCCGCGCCGAATGCGGCATGCAATTCGGCCGCGCGGTAGCGCGCCACCGGCAGGCCGCTGCAGCGCTCCGGGCCGTCTTCGGCGAACGTGGCCATCACCACCTGCGTGCCGACCTGCGATGCACGATGCAGCGCTTCGAAATAGCGGCGGCGGTCGCCGGCATCGACCAGGAAATGGAACACGGCGCGGTCGTGCCACAGCGCGTAGCGCTTCAAAGGCGCGAAGGCGAGCACGTCGCCGACGATCCAGTCGACCTGGCTGGCGCGATCGCCCAGGCGTTCGCGCGAGGTGGCCAGCGCGCTGTCCGACAGATCCATCACGGCCAGGTCCGCATAGCCTTCGTGCAGCAGATGATCGACCAGCGACGAAGCGCCGCCGCCCACGTCGATGACGGGCGCGCCTTTGACCACGCCGGCATGCTCGATCAGGGCCAGCGACATCACCGGCCGCGCCTGGAACCAGCTCACCGTATCGGCGCCCTTGCTCCGATACACCTCGTCCCAGCGCGAGCCGCGGTCGCTCATGCGTCGATCAACCCGGCGCCAGCAGCGCGTCGAGGTCTTCCTGGTCGAAGCTGAGCCGCTCGCGCGTGCCGCCGCCCTCCAGCACCGCCTCGGCCAGTTCGGCCTTGCGCGCCTTCAGTTCCTCGATGCGTTCTTCCACGGTATGGGAGGTGATCAGGCGGAACACGAACACGGGCTTGTCCTGGCCGATGCGATGCGCGCGATCGCTGGCCTGCGCCTCGGCGGCGGGGTTCCACCACGGGTCGTAGTGGATGACGGTGTCGGCGGCGGTGAGGTTGAGGCCGACGCCGCCAGCCTTCAGCGACAGCAGGAACAGCGGCACGTCGCCTTCCTGGAACTGGCGCACCGGTTCGGCGCGGTCGCGCGTCTCGCCGGTGAGCATCACGTAGTGAATGCGGCGGCGGTCCAGTTCGCTGGCGATCAGCCGCAGCATTTCGGTGAACTGCGAGAACAGCAGCACCTTGCGCCCCTCGGCCAGCAGCGCGGGCAGCATGTCCATCAGCAGGTCGAACTTGGCCGAATCGCGCACGCCGCGCGCGGCTTCGAGCTTGACCAGGCGCGGATCGCAGCACACCTGGCGCAGCTTCAGCAGCGCATCGAGCACCACGATGCCGCTGTGCTGGATGCCGCGCTGCGCGATCACCTCGCGCAGCTCCTCGGCCAGCGACAGGCGCAGGCTTTCGTACAGTTCGCGCTGGCGGCCTTCCAGCACCACGCGGCGGGTGATCTCGGTCTTCGGCGGCAATTCGGACGCCACCTGCGACTTGGTCCGGCGCAGGATGAACGGGGCCAGGCGGCGGTTGAGGCGGTCCTGGCATTCGGTGTCGTGCTGCTTCTCGATCGGCACGCGGTAATGGCGGCGGAACGCGCCTTCGTCGCCGAGCAGGCCGGGCACGGCCAGGTCCACCTGCGACCACAGTTCGCCCAGATGATTTTCCAGCGGCGTGCCGGTCAGGCAGATGCAGCGCGGCGCGCGCAGGCTGAGCACCGCGCGGCGCGCCTGCGTGCGCGGATTCTTCACCTGCTGCGCCTCGTCCAGCACGATCAGCGCGAACGGCTGCTTGCGCAGCGCCACCACGTCGCGCGGCAGCAGCGCATAGCTGGTCAGCACGATGTCCTGCGCGCCCAGCTGCGCGAACTCGCCGCCGCGCTGCGGACCGTGCAGGGCCAGCACCTTGAGCGCGGGCGCGAAGCGCGCGATCTCGGCCTGCCAGTTCGGAATCAGGCTGGTCGGCACCACGATCAGCGCGGGCTGGGTCAACGCGCCGCGTTCTTTCAGCGCCAGCAGATGGGTGACCAGCTGCAAGGTCTTGCCCAGGCCCATGTCGTCGGCGAGCACGCCGCCCACGCCGGCCTCGGCCAGCGCATTGAGCCAGCGCAGGCCTTCGCGCTGATACGGGCGCATTTCTACCGTGAGGCCTTCCGGCACCGCGTCGCTGGCGCGCTCGGCGGCGTCGCGCAGGCGCGCGGTGAAGCCGCGCAGCTGCTCGGGTGCTTCCAGTGCGGCGCCGACCGGCAGCGCCTCGACGATTTCTTCCAGGCGGCCGGCCTGCACGCGCGGCAGATGCAGCTTCTTGCGCGGCTTCTCCAGGTATTCGGCCAGCGGCGCCAGCAGGCCGCGCAGTTCCTTCAGGCGCACCGGCACGCGGCGGCGTTCGTCCACCGGCGCGTACCACACGGCGTCTTCCGGCTCGTTGGGCGCGGGACTGAGATTGAGCGTGTGCTCGGCCAGCGCCTGCGCCACCGCGGGCAGCAGGTTGTGGCGCTTGCCTTCCAGCTCGATGCCGATTTCCAGGTCGAAGGCGTGGTCGTCGGCGTCTTCCACCGCATTGCCGTACCACTGCACCGGACCTTCCAGCACCTCGAACGGGAAGCTGGGCGCGTATTCGAGCAGGAAGCCTTCCACCTCGAGCTTGGGCCGCAGCGCCAGCCAGCGTGCGGGCGTGTTCACTTCCAGCGCGCCGGCATAGCCCTTGCCGGGGAACAGCCAGGCGTCTTCCGGCAGCGTGTCGGCGAGATCCCAGGGCAGGCCTTCGGTGTCGACGCCGGGGGTGAGGCCGGCGCGTTCGAGCTGTTCCATCGCGGTGAGTTCTTCCGCGCGGCGGCGGGTGATTTCCACCAGGGTGCCGTGGCGCACGCGGCGCACCAGCGGCTCGCCGCCGCGGCCGGGCAGGCGCTCGCCGGCGTAGTCGAAGGCCAGGCGCGCATAGGCCAGCGGCGGCGTGCCGGCGGCAAGGCGGGCGTGGCGGGTAAGCGCGTGCAGGATCAGCACCGGGCGCGGCGCCAGTTCCGCGCGGCGCAGTTCGTCGAACACCTGCGGCACCGGCACGCGATGGGCGACGCGGCTGCCGGGCAGCGCGTCGCGCAGGGTGGCGCTGTCCTCGTGCTTCAGCGCCGGCAGGTCCAGCCACTGGGTTTCCCCGGCCGGCGCTTCCAGATGGCCGAGCTCGGCGCGCTCGGCGTCGAGGTACCAGAGGCCATCGATGCGCACCAGGCGCTGATTGGCCGGCAGCGCGGGCAGCAGCTTCTGGCTGCCGTCCTTTTCCAGATGCCAATGCCAGTTCAGCAGATGCCCCTTGCCGCGCGACAGGCGCAGCCCGGCCAGGCCGCCGAGGAAGCACGGCGCGGTGTCCAGCACTTCGGCCAGCAAGGTGTCGCCCACATGGCCGGCCAGGCGCGCATAGCTGCGGCTCTTGCGCACGGTCTGCGGCAGGCCCAGCACGGTGGCGGCCAGGCGCTGCTCGGGCGGTTCCAGCGGCAGGTTGGCCAGATGGCGGCTGTCCAGCGGCGCGGGGCGCGCGAAGCGGCCCTGCTCGGCCACGGTCAGCAGGACCGGCGCCAGTTCCAGGCGCACGTAGGGCGAGCCTTCTTCCGGAATGGCGTCGAGGAAGAAACCCAGCACGCCGCGCTCGGCGGCCGCCGCCGCGGTGCTTTCGTCCAGCAGGCGGCGCCAGACGGCGGGCAGCGGTTCCGCGTGCTCCTCGTGGTGCGGAGGAACCGGTTCGGCGAGGCGTTTCTCGTCGGGTTGCTGCATGCGCGTGCGGTCCGCCGGGAAGACCAAAAGACCGAGCTTAGCAAGGCCGATGTGCAGATGCGCGCCTTCACGCCCGATTTTTTCTCCGGGCGTGAAAGCGATGCATGAAATGGGTCAAGCGACCCCGAAAAGTCCCTGCGGATATTCCGGCTTCTGCTCGCGCGACATCAGCGCACGCACGCCTTCCACCGGCGTCACCTCGCCGTGCAGCACGGCGCGCACGCCGCCGCTGATCGGCAGGTCCAGGCCATGCTTGGCTGCGAGGCGGGCCACTTCGTCGGCGGTCACCACGCTTTCCACCACCTGGCCGATCTGGCGCACCGCCTCGTCGATGGCGATGCCGCGGCCGAGCGCCAGGCCCAGGCGGCGGTTGCGCGAGAGATCGCCGGTGCAGGTCAGCACCAGGTCGCCCAGGCCTGACAGGCCCATGAGCGTTTCCGGGCGGGCGCCGAGCGCGACGCCTAGGCGCAGCATCTCGTTCATGCCGCGGGTGATCAGGCCGGCGCGGGCGTTCAGGCCCAGATCCATGCCGTCGGCCACGCCGGTGGCCACCGCCAGCACGTTCTTCATGGCGCCGCCCAGCTCCGCGCCGAGCACGTCGCCGCCGGAATAGGCGCGAAAATTCGGCGCATGCAGCATGGAGGCGAGCTGCTGGGCGAAGGCTTCGTCGTCCGAATGCACGGTGACCGCGCTGGGCAGCCCCAGGGCGACTTCCTTGGCGAACGAGGGGCCGGTGATCACCGCCGCGGCGCGGCCGGGCAGCTTCTCGTCGACCAGTTCGTGCAGGAAGCGGCCGGTGCCGGGTTCGAAGCCCTTGGTGGCCCAGGCCACGCCAGCGCCGGCGTCCAGCAGGGGCGCCAGCTCGTCCAGCATGGAGGCGAAGGCGTGGCTGGGCACCACGACCAGCACGATCCCGGCGCCGCGCACGGCGGCGGCCAGGTCGCTTTCGTATTGCAGTTCCGCGGGCAGCTGGATGTCCGGCAGGTAGCGCCGGTTCTGCCCGCTCTCGGCCATGGCCGCCAGCGCCGCGGCGTCCCGACCCCACAAACGGGTCGGCACGCCGTTGCGCGCGGTGAGGGCGGCGAGCGCCGTCCCCCACGAGCCGGCTCCCAGGACCGCCAGGGTCGGACGTTCAGCCATGGAAGCGGCTCAGCTGTTGAGGACCGGAGCCTCGTCGCCGCCGGCACTGCGGCGCTGCTGCTCGGCGTAGAGCGCGTCGAAGTTGATCGGCTGCAGCAGGAACGGCGGGAAGCCGCCCTCCATCACCAGCGAGGAGATCACCTGGCGGGCGTAGGGGAACAGCAGGTTCGGGCAGTAGCTGCCGATGATGCCGGCGTGGTCCGCCTCGCTGAAGCCCGACACGCCGAACACGCCGGCCTGCTTCACTTCGGCCAGGTAGGCGGTGCGCTCGCCCAGGGTGCAGGTCAGGGTGAGGCTGAGCACCACTTCGTACAGGTCGTTGCCCAGTTCGGTGGCCTGCTGGCCCAGGTTGAGCTGGACCTGCGGCTGCTGGTCGGTCTCGCCGATCTCCTGGAAGATGTGCGGAGCGTTGGGCGCCTCGAACGACACATCCTTGACGTAGATCTTCTGCAGCACCAGCTGCGGCTGGCCGGCCTGGCCGTTGGCGTTGACGTCTGCCATCTGTGAAACCCCTCGATCTGGATTACGGAAAAGGACAAAGAGGCCGATTGTTCCATACATCCCGGCAGGCCGCCATGCGAACTATCCGGACTTTCGGACCGCCCCCCAAGCCCCGGAACTGCTTAAAGATTGCGCAAGCCCCCGGGTTTCTGAGAGAATTCTCGGCTCGGCCATGCCGGCCCGGCCTTACGGGCACGTCCGCGACGCGATGCGGACCTCACGGCAGCCCCCGGAAAGCAGCACCCTCCAGCATCGCGTGGCGCATGGCGCCGCTGGGCCGATGTCGCCCTGGCCAACGGGCGGTCTACAGAATCCACGGAGGTCATCATGGCCCGTATTTGCCAAGTCACCGGAAAGGGTGTGCAGACTGGTAACAACGTCTCGCATGCCAACAACAAGACCCGTCGCCGCTGGTTGCCGAACCTGCATGAGCGTCGCTTCTGGGTCGCCAGCGAGAACCGCTGGGTGAAACTGCGCGTCTCCAACCAGGCGCTGCGCACCATCGACAAGAAGGGCATCGAGGCCGTGATCGCCGACCTGCGTGCCCGCGGCGAGAAGATCTGAGGAGCCCTAAGCCATGTCCAAGAGCAAGAGCGACAAGATCCGCCTGATCTCCTCCGCCGGCACCGGCCACTTCTACACCACGCAGAAGAACAAGAAGAACACCCCGGACAAGTTCGAGTTCAAGAAGTACGATCCGGTGGTCCGCAAGCACGTGATCTACAAGGAAGGCAAGATCAAGTAATTGATCTGCGCTCCATGAAAAACCCGCCCATGTGGCGGGTTTTTTTTTCGCCTTGCGGAGCCTCCTTTTGTCTGAATTTCGGCCGCAAAGCTGGCTTGAGGTCAGGCCTGGCGGATAGCCTGGGCAAGCCATAGGGAATCAAGAAAGTCATTGCCATGGGTGTCTGGACAGGTCTGAGCTGACTGCTTGTTGCGGCTTCAGGACATGCCCTAAACTCGACTTGTGCAAGAACATGCACAAGTCAAGAAAAGCATCCGAGCCAGCGGCAAGACAGGAGAACCCTATGCGAGTCGTCAGTTTTTCCGACGCCCGTAACAACCTCAAAGAGGTGCTGGATACCGTGGCAAGCGACTGCTCCATCACCATCATCCATCGCCGCGATCACGAAGACGCCGTCGTCATGTCCCTGGCGGACTACAACTCGATGGCGGACACCGTGCACCTGCTCAGCAACCAGGCCAACCGCGATCACCTCGCCAGGTCCATCGCTCAGTTCAAGGCGGGCAAGGCCAGGAAGCGCACGCTGATCGAGGAGTAGGAAAGGAGCGCGCTTGATGGCACGAAGTATCAAGTTCACGGACGAAGCCTGGAAGGACTACCAGGACTGGGCCGAAGACAAGAAAACCCTGAAGAAGATACATACGCTCATCAAAGAGGCGCAAAGGACTCCGAACGACGGCCTGGGCGATCCTCACCCGCTGAGCGGCGATCTGACCGGCTTCTGGTCCCGATCGATCAACATGAAGGATCGCCTGGTCTACGCCTTCGATGGCGAGTGCATCTTCATCATCAGCTGCAAGTTCCACTACGGCGAGCACTGAAATCGGAGCGCGGGATCCGCGCTCCTTCAAGCATGGCGGCAGGATGCCGGCGCGGACGAGACGTCCGCGCCGAGGCCAGAGTCAGGGAGCAGCCTTGCCCTGCTCCTTCGCCGCCGCCTTGGGCGCGGCGTTCTTCACGTACTTGTCGAACCAGGTGAGCATCTCGTACACCTCCTGCTCGTTCGACTCCATCGCCGTGTACCAGTGCGGCTCGTGCGGCAGCATCACCAGGCGCGTGGTGCCGCCCAGGCCGCGGATGGCCTGGAACAGCTTGGGCGACTGCACCGGCTCGGTGCCGGGGTTGGCGTCGTCCATGCCATGCATGATCAGCAGCGGTGACTTGATCTTGTCGGCGTTGAAGAAGGCCGAGGCCTGCTCGTACACCTTCGGCGCCTGCCACAGCGAGCGGCGTTCGTTCTGGAAGCCGAACGGGGTGAGGTCCTTGTTGTAGCCGCCGCTGGTGGCGACGCCGGCGCGGAACAGATCGGTGTGCGCGAGCAGGTTGGCGGTCATCAGCGCGCCATGGCTGTGGCCGGTGACGCCGATGCGCTCGCGGTCGACCACGCCCAGCTCCACCGCCTTGTCCACCGCGGCCTGCGCGTCCATCACCAGCTGCTCGACATAGGTGTCGTACGCCGTGCGCGGGTCGCCGACGATCGGGAACGACGCGTTGTCGATGATGGCGTAGCCCGACAGCAGCAGCAGCCGATAGCCGCGCAGCAGATCGAACTTCTGCTGCGATCCGCTCACCTGCCCGGCCTTGCTCGGATCGGCGAAGTCCTGCGGATAGGCGTACAGCACGGCCGGCAGGCGCGTGCCTTCCTTGTAGCCCGGCGGCGTGTACAGGGTGAACGAGAGTTCCACGCCATCCTTGCGCTTGTAGGTGACCAGCCGCTTGGCGATGCCGCGCACCTGCGGCGTCGGGTCGGCGATATGCGTGATCGCCTCGCTGCTCGAAGCGAACACCGCTTCGCCCGGCTTGGCGTCGCTCACCGGCGCGCCCAGCGCATGCAGGAACAGATTCGGCGGCTCGGCCGGCGACTGCCGCGCGGTGATGAAGCGCTCGCCGCCAGCCAGCACTGCCTGCGCGCTTTCGTAGTGGTCCGCGCCGTCGCCGCGGAACAGGCGCTCGGTGCGCCCGCTCGACAAGGCGTAGCGATCGAGGAAGGGACGGTCGCCCTGCGGCGTGCCGCCGGTGCCGGCCAGGTAGACATAGTCGCCTTCCTGCCGCACCACACGCGCGCCGTTCGGCAGCTGCTGCATCAGCAGCGAGCCGGGCTGCTTGTAGTTCTCGTCCATCGAGTAATCCCACACCGTGCGCGCGGGCTTCGATGGATGCGCGACGTCGATGCGAGCGATATGGATCCAGCGCTTGTTGGCGTCGTACTCGTAGACGAAGGGCTCGTCGCCCTGCGCCAGCCAGCGCATGCCGCTGTAGCGCTGGGTGGTGCGCGCCACTTCCTGCGGCTTGCCGTTGAACGGCGCGCTCCACAGCATCACCTTGTCGCGCTGCGGGACATTGACCTTCCAGTCGCCCTGGTCCAACGCCTCCGGCCACACCAGGGTGGCCGGCGCATTGGCGCGCCAGTCGAAATCGCGCGGCCCCACCGGCACGCCGCGCACCGGCACGCGGTCGGCCACCGGCAGCGAAGCGATCGCGGTGGACTGGCCGGTGCGCACGTCGAGCACACTGACGTCGCGCGCGAAACGCTCGTAGGTGGTGACGTACGAGTACGGCTTCTTCAGCGTTTCCACCAGCACGTGCTCGCCATCCGGCGCGCCGGAAACACCGGCAAGCACGCCCGGCTTGCCCACCGCCTTGACGCTGCCGCTGGCCGCGTCGACCACCGCGAGCTGCGCGGTGCCGTAATACTCGAACAGCGCTTCGTCTTCGGGACTGCCCAGCGTGTCGCGGGCTTCGTAGGTGCTGCTCTCGCCCTTGCCGCCGATCGATTCCTTGATTTCCGGCCCGGAGGTCTCGCTCACCTTGGGCGCCGCGCCGAGATTTGCCGGCACCTGCTTCACCAGCAGCGAATCGCTGCCGTGCAGCCATTGCACGTCGTCTTCCATCACCGGGTTCAGCCACACGCCTTCCACGCGGCGCGCCTGGCCGGTGAGCGCATCGCCGAGCCACAGTTCGGTGCGTTCTTTGGTGGTGTTGGCGAAGGCGAAGCGGCGGCCGTCGGGCGACCACTGCGGCACGCTCGGGCAGGCGTCGGCCGGCAGCGTCACCGGCAGCTGCTTGTGACTGGCCACATCTTCCACGGTGAAGCTCTTCAGGCAGGTGCGGATGCCGTAGCCGCTCGACGCATCGTGCCGTGCATGATTGGCCGGCTCGATGCGCAGGCCGGCGAGCTTGAGATAAGGCTCGGCCACGCGCGCGATCGGCGGGTACTGCGACTGCTCGACCAGCAACATGCGCGAGCGGGTGGGATCGAGCATCGGGATCGCCGGCAGCGGCGCATGCATCAGGCCCAGCAGCGGCTCGGGCGGCTTGTCGTAGCCGGCCAGCACGGCGGCGGGCAGGCAGGCGAGCAAGGCGGCGGCAAGGGCGAGTGCCCTGGGGTTGGCGGACGGCATCGTGCGGTCTCCTGAAGGGGCGCCCCGAGTGGCGGGCGCGACCGTAGGAAGTTACACCGCTGCAAGCAGCGGCACCGCCATGCTGTTAGTCATGTAGGGGGAAGCCGCGGCGGCGCGTTCAAGCGCCGGGCGTGAGCTCGAATTCGATCCAGGCCGGGTGGTCCTGCGTCTGTCCTTCGACGGCCTTGACCGTGAGCGTGGCGCCGCCGACCTGCAGCCGGTCGCCCGCTTTCACCGCCTGCTGCCGGATCTGCTGCGGCGGCACGCTGTCGCGCGGGAAGGCGGCGGTCAGCCATTCGACGGTGGCGCTCTGCGGCGCGTGCTTGTCCGGCGTCCACGCCAGCACGCGCAGGTCGTAGGCGGCTTTCACTTCCGGCCCGCCGATGCGCAGCCGGCCTTCTTCACTGACGAACACGTGGCCGGGCGAACCCGCGCGCACCGCTTCGGCGTCGATCGCCACATGGCCCTGGCGATCGCTTTCGCTGGGCATGGCCAGCTTGCTCACGCGGTGCAGGCCGTCGGCCAGCGGCAGCAGCATCTTCTCGCCCAGCACCATGGTGCTTTCGACGTGCATCGGCGCGTCGCGCATTTCGATCAAGGTGGCGCGCGCGCCGGGCATCGCACCCTGGAACGGCGGCGGCGTGGCGACGATGGACGACACGCCCACGCGCGAGCGGCCGATCACGCCGGCGCGGCCGCGGAGGATCTCGATTTCTGCGGGGACTTCGGCCGAAGCGGCCTGGTGCTGATCGCTGGAGCTGGACATGGATTTCCCTGCCTGCGTCGACCCTGCGGAAGTGCCGGCCGAAAGTAGCAGCAGCGCCGCGAACGCGACAAGGCGCCCCGCGCTGGGGCGCCTCGCCTTGGACTGGCCTGCATCGATGCTGTTCATCGGTCGAGCTTGCCACGCGGTTTGTCGATGGCGGATGACCGCCATCACAGCGCGGCGCATGGCTCAGGCGTTGCCGATCTCCACTTCATCGACCGAACCGTCGTTGATCTTGTCCAGCGGGATGTTCTGCGGCTGATCGAAGCCCCAGGGATTGCGCAGCTCCAGGTACTTCTTGCCGTCCGGCCCGGTGCACACGCCGGTCACCGTGTAGGCATGGCCGCCCACCAGGCCGTGCGGATTCTTGCCGGCTTCCATGCCCGCCTGGTTGCCGTCGGATTCGGGCGTGGCGATGGTCACCAGCTTGCCGTCCTTCAGCGCCTGCTCGATCTTGCCGGCGCCATCCTGGGGCGAATAGGCGTCGGCGCTCTTGCCGGTCAGCGCGGTCATGGCGTCGGCGGGATGGCCGCCGTTGCCGATCGCGTCGTAGCCGCCCTGCATCTTGGCGTAGGCCGCTTCCAGCACTTCCGGCCATTTGGCGGTGCCATCACTGGAGCTGGTGCCGTTGGACGGCAGGTCCTTGTCGCTGACGGTGATCTTCACGTCGTGATAGTCGTCGCCAAACAGGCCCCACAGATTGCCGGCGCTGTTGTCCTTCTGGTGCGGGAAGGTCACGGTGAAGGTGCCATTGCCGTTGTCGTGGATCATGTTCTTGATCTGATCCGGATGCTGCTGCGCCAGCGCGGCGATGCTGGCGTCGAAATAGCAGTCGCCGTAGCCTTCCTGCTTCACATCGTTCGGATTGGGCTGGCTGCTGTTGGAGAAGTCCGGCTGGCCGTTGGCGTTGTTGTAGAGCGAGCGGTTCGGCGCGCTGTTGTCGGGGCCGATCTTCGGATCCAGCACCGGGTTGTGTTCGGCCAGGCCGAGGAAGCGCTGGATATCGACACCGGCGAACGCGACGTTGACGCTGGACATGATGGCTTGCTCCGAACCGTGGAAACCCTGTGCATCGCATAAGACCCGATGCGCTCCCGCCGGGCCTAGCTAGGTCGATCCCTACCTAGGGCCACCCCCAGGTCATGCTGTAATGCCCGCTTTGGCGAGCGGAGCCCAGGGATGGCCTTGCGGGTGGTGGTGATCGGCGCGACCGGCGTGTTCGGTTCGCGCGTGGCGCAGCGGCTGGCGCGCGATGCGCGCTTCGAGCTGGTACTGGCCGGGCGGCGGCGCGATGCATTGGAAGCGATGCGTGCGTCGTTTGAAGATCCATCCGTCCGCATCGCCACGCTCGACACCGGCGATGCCGGCTTCGCCGCGGCGCTCGCCGCACTGCAGCCGCAGCTGGTGATCCACACCGCCGGCCCGTTCCAGGGCCAGGACTATCGCGTGGCGGAAGCGTGCCTCGCGGCAGGCAGCGACTATGTCGACCTGGCCGATGGCCGCGGCTTCGTCACCGGCATCGAACGCCTGCACGAACGCGCGCTGGCGGCAGGGCGACTGCTGGTTACCGGCGCCTCCAGCGTGCCGGCCTTGAGCGCCGCCGCCGTCGATGCGCTGCTGCCGCGCTTCGCCATGCTGGAAACGATCGAGCACACCATCAATCCCGGCAACCGGACACCGCGCGGCGACGCCACGGTGGCGTCGATCCTGGGCTACTGCGGCCGTCCGATCCGCGTATGGCGCGACGGACGCTGGCAGGTGACACATGGCTGGATGGACAGCCGCATGCAGCGCTTTCCGTTCGGCCGGCGGCGCGTGGGCGCGTGCGAGATTCCGGACCTGGATCTGTTCCCCGCGCGCTATCCGCAGGTACGCACCGTGATGTTCCGCGCCGGCCTCGAACTGCCGCTGCTGCAAGGCGGCACCTGGTGCGCGGCGGTGCTTGTGCGGCTAGGCTTGATCCGCAACCTTGCTGCGTATGCACCCGCACTGCGTCGCTTCAGCGAGCTGTTTCTACGCTTCGGTTCCGAGGTGGGCGGCATGACGGTGGAGCTGGGCGGCATCGCCGCCGATGGGCGTGTGCTGAAGCTGCGCTGGTGGCTGAGCGCGGATGAGGGCGACGGCCCGCAGGTGCCGGTGACGCCGGCCGTGGTGCTGGCGCGGCGCATGGCGGATGGATGGATCGACGCCAAAGGCGCGACGCCGTGCGTAGGCCTGCTGACGCTGGAGCAGATCGAAGCGGGCTTCGACGGCTACGCGCTGCGCACGGGCGTCGAAGCGTTCGAGTGAGTCAGTCGATGTCGAGCCAGCCGCGGTAAGCGATCAACTGCCCGAGCAGCGGCAGGCGCGTATCGATATGGAATACGTAGCGTCCGTCTTCCGCGAGGCTGTGCGAGAACACGCTGCCGAACATGGCGCGCGGCAACGGCAGGCCGAGCAGTCGGCCCTGCTGCAGCTGCCAATCGATCGCGTCGCCGTCGCGGCGCAGGGCGAAGTACAGCGAGACGGGGCCTAGGCGTTCGCGCAGATGGATGCCGTCCGCGGCGCGTTCCAGGGTGGAACGCATGCGGCCGTTGGCGAAGCTGCGCGTCCACGTTTCGCTCCCTTCCGAACGTTCGATGCTGAGCGCGATGGCCTGGTCCGCGCCGGGTTCCGGCAGGCCGAGCACGCGGCGCAGCAGGCGCGCGAACGGATGGCGTGCGCCGTCGACCTGCGCCACGCCGTGCGCGCTCAGCGAAACCGTGCCGCCGTGCATGCGCTGCACCGGTTCGGCGAGCAACGGCCAATCGGTCGGACCGATCAAGGCGGGGAAGAGAGGCTCGGGCATCGCGCGATCATCCGTGGCCTGTGCGTGGCGGACAAGCGCCCATAAAAAAAGCCCGCCGATCGGCGGGCTTTTTTAATTTCGACAGGCGCTGCGCTTAAGCCGCGCTGCTCACCGCGTAACCCTTCAGGCGCTGCGCGAAATCCTGCAGCACGCGGATGCCGCTCTGCTCGGCCTCGGCGATCCACTGCTGCAGGCCCTTGAGGCTCTGCTCGGCGCCGCGCTGTTCCATCAGTTCGGCCAGACGGGTGCGGAAATCGCACACGGTGCGCAGGGTCGGGCGCTTGGCCAGGGCGGCCTGCAGGCGCTCGCGGCCTTCGCTGTCCAGCCAGCGGCCACCGTCGGCCAGCGAGCGGCGCATGCGGCGCGGCATCGCCTTGAGGCTTTCGCCGGCGTGCTGGGCTTCGTCGCGCAGGGTCGGCACGATCACGCCGCGGTAGTAGTCGGTCATCGCCTGGAAACGATGGGTCAGCACGGCCTTCAGCGTCTCGGCGTCGGGCAGGTGCACGTTCGGGCGGATGTCCAACGTGGGCGCCACGCGCATCACCTTGGCCAGGCCCACCGTGCGCAGCGCGCAGATCACCGCCCAGCCGATGTCGAACTCCCACTTGCGCAGGGCGAACTTGGCGGAGCTCGGGAAAGCGTGGTGGTTGTTGTGCAGCTCTTCGCCGCCGATCCACACGCCCCACGGCGCCAGGTTGGTGGCCGTGTCGGCGCTCTCGAAGTTGCGGTAGCCCCACCAGTGGCCGATGCCGTTGACGAAGCCGGCGGCCCAGAACGGGATCCAGATCATCTGCACCGCCCAGATGGCCGCGCCGATCACACCGAACAGCGCCAGGTTGATCAGCAGCATCAGGGTCGGACCCCAGTACGGGTGGCCGCCGAACAGCTTGCGCTCGATCCAGTCGTCCGGGGTGCCGCGGCCGTACTTCTCCAGGTCTTCCTTGATGTAGCTGGCGTCGCGGTACAGCGACACGCCGTCCCAGAACACCTTCTTGATGCCGTAGATCTGCGGGCTATGCGGATCTTCCTCGGTCTCCACCTTGGCGTGGTGCTTGCGGTGCACCGCCACCCACTCCCTCACCACCATGCCGGTGGTGAGCCAGCCCCAGAAGCGGAAGAAGTTGGCCAGGGCGGGGTGGAAGTCCACGCCGCGATGGGTCTGGCTGCGGTGCAGGTACAGCGTCACCGTGAAAATGGTGAGCTGCGTCATCACCAGCAGGTAGACCAGCATGGCGACCCAGCCGGCCCCGGTGAGGCCGTTGGACAGGAAGTTCAGCACTGCGTCGAGCATGGGAAACACTCAGTAGGGTGAAAAGTCAGTCTAATCGAGGGTTTCCGTACCCACCAGCATGGGAAATCATGCCTGCGTAGCGATGCCGCAGAACGTGTTTCAGCGCGCAAGAACGCCCCCGCCGTCTGTTCAAACGGTGGGGGCGCCGTGACAATCATGCAATGACTCTGCCACACCCCCTGTTAAAGCTTGATCAGGTTCGGCGCCTCCGCGCCGGGCGCCCGGCCGTGGAGCGTCTCAGCCTGACGCTGGACCGGGGGCAGATCCTCGGCCTGCTGGGCGTCAACGGGGCCGGCAAGTCCACCACGCTGGCCATGATCGCCGGTGCGCTCAAGCCGCACGAAGGCCATATCGAGCTGGACGGCGAGGTGTTCGCCGAGCACCCGGAACGGGCCCGCAGCCTGATCGGCTGGCTGCCGGAACGTGCCCCGCATTGGCCGGAACTGACCGTTTTGGAACATCTGAAGGCGCATGGCCGTCTGCGTGGATTGCGCGCCAGCGGACTGAAGCAAGCCTGCGAGTCCACCATCGAGCGCCTGGAACTGGCCCCGCTGCTGCGCCGCCTGGCCGGCGTGCTGTCGCAGGGCCAGCGCCAGCGGCTGGGCCTGGCCTGCGCGGTGCTGCACAAGCCGAAGCTGCTGGTGCTGGACGAACCCGGCAATGCGCTCGACCCGGTCCAGGTGGCCGCGCTGCGCAAGATCATCCGCGAGGAAGCCGCCGGCGGCGCCGCGGTGATCCTGTCCACGCATCTGCTGGCCGAGACCACCGCCGTGTGCGACCGCGTGGCGATCCTGCACGAGGGCCAGCTGCGCCACGATGCCGCGCTGGACGGCGGGCACGAAGCGCTGGAACACACGTTTTTCGAGATCGCGATGAGCGGGAAGGACCAGGCCGCATGAGTTCGATGTTGTCCGTGGCCCGCCTGGAGCTGCGCCGCCTGCTGGTCCGTCCGCTGGCCTGGGTGCTGGCCGCGCTCACCCTGGCCCAGCTGGCCTGGCGCTTCGTGCTGCTGCTGGGCAGCTTCCTCGACAACCAGATCAAGCTGGCCGCCCTGCCCGGCGGCCCCGGCTATACCGACCTGGTCGGCGTCCCGCTGCTGGGCAGCACGCTGACCATGGGCGTGCTGCCGTTCGGCCTCACCGAGCTGGCCCTGCTGGTGGTGCCGCTGCTCACCATGTCGACCCTGGCCGGCGACCGCGCCAACGGCACCCTGCCCCTGCTGGCCTCCAGCGGCACCTCGCCCGCGGCCATCGTGCTGGGCAAGTACCTGGCCGTGCTGCTGTGGCTGCTGGGCTGGCTGGCGCTGACGGTGGCCATGCCGCTGAGCCTGGCGCACGGCACCCAGCTGGACTGGGGCAAGTTCGCCGCCGCCGTGCTGGGCCTGGCGCTGACATTGGCCGCGCTGGGCGCGCTCGGCGTGGCCTGCTCGGCGTTCGCCTCGCTGCCGGCCGTGGCCGCCACCGCCAGCCTCACGCTGGGGCTGGCGCTGTTCACCGCCAACCTGGCCGCGCAGAAGGCCGGCATCGGCAACGGGCTGTGGAACTGGCTGTCGCTGAGCACGCATCTGGAAGCCCTGCTGCGCGGCCTGGTGTCCAGCGCCGACCTGGCCTGGTTCGCGCTGGTGATCGCCATCGCGCTGACGCTGGCGACACGCCGCGTCGCCGCCGACAAGGAGCGTGGCTGATGCGCCTGACCGGAACCCTGCGCGGCTGGCTGTTCGCGCTGGCGCTGTTCGCCGCGGCGGGCGCGGCCGGCTATCTCACCTATCGCCACGACTACGTCGCCGACTGGAGCCACGACAGCCGCTCCAGCCTCTCGCCCGAAAGCCGCGCCGTGCTCGACGCAGTCAAGGGCCCGGTCGAGATCGTCAGCTATGCGAACCCGCAGGGCGACCTGCGCCAGACGGTGGGCAGCTTTATCGAGCGCTACCGCCGCTTCAAGCACGACCTCACCCTGCGCTTCGTCGATCCGCAGCAGGACCCGGCGAAGATGCGCGAGCTCGGCATCACCGTCGACGGCGCCTTGATCCTGCACTACGGCAACCGCGAGGAGCGCCTGGACGAGCTGTCCGAGCGCAGCCTCACCAATGCGCTGGAACGCCTGGCGCGCGGCGGCGAGCGCATCGTCGCCTTCGTCACCGGCGACGGCGAGCGCCGCGCGGACGGCAAGGCCAATGCGGACATGGGCATGTTCATGACGCAGCTGGAAAGCCGCGGCATGCGCGCGGTGCCGCTGAACTTCGCGCAGGTGACGGCGGTGCCGCAGCACACCGACCTGGTGGTGCTGGCCGGGCCGACGCTGGCGCTGCCGCAGGGCGCGGTGAAGGCCCTCACCGACTACGTCGCCGCCGGCGGCAACCTGCTGTGGCTGACCGAACCTTCCAACGACGATCTCGGCCTGCAGCCGCTGGCCGATACGCTGGGCGTGCACGTGCTGCCCGGCGTGCTGGTGGACGGCCAGGGCGCCGCGCTGGGCCTGAAGGACCCGCGCCTGATCACCGTGGGCAGCTATCCCGTGCATGCGATCACCCGCGGCCTCACGCTCACCACGCTGTTCCCGCAGGTCTCGGCGCTGGCGCTGGCGCGCCGCGGCGAGTGGGAAGTGCAGCCATTCCTGCGCTCGGGGCCGCAGAGCTGGACCGAGTTCCAGCCGATCGACAACGAAGGCAGCACCAGCATCCGCTACGACGCCGATGCCGGCGAGCTGAAAGGCCCGCTCGATTTCGGCCTCACCTTCGCGCGCCTCTCGCCCAGCCCGGACAAGAGCGAGCAGCGCGTGGCGATGATCGGCGACGGCGACTTCCTCTCCAACACCTTCCTCGGCAACGGCGGCAACCGCGCGCTGGGCGAGCGCGTGTTCGACTGGCTGCTGGGCGACGACGCCCTGGTCAACCTGCCGCCGCGCGGCGCGCCGGACCGCGCGATGCAGCTCAGCCAGGGCCAGTTGAACGCGGTCACGTTCGGCTTCCTGCTGGTGCTGCCGCTGGGCCTGCTGGTGCTCGGCGGACTGATCGCCTGGCGCCGGCGCCGCGCATGAAGCGCGGCACGGTGGTGTTCGTAGTGATCGCCGCGGCGCTGCTGGCCGGCGCCGGCTGGCAATGGCGGCACGACCGCGCGCAGGCGCTGGGCAGCCTGCTCGATCTCGATCCGGCCACGGTGCAGCGCATCGACCTGGCCTGGCACGGCGGCGTCACCGAGCACTACGCCAGACACGACGGCCACTGGCAGGCCGTCGACGGCACCACCCTGCCGGTCGACGAAGGCCGCCTGGAAGATCTCGCCGCCACCGCCACCGCACCGGTGCAGAGCTGGCGGCCGCTGGCGGAATTCGATCCGGCGAAGATCGGCCTGGCGCCGCCGCCGGTGGTGCTGACGCTGGACGGACAGGCGCTGAGTTTCGGCGAAGTCGCCGTCACCGGCCCGCTGCGCTATGTGCGCGCGGGCGATCGCGTGGCCCTGGTCTCGGTGCGTTTCACGCCGCGCCCGGCCAAGGCGAACACCGCCAAGGCGCCCTGAGCGAGCACCGGCCTGCGTATGATGCGGGGCACCTTGCATGCCCCGGCGACCTCCCCATATCCGAGGCATTCCCGTCATCCTCCCTGGGAGCATCCGCATGAATCGTTCGGTCGAGCAACCCGTCATCGGCGTCGTCGGCATGGCCGTGATGGGCCGCAATCTCGCGCTCAACATCGAGAGCCGCGGCCACACCGTGGCCATCTACAACCGCAGCCGCGAGAAGACCGACGAGGTCATGGCCGAGCATCCGGACAAGCGCCTGGTGCCCACTTACAGCGTGCAGGACTTCGTCGACTCGCTGCAGAAGCCGCGGCGCATCCTGCTGATGGTGAAGGCGGGCGAACCCACCGACGCCACCATCGCGGAACTGAAGCCGCTGCTGGACAAAGGCGACGTGCTGATCGACGGCGGCAACACTTTCTTCCAGGACACCATCCGCCGCGAGCGCGAATTGAACGATGCCGGCCTGCACTTCATCGGCACCGGCGTATCTGGCGGCGAGGAAGGCGCGCTGCGCGGTCCGTCGATCATGCCCGGCGGCCCGCGCGATGCGTACGACCTGGTGGCGCCGGTGCTGACCGAGATCGCCGCGCGCGCACCGGACGGCGAACCCTGCGTGGCCTACATGGGCCCGAACGGCGCCGGCCATTACGTGAAGATGGTGCACAACGGCATCGAGTACGGCGATATGCAGCTCATCTCCGAGAGCTACGCCGTGCTCAAGCAGGTGCTGGGCCTGTCCAACGAAGAGCTGGGCCAGGTCTACACGGACTGGAACCAGGGCGAACTGGACAGCTATCTGATCGCCATCACCGCCGACATCTTCGGCAAGAAAGACCCGGACACCGGCAAGGCCATGGTCGACATCATCCTCGACCGCGCCGCGCAGAAGGGCACCGGCAAGTGGACCAGCCAGAGCGCGCTGGACCTGGCCGTGCCGCTGCCGCTGATCACCGAATCGGTGTTCGCGCGCCTGCTTTCCGCGCTGAAGGACGAGCGCGTCGCCGCGAGCAAGGTGCTGGCTGGTCCTGACGCGAAGCCGTTCACCGGCGACCGCGCGGCGTTTATCGAATCGGTGCGCCGCGCGCTGTACCTGAGCAAGATCGTCTCCTACGCGCAGGGCTTCGCGCAGCTGCGCGCGGCTTCCGACGAGTACAAATGGAACCTGCCCTACGGCACCATCGCGAAGATCTTCCGCGCCGGCTGCATCATCCGCGCGCGCTTCCTGCAGAAGATCACCGACGCCTATGCGCGCGATGCGGCACTGGCCAATCTGCTGCTCGATCCATACTTCCGCGATATCGCCGCGCAATACCAGCAGGCGCTGCGCGACGTGGTTTCCGCCGCGGTGCAGGCCGGCGTGGCGGTGCCGGGTTTCGCCTCGGCGATCGCCTACTACGACAGCTACCGCGCCGAGCGCCTGCCGGCGAACCTGGTGCAGGCACAGCGCGATTACTTCGGTGCGCATACGTTCGAGCGCATCGACCGTCCCGGCAGCTTCCACGCCGACTGGTCCTGAGCAGCGCACGCCGTGCCTGAACTGCCCGAAGTCGAAACCACCCGGCGCGGCATCGCCCCGCATCTGATCGGCCGGCGCATCACCTCGGTGGTGCTGCGCCGGCCGGATCTACGCTGGCCGATTCCGCCGGAGATCGGCGAGCTGCTGCCGGGGCAGCGCATCGAGGACGTCGAGCGCCGCGCGAAGTACCTGCTGCTGCATACCGCCGTGGGCAGCGCGCTGCTGCATCTGGGCATGACCGGCGTGCTGCGCGTGCTGCCGGCGGATGCGCCGGTGGGCAAGCACGATCACGTCGATCTCGGGCTGGAAGCCGCCACCACCGGCGCGCGCGTGCTGCGCTTCACCGACGCGCGGCGTTTCGGCTGCCTGCTGTGGCAAGCGCCGGGCACCACCCACGAACTGCTGGAAAACCTCGGCCCGGAACCGCTCACCGACGATTTCGACGGCGACCTGCTATGGCGGATGTCGCGCGGCCGCACCGCGGCGGTGAAGCTGTTCCTGATGGACAACGCCGTGGTGGTGGGCGTGGGCAATATCTATGCGAGCGAGGCGCTGTTCGCCGCCGGCATCGATCCGCGCCGCGCGGCGGGTTCCGTCTCGCGTGCGCGCTATGCGCGCCTGGCCGCCGAGGTGAAGCGCATCCTGGCCTGGGCGATCGAGCGCGGCGGCACCACGCTGCGCGACTTCATCAATCCCGACGGCATGCCCGGCTACTTCGTGCGCGAACTGCAGGCCTACGGCCGCGAAGGCGAACCGTGCCGGACCTGCGGCACGGCGATCCGCCAGGTGGTGCTGGGGCAGCGCTCAACGTTCTGGTGCCCGCACTGCCAGAAATAAACTCCGGCCCGCAACGTCCGGCGTAGGTTGGGGTGAGCACAGCGAACCCCAACATGGCGACCTTCAAACGCAGCGCATCGTTGGGGTTCGCTGCGCTCACCCCAACCTACCTCGGCGGCGAGGCTCAATGCGGCCAGCGGAACTCGACGTAGCTGTTGTAGAACGGCGCTTCCACCGCACTGCCGCCGAGCCTGGCCACGAAACCCCGCATGCCGTCGGCTTCCAGCGACTGCCCGTCGGCGAAGTGCGCACCGAGCGCCTGCATCTCCGCCAGCCGCTCGCACAGCATGCCGGCGCGGTCGCTGTCGCTCTCGGGCACCTGGCGCAGGCTCACGTCCGGACGGCCGAACTTGCGCATGCCGCGGGTGCGGATCCAGTAGCCGTCGCCGTTGTCTTCGTCGTCGCGCAGGATCAGCAGGTGGTTGCGGATCGGCGCGCCGTCGCGCACCAGGTAATGGCTGCGCCAGGCATCGGCGCCGAACAGCGTGACGATCTGCGGATCGAGCACGGCCACGCCGCCGATATCGAGCAGGCCCGCCACCACACCCAGGGTGTCGCGCAGATAACCCACGTCGCCCTGGTCCGGCAGGGTGCCGCGCAGGATCATCACCTGCGGCGCATCCACCGCGGCGCGGTAGGCGTCCGGCGCTTCTTCCTTGAACAAACGGCCGAGTTCGCCCTTGAGCGGATAGCCCTCCCACGAGCGCAGCGCCGAATGATGGTGGTTGCTCACCTCGATGCCGTGCGGCAGGCCGTCGCTGCCATAGGGCGCGGAAGGCACGCGCACGTTCTGGAAATTCCCGAACACGTAGTAGTGCAGGTAGATCTCCTCGCCGCCGGGATGCCAGTGGGGACGCTGCCAGGCGGGGATACGGATCGGTGCATTCATGGGGAATTCCTTGTGGTGGGCGGCCATGCCGCGCCGCGGGTCAGTGCTCGCCCAGCGGCAAAACCGGCTGCTGCAATTCGATGCGGCCGTGGCCTTCGGTGATCTTCTTGAATTCGGCGCGGCTGACCGAGACATAGCGGTCGTTGCCGCCGATCTCAACCTGCGGGCCTTCGGTGACGGCGCGGCCGTGTTCATCCACGCGCACCACCATGGTGGCCTTGCGGCCGGTATGGCAGATGGTCTTGATCTCTTCCAGGTTGTCGGCCCAGGCCAGCAGATAGCGGCTGCCTTCGAACAGTTCGCCGCGGAAATCGGTGCGCAGGCCGAACGCGAGCACCGGAATATTGAGTTTGTCCACCACGTCGCTGGCCTGCCACACCTGCGCCTTGGCGAGGAACTGCGCCTCGTCGATGAACACGCAATGCAGCGGCCCGCGCGCGGCGATATCGGCCTCCACCAGCGCCAGCAGGTTTTCGTCGGGGCGGAAGCGCCGCGCGTTGGCCTTCAGGCCGATGCGCGAGGCCACCACGCCTTCGCCGTAGCGGTTGTCCAGCGCCGGCGTGAGGATGACCGTGCGCATGCCGCGCTCGTGGTAGTTGTAGGCGCTCTGCAGCAAGGTGGTGGTCTTACCGGCGTTCATTGCCGAATAGTAGAAGTAGAGCTTGGCCATGATCGCGCCGGGGCAATAGAAGGCCCGCATGGTAACGCGTGCCCACTGGAGGTTGGCGTAATCAAGCAGAAAGCGCCGCAAGCGGCGCTTTCTTTCACGCTGCGGCCACCCCGGAGCCTTACTGCTTGGCCGTCTGCACAGCCTTGCCGCGGTTCAGCGACAGGCCCTTCAGCACGTTCAGCGCCTGCGACAGCGCATAGTCCTTGGTGGCCAGCTCGGCGTTCTCGGCGCTGCCGTCGTTGTCGATCGCCTTGCGGTCCTTGCTGCCGTCCTCGTTCGCGAGATGGTTGCGCAGGTCCGCTTCCGAACCGATCAGGCTGGCCGCGCTGTCGGCCTTGTTCACGGCCAGGTCCGCCAGGGCGATGTCCGGCTTGATGCCTTCGGCCTGGATCGAGGTGCCGCTGGGCGTGTAGTAGCGCGCGGTGGTGATCTTCACCGCGTGCTCGGCATCCAGCGGCAGCACGGTCTGCACCACGCCCTTGCCGAAGGTGCGCCGGCCGATGATCAGGGCGCGGTGGTTGTCCTTCAGCGCGCCGGAGACGATCTCCGCCGCCGAAGCCGTGCCGTTGTCCACCAGCACCACCATCGGCGCGCCGTTGAGCAGGTCGCCCGGATGCGCGCTGAAACTCAGGTTGGCGTCCTGCAGGCGGCCGCGCGTGGTGACGATGGTGCCGCTGTCGAGGAAGGCGTCGCTCACGCCCACGGCAGCGGTGAGCAGGCCGCCGGGATTGGAACGCAGGTCCAGCACCACGCCGCGCTGCGCGCCGTTCTTCTTGACCAGTTCGCCGAGCTTCTTTTCCAGGTCCGCGGTGGTGTCGTCCTGGAACTGGCTGAGCCGCACGTAGGCATAGCCCGGCTCCAGCTCGCGCACCTTCACGCTGGTGACCGAGATGCGCTCGCGCACCAGGCTCATGTCCACCGGCTTGTCGCTCTTCTCGTGCAGGATGCTCAGCACGATCTTGCTGCCCGGATCGCCGCGCAGCTTCTTGAACATGTCGTCGATGTTTTCCGAGTCGACCGGCGTGCCGTCGATCTTGACGATGGTGTCGCCCGGCTTGATGCCGGCGCGCGAGGCGGGCGTGTCGTCGATCGGCGCGACGATACGCAGGGTGCCGTCCACCTGCAGCACTTCGATGCCCAAGCCGCCGTACTGGCCGGTGGTGTCCTCGCTCAGTTCCGCCAGGCCGTCCTTGTCCAGGTATTCGCTGTGCGGATCGAGGCCGGTGAGCATGCCGCTGATCGCGGCCTTCATCAGGGTCTTGTTGTCGACCTTCTCGACATAGGCCTGCCGCACCATCTCGTAGACGCGGCTGAAGTTGCGGATGTCGTCCATGTCCACCGCGTCCGGCGCGGCGGCGGAAGCGGCCTTGGCCGGCTCGGCCGCCGGCTTGGCGCCCTTCGCGGGCAGGGCCTGCAGCGGCAGCGCGGGGGCCGCCAACAGCAGCGCGACAAGGGTCAGGGAGGAAAACCGCATGAACTTGCTCCGGGGAAGCTTGGGGGTGCACCGCGGACGGCGACAGGCCGCTTGGACCGCAGGGGGACACCGGAATTCAACGCAGGCTAGCCTGCTGCGGCGTACGCCCGGCGTCAACGCTGGCGTGACAACCAGCTGCGCGGGTCGACCGGTTTGTTGTTCTGGCGCAGTTCGAAATACACGCCGGTATTGACGCCGGTGGGCGCCGCCGCGGTGCCCACCGCCTGGCCGGCGTCGACTTCGTCGCCCACGCCGTGCAGCAAGGTCTCGTTGTTGCCGTACATGCTCAGCCAGCCGCCGCCGTGGTTGAGGATCAGCAGCATGCCGTAGCCGCGCAGGAAGGCCGCGTAGACCACCCGGCCGCGCGCCACCGCGCGCACTTCGCTGCCGCCGCCGGCCTTGATCAGCACGCCGTTGCCATAGGTGTTGACCACGCCGTTGGCCGGCCACGGCAGGTTGCCGCGGATATTGGCGCTGCCCTTGCCCGGCGACACGCTGGGCGCGGCCGGGTTGGCCCGGGCCGCCTTGGCCGCCTCGCGCGCGGCGTCGTCGATGGCCTTCTGCAGCTTGTCGACCAGGCTGTTGAGCGACTGCGCATTCTGTTTGAGCTGGGCCAGGCGCTCGCCCTGGTCCTTGTACTGGGCGTCGGTCTGGGCAGCCAGCTTCGCCTGCTCGGCGCGCTGCTGCTCCAGCGTCCTGGCCTGCTCCTGGCGCTGCGCCTTGGTGGCCTGCAGGGCCTGCTGTTCGGTGGCGATGCGCGCTTCCAGGTCCTGCAGCCGGGCCAGGTCGCCCATCAGCTTCTGCACTTTCTGGACGCGGTCTTCCTGGAAGTACTTCGAATAGGCCAGCGCGCGCGCCACCCGCGCCACGTCGTCGTCGCCCAGCAGCAGGCGCAGGTCGGAGCCGCGGCCCAGGGTGTAGGTGGCGCGTAGCAGATCGGCAATCGCGGCGCGCTGGCCGTCCAGGTTCTTCTGCAGGGCGGCGCGGTCCTGCTGCAGTTTTTCCAGCTCGCGCTGCTTGGAAGAGAGCTCCGCGTCGGTCTGGCGCACCGCCTTGGCGGCGCCGGCCACGGCGTTGGCGCGCTTGGCCAGTTCGGCATTGGCGGAGTCGCGCTTGCCCGCGGTCTCGGCCTGCTCCCTGGCCAGTTCCTCCATCTTGCTGCGCACTTCGGCCAGCTTTTTCTGCGCCTCGGCCTGTTCGGCCTTGGTCTTTTCCTGCGCGTGCGCGGGAACGCCGGCGAGCGCCGCGAACGACAGGGCGATGGCGCCGATCAGGCGGACGGAGCAGCGGGCATATGGCATCGCGCGATTATGCGGGGGCGGGCTGAACGTGGCGAGAGGCGGACCGCCGCCACTGATCGGTCACCGCGCATCCCCTACCATCGCGGGCTGGTCTCTTGGATGTCATCGATGGGATGGGAGCGGCGATGCGCGGCAGCGGCAAGTCGATAGTCACGGGCGCCCTGCTGCTGTGCCTGGCCTGCGTGGCACAGGCGGACGACACCACCGAGCTGCCGCCGGTGCGGGTCAATGCCACGCGGCTGGATATTCCGCCGCTGGACCTGCCCGCCTCGCTCAGCGTGGTGGCGGTGGCGCCGGGCGACAGCGGCAAGCCGGGCGTGAATCTTTCCGAGGCCTTGATCGGCGTGCCCGGCGTGCTGGCGCGCGACCGCCAGAACTACGCGCAGGACGAACAGATCTCGCTGCGCGGCTACGGCGCGCGCTCCACCTTCGGCGTGCGCGGCGTGCGGCTGTATGCGGACGGCATTCCGGCGAGCATGCCGGACGGCCAGGGCCAGGTCTCGCATTTCAGCCTGGATGCGGCCGAGCGGGTGGAAGTGCTGCGCGGGCCGTTCTCGGCGCTGTACGGCAATGCGTCCGGCGGCGTGGTGCAGCTGTGGAGCGCCGAAGGCAGCGACCCGCCGGTGACGCGCGTGGGCCTGTTCGGCGGCAGCAACGGCACGGCGCGGGTGGGCGTGTCGACGCGCGGCAAGGAGGGCGGCTTCGACTACAACCTCGCGCTGTCGCATTTCCAGACGGACGGCTATCGCGAGCACAGCCGCGCAAAGCGGGAATCCGGCAATGCGCGGCTCGGTTTCGATCTTGGGAATCGCGGGCATCTGACCGTGGTGCTCAACACCGTGGCCCTGCCGCAGGCGCAGGATCCGCTGGGGCTGACCCGCGCGCAGGCCCTGGCCGATCCGCGCCAGGCGATCGCCGCCGCCGATCAGTTCGACACGCGCAAAAGCGTGCACCAGACGCAGGGCGGCGCGATCTACGAGCTGTCGCCCGATGCCGATACGCAATGGCGCCTGATGGCCTACTACGGCGAGCGCGGCGTGCAGCAGATGCTTTCCGTACCGGTGGCGGCGCAGCGCAATCCGCTCAGTGCCGGCGGCGTGGTAGATCTGGACACCCGCTACGGCGGCCTGGATGCGCGCTGGACGCGCCGCATGGAACTTGCCGGCCGCCCGCTGGAAGCCGTGCTCGGCCTGTCCTGGGACGACCAGCAGCAGCGCCGCCGCGGCTACGAGAATTTCGCCGGCAGCGTGCTCGGCGTCAGCGGCCGGCTGCGCCGCGACGAGGACGACCGGGTGTGGAATCTGGATCCATACGCGCAGCTCTACTGGCGCTTCGCCGAGTCATGGTCGCTGCTGGCCGGCGTGCGCCACAGCGAGGTGCGCTTTCGCGCGACCGATCACTACATCGCGCCCGGCAATCCGGACGACAGCGGCGGCGTGAGCTACGGCGCGACCACGCCGGTGCTCGGCCTGCAGTACCGCCCCGGCGAACGGCTGCGCTTCTACGCCAGCTACGGCGAAGGCTTCGAGACGCCGACCTTCGCCGAACTGGGCTACCGCGCCGACGGCGGCGCCGGCCTGGCCTTCGACCTGCAGCCGGCGCGCAGCCGCCAGGGCGAGCTGGGCATGAAATGGCAGGCCGCGGCGGACTGGCAGCTGGAAGCGGCGCTGTTCCGCGCCGACACGCGCCACGAGCTGGCGGTGGCCAGCAACAGCGGCGGGCGTTCCAGCTATCGCACGATCGGGCGCAGCCGGCGGCAGGGCGCGGAGCTTTCGCTGCATGGCGAGCTCGGCGACGGCTGGCGGATGGTGCTGGGCGCGACGCATCTGCAGGCGCGTTTCCGCGATGCGTTCCTGAGCGGTACGCCGGCGGTGCGTATTCCCGCCGGCACGCGTATTCCCGGTGTTCCCGACGATTACGGCTCGCTGCGCATCGAACGCGGCGGCGCCCTCGGGTGGCGCATGGGTGTGGAGTGGCAGGGCGTGGGCGCGGTGACGGTCGACGACCGCGGCAGCGAACGCGCGCCGGGTTATGTGCTGACCGGCGCCGATATCGGCTACGGCCTGGCCTTGGGCACGGCGAAGCTGCACCTGAGCGCGCGCGTGGACAACCTGTTCGACCGCCGCGTGATCGGTTCGGTGATCGTCAACGAGAGCAACGGCCGCTATTACGAACCATCGCCCGGGCGCACCGCGATGCTGGGTGCGCAGCTGGAGTTCTGATCGTAGGTTGGGGTGAGCCGCAGGCGAACCCCAACGTCGCCACCTTCAGGCGCGTTGCATCGTTGGGGTTCGCCTATGGCTCACCCCAACCTACGCCAGCTGTTGCCGCAACGTGCTGGCGAACGGCTCGTCGGTAAGCAGGCGAAAACCGCCGAACTCGAACGCGGGCGCCACCGTGCAGGTCACCAGGGTGTAGGCACCCAGCGGACGCGACGCCTGCCAGGCATGCGCCGGCACCACGCACACCGGCATCGCGCCCTGCGCCAGGGGCCCCAGCCGGTAGCGCTCCAGCCGGCGCTCGGCCGGGTGGTAGATCAGCAGCTCCAGCGGATCGCCTTCCACGTAGTGCCAGGCTTCCTCGGCGTCGATCGCATGCCAGGCGCCGACCTGGCCGGCGGCGATCAGGTAATGGATGGCGCTGAGCGCCGGCCGCTCGCCATGCGGCGCGATGGCGGTGTGGAAGCGGCGGTAATGGCCGCCTTCGATATGCGGCTCCAGGCGCAGCTCGGCGATCAGTTCCGCCGCGCGCCCGGACCCGCTCACGGCGTCGCCGCCGCCGGCTTCACCAGCCAGCGCACGGCCAGCAGGCCGACCTCGTAGAGGAAGCACATCGGCACCGCCAGCATGATCATCGAGGTGATGTCCGGCGGCGTGATGAAGGCGGCGATGGTGAAGGCGCCGACGATGGCGTAGCGGCGGCCATCGCGCAGCTGCTGCAGGTTCACCACGCCGATCGCGGCCAGGATCACCACCGCCACCGGCACCTCGAAGCACAGGCCGAAGGCGAAGAACATCAGCATCACGAAGTCGAGGTAGTGGGTGATGTCGGTCATCATCTCCACCCCTTCCGGCGTCACCGCGGTAAGAAAGCGGAACGCCGCCGGCAGCACCAGGAAATAGGCGAACGCGCAGCCGGTGTAGAACAGCACCAGCGCCGCCGCCAGCAGCGGACGCGCCAGGCGCTTCTCGTGCTTGTACAGGCCGGGGCTGACGAAGGCCCACAGCTGGTACAGGATCATCGGCATGCTGATGAACAGCGCCGCATAGAAGGCCAGCTTCAGCGGCGTGACGAAGGGACTGGCCACTTCGGTGGCGATCAGGTGCGCGCCCTGCGGCAAACGCGCCACCAGCGGCGCGGCCAGTTCCGCGTACAGGCGGTTGGCGATCGGGATCAGCGCCAGCAGCACCAGGGCGATGGTGACGATCGCGCGCATCAGGCGCGAGCGCAGCTCGATCAGGTGGGAGAACAGGCCTTCTTCGACTGCGTCGGGTTCTTGTTCTTGCTCAGGCGCCGCCATGCGGGGAGTCCTTCGGATCCTTGGGTGGCGTCTCGGAGCCGATGGCCGGCTCCTCCTTCACAGGCGCGGTTTCGCCGGAAGCCGGCGCGATGGTGGCGGGCCCGACCGTTTCGGCGCCGGCGTCGCGCACCTTGCGCAGCGTAGCGTCCAGCTCGGACTGCGCCGCCTGGGCGCGGTCCGCCGCCTCGCGCGCCTGGCGCTTGATTTCTTCCAGCTGCAGCTCGCGCTCCACCTCGGCCCGCACGCTGTCCCAGCCCAGGCGCACGCGGCGCAGCAGGGCGCCCGCGGTGCGCGCGGCGTGGGGCAGTTTTTCCGGGCCGAGCACGATCAGCGCGACGAGCGCCAGCAGCACCAGCTTGCCGAAGCTGATCTCGATCATGCCTTGAGGATCCGCCGGGGCTTACTTGGTTTCGCTGTGGTCGTGCTGCGACTGGTTCTGGCCGCTCGCCGGGGGCGGGTCGGCCTGCAGGCGCTCGTCCTTGGGCTTGCTGTTGCCGGCGGCGCCTTCTTCGCCGCCGTCCAGGCCCTTCTTGAAGTCGCGCACGGCGCCGCCGAGGTCCGAGCCGATATTGCGCAGTTTCTTGGTGCCGAAGATCAGCACTACGACGACCAGCAGGATAAGGAGATGGGTCATGCTCATGGGGATGGCCTCAAGTCGGAAGAAGACCGGAAAACGATCGCACGCGGGTACGCCGGCCTTTCCGAATCATCGCTGAGTGTACTCCTCCAGGCGGTCGCGGAAATCGACGACCTGGGAGGGAACATTGCTGACGCCGCCTTCGAAGATGCGGCGCGGCGTGATGCCCTTGCCGTAGATGGCTTCGTTGGCGTCGTAGTCGATGCGCAGGGCGGAGCCATCCAGGGCCACGCCGGCGAACAGGCCGCGCGAGCGCGAGTAGGAGTAGATCTCGGCCTTGAACTGCGAATCGGTGGAAGCCGTGGCCGTGCGGCCGACCGGGCCGGCCGCGGCCGCGGCGTCGGCGCCCAGGGTGAACTTGCCGTTGACGATGGAATCCACGCCGCGCTGGGTGCGGAAAACCAGGATCACATCGGTGGACGAGACGCCGGCCTGGAAGCCGACGCTGCCGCCGGTGAGCGAGATGAAGCTGGGGTTGGACCAGGTGCCGTCTGGGCTCTTCACCGAGATCAGGCCCTCGCCGCGGCGGCCGCCGAAGATAAAGCCGGCCTTGACCATGTCCGGGATCACCGCGATCGCGTGGGCTTCCTTCAGCAGATCGACCGGGATCGATTTGTCCGGCGCCTCCATGATCTCCTTCAGCACGCGCACCGAGTTCTCGGCGCGCACCAGCGGCGGATCCTCGGCATGGACGGCCATGGCCGGCAGCAGGACCAGGGCGGCGAGCAGCAGGCGGCGCAGCGATGCTTTGAACATGGGTGACTCCTGTTACGGGGTTTCCTTAAGTAGCGCCCGCGACGGTGGGTCACAGGGGGCGCCGCTTGGCTTGTGGCAGACTTCGGGGCCGCATTCGCCACCTCGCCACCATGCCTCTCAGCCACTATACCGGCCTGACCGGGCTTTCCGATGACCTGCCGGTTAAGGCCGGATTGCTGCTGGTCAACCTGGGCACGCCCGCAGCGCCGACCGCGCGCGCATTGCGTCCTTATCTGGCCGAGTTCCTCGGCGATCCGCGCGTGATCGAGTACCCGCGCTGGCTGTGGTGGCTGATCCTGCACGGGGTGATCCTGCGCATCCGCCCGCCGCGCTCGGCGCATGCCTACCAGCGCGTGTGGACGCCGCAGGGTTCGCCGCTGCGGGTGGGCAGCGAGGCGCTGGCCGCCGCGCTGCAGGAAACCCTGTCGCGGCGCATGCCCGGTCCGGTCAAGGTGGCCCTGGCCATGCGCTACGGCCAGCCCTCGGTGGCCGCGCAGATCGAGCAGCTGATGCGCGAAGGCGTGCGCCGGCTGCTGGTGCTGCCGCTGTATCCGCAGTACTCGGGCACCTCCACCGGCTCGGTGCTGGACGCGGTGGCGGACAGCTTCAAGACGCTGCGCTGGCCGCCGGAGCTGCGCGTGGTCAACGACTATCACGACGACCCCGGCCATATCGAAGCGCTGGCGCGCAGCATCGAAGACGGGTGGCGCGAACACGGGCGCGGCGACCGGCTGCTGCTGTCCTTCCACGGCATTCCGCAGCGCTACACGGAAGCCGGCGATCCGTATTTCCTGCAATGCCAGCGCACCGCGGCGCTGCTGCGCGCGCGCCTGGGCCTGGAGCCGGCGCAGCTGATCGTCAGCTTCCAGTCGCGCGTGGGCCGCGAGCCGTGGCTGCAGCCGTATACCGACGCCACTGTGCGCGAACTGGCGGCGCAGGGCGTGAAGCGGCTGGACGTGGCCTGCCCCGGCTTCGCGGTCGACTGCCTGGAGACGCTGGAGGAGATCGCGATGCAGAACCGCGATTTCTTCCTCGAAGCCGGCGGCCAGGAGCTGCGCTATATCCCCGCGCTGAACCACAGCCAGCATCAGGTGGACAGCCTGGCCGAACTGGCCTTGCGCCATATGCAGGGCTGGCCGGAACGCGGCGGCGCATGAGCGGCCCCGCCGAGCGCGCGATCGAACTGCCGGCGCTGGCGCTGCGCGCGCTGGTCTGGGGCGACGACCATCGGCCGCCGCTGCTGGCCCTGCATGGCTGGCTGGACAACGCCGGCAGCTATGCACGCCTCGCGCCGCTGCTGGCGCAACATCGCCAGGTCATTGCGCTGGAACTGCCGGGCCATGGTCACTCCGATCATCTGCCGCCGGGCCTGCACTACCACTTCGTCGACTACGTGCGTGCCGTGCTGGCCGCGGCCGATGCACTGGGCCTGGAGCGCTTCGACCTGCTCGGCCATTCGCTCGGCGCCGGCATCGCCGCGCTGTCGGCGGCCGCGGCGCCGTCGCGCATCCATCGCCTGCTGCTGATCGAAGGGCTGGGGCCGCTGGGCGACGACGGCACGCACACCTTGCAGCGTTTCCGCGACGGCATCGCCACCGCGCCGAACGGCAAGGGGCTGCGCGTATTCCGCGATATCGACCAGGCGGTGGCCGCACGCGCCATCGCCGGCGGCCTGCGCGCGGAACTGGCGCGGCCGATCGTCGAGCGCGGCCTGGCCGAAGTGGCGGACGGCTGGTGCTGGCGCAGCGATCCGCGGCTTACCCGCACCTCGCCCTTGCGCCTCGCCGAAACGCAGGTGCATGCCCTGCTGCACGGCATCGCCGCGCCCACCGCGCTGCTGCTGGCCGAACCGGCCACCTCGTACCTGCCCAGCGGCCCGATGATGCAGCGCGCGGCCCGCGTCGCCGGCATCGCGGTCAGCCACATGCAGGGCGGCCATCACCTGCATCTGGAACACCCGCAGGCCGTCGCCGCCTGGGCGTCGGCCCATCTCGCCCCCTGACCAACGGCACGCGGCGCGGCGCCGCGGCTCCGTACACTGCAAGCCATGCAGCACCTAGGGCGCGCCAACTTCGGATCCCCGCAGCACCGCCAGTCGTTCGGCGGGATGCTGGTCACCGCCACTACGTATGCGGGCGAAGGCGTGTTGCCGCTGCACGAGCATGACGAGGCCTATCTGTGCCTGGTCGCCGACGGCGCCTATACGCAGCAGGCGTCCGGCGCGGATACCGACTGCTCGCCCGGCCTGCTGCTGGCGCATCCGCAGGGCCATCGCCACGCCAACCGTTTTTCGCCGCGCGGCGCGCGCTGCCTCAGCATCTTTCCGGCGCAGGAACTGGCCGACAGCGGCGGCCTGCAGCGGCTGCTCGGCGATTACCGGGCGCTGCGCCTGCCCGACGCCGCACGCCTGCTGGCACGCATCGAGCGCGAGCTGGCGGCCGACGACGATGCCGCGCCGCTGGCGCTGCAATCGGCGGTGTTCGAACTGGTCGCCCTGGCCTGCCGCAACGAGCGCGAGGACAAGCGCCCCGCCTGGTTGGCCAAGGTGCTGCAGCGCCTGCACGACGATCCACTGGCCGAGTTGTCGCTGCCGGAACTGGGCCGGCTGGCCGGCGTGCATCCGGCGCATCTGGCGCGGCGCTTCCAGCAGGCGCAGGGCATGTCGGTGGGCGACTACCGGCGCACGCTGCGCATCCGCCAGGCCTGCCGCGAGCTGGCGGGCAGCGCGCGGCCGATCGCCGAAATCGCCGCTGGCGCCGGCTTTGCCGACCAGAGCCATTTCGCCCGCGTGTTCAAGCGCGTCACCGGCCAGACGCCGCGTGACTACCGGCATAAAACGCAACACGCGTCCTGATACCTCAGGTTCGTCCTAGTCGGCGCGCGACCCGCCCGGCAGCATGCGTTCCGTACGCCACGGAGACGAACCATGCTCAAACCATCCCTGCCCCGCCTGCTGATCCTCGCCGGCCTGCTGCTGCCCGCGCTCGCCTGCGCCGACGATGCCGATACCCTGCTGCGCCAGCTGCGCGAGGCGCATGGCGCCGAGGCCTGGCGCCGCCACGGTGCCCTCGTCGCGGAAGGCCGCGAGGAAGCCGACGGCCTCGCCGGTGCATGGAAGCTGACGGTGGACCTGCGCAGCGGCCACTACGCCGAGCACGCACGCAATCCGCTGTTCGCCCGCGCCGACGGCAGGGACGGACAGGGTCGCTGGCATCAGGACATCACCGGCCTGAGCCACGACTACGACTCGGCCGAAGCCCTGGTGGTCGCGGCGAACGAGGACTGGCTGCGCCGCTTCGGCTTCCTCGCCGCCGACAACGGCACGCGCTACCGCCGCCTGCCGGATGCCGCGGCGAACGGCCATCGCTATCAGCGCCTGGAAGCCACGCCGAAAGATGGCCGCGCCATCACGCTGTGGATCGATCCGTCCACCCATCGCCTGGATCACGCGAGCTGGGCCAGCTCGTTCCTGCTGGCCAGCGAGGCCTATGCCGACTATCGCGAAGTCGACGGCGTGCCGTTGCCATTCCGCATCACGGCCAGTGCGTCCACTGTCGCTGGCGGCGAGGACGGCAGCAGCGTCGATATCGTGCAGAACTACCAGTGGCTCGACCGCGCACCCGCCGATGCGCTGGCCCGTCCCGACAACACCGTGCGCGACGTGAGCATGGCCGGCGGCGCGCGCCGCACTACGGTGCCGATGCAGCTTTCCGGTGGCGCGCTGCTGGTCGAGGCGAGCATCGACGGCAAAGGGCCGCTGCCTTTCATTCTCGATACCGGCGGCCACGCCATCCTTACCGCGGATGCGGCGAAGAAGCTCGGCATCGCTACCCAAGGCGCCGGCGTCAGCACCGGCTCCGGTCCCGGCTCGATGTCCACGGCTTACGCGCGGGTGGGGCATTTGGGCATGGGGGATGCGGATATCCGCGATCTCACCTTCCTGGTGATGCCGTATCCGCACGAGTTCAACGAACGCGGCGAAGGCCGCGAGCCGATCGCCGGCATCCTTGGCCTGGAGATCTTCGAGCGTTTCGCCGTCACCTTCGACTACGACAAGCAACAGCTGGTACTGCAGGCCTACGACCGCGGCGAGGCACCGGCAGCGGAGCATGGCGAGCGGGTGCCGCTGAAGTTCACCGACGATATGCCGCTGGTCCATGCCAGCCTCGATGGCAAGACCGGCGTGTTCGGCATCGACACCGGCAACAGCGGCATGGTCCTGCTGTTTCCGCAATGGGCGCAGCGCAACGGCATCGTCACGCACTACGAGCATGGCGCGCCGGCGCCGACCGGCGGTGTCGGAGGCCTGTTCACGGCGCACTTCGCGCATGCGCAGTCGCTGCAGCTCGGCGGCCAGCGCATGGACAACGTGGTGGCGATGCTGACCCGCGCCGATGCGGGCGCCACCGGCAATCCCACCGAGGCAGGCAATATCGGGCAGGACATCCTGTCGCGCTTCAACGTGCACTTCGATTACCGGCGCGGCGAGATGGTGCTGCTGCCGCGCAAGCCTGCCGTCACGCGGCAGTACGCGATGGCCGGCTTCCGCGCCGGCAAGCCGGCGGAGCAGCCGGACCGCTACAAGGTGAGCTGGGTGCTGGCCGGCAGTCCCGCCGCCGAGGCCGGACTGAAGGCGGGCGACTTCATCGTCGCGGTGAACGGTAAAGCAGCGAAGTCGATCGGGCTGGGCGAGCTGCGCGATGCCGTCATGAATCTGCCGGAAGGCACGCCGCTGAAGCTCACGCTGGATGGCGGCAAGGTGCTGGACATGCGCTTGCGCGACGTGGCGCCGCGCTGATAACGAAGCGGGCCGGGGTTGCCCCGGCCCGCTGTTTCGATCAGTTGACCGGCTTGCGTTCATCCGCGCGCGGCTGCACCTCGATCGTCGCGGTCATGCCCGCGGCGATCAGCACGTCCGGCGGCAGGTGTTCGGTGTCGATGGCGATGCGCACCGGCACGCGCTGGGCCAGGCGCACCCAGTTGAAGGTGGGGTTCACGTCGGCCAGCAGGTCGCTGCCGGTGGGGTTGTCGCGGTCGGTGATGCCGCGCGCGATGCCGGTGATCTGGCCGTCCAGGCGCGCGCCGCCGGCCATCAGGCGGATGCGCACCGGATCGCCCACGCGCAGGTGCGGCAGCTTGGTTTCCTCGAAATAGCCGTAGATGTAATAGCTGTGGCTGTCGATCAGGGCCAGCCGCGGCGAGCCGGTGGAGGCGTAGTCGCCCACGCGGATATCCAGGTTGGTGACATAGCCGTCGACCGGTGCGCGCACGTCGGTGCGTTCCAGATCGAGCTTGGCGCGGTCCAGCGCTACTTGTGCCTGTTCCACCGCGGCCTCGGCCTGCTGGCGCGAGGCGCTGGCCTGGTTGCCGCTGGCCTGGGCCTGCTGCCAGGTGGCGCGCGCGGCGTTGGCGGAGGACTGCGCATCGGCGCGCACTTCCTGCGAGACCACGTCGCCCAGGCGCTGGCGGCGCTGCGCCTGCGAGGAAGCCATCTCGTAGTCGGCCTTGCGCGCGGCGGCGCTGGCCAGGGCCGCGTTGATATTGGCGCCGGCGGCGCGCGCGCTGGCTTCGGCCGCGGCGAGATTGGCCTGGGCCTGGGCCACGGCGTATTCGAAGCGCGGCTTGTCGATCGAGAACAGCAGCTCGCCCTTCTTCACCTGCTGGTTGTCGATCACGGCGACGCGGGTGACCAAGCCGGAGACGTCCGGCGCGATGCGCACCACTTCGGCTCGCACGCGGCCATCGCGCGTCCACGGCGAGTACATGTAGTGGCGCCACAGCGCATGGCCGAGCAGCGCGGCGATGACGACGACGGCGGCGGTAAGAGCGAAACGGAGCAGCGAGGTGATTTTCATGGTTGCGGGCTCAGGGAAACAGCAGCAGTCCGGCGGTGCCGAACATGCACACGAAAAGGGCCAGCCGGAACAGCGGCGGATGCCAGACGAAGCGATAGAGGCCGAAGCGGCCGACCACGGTGTCGACTACCCACAGCGCCAGCAGGCAGCCGATAAAGACCACCAGCAGGCCGGGCACCAGGGCGTCGGCGAGCGCGACTTCATTGGGGATCCATCTATGCAGCATGGGGAGTCTCCGCGGCCTTGTTCGCCTCGATATAGGGCGCCATGGCCGATTCGTCGTCGCGCAGCGCGCTGCGCAACAGGTAGAGGTGGGTGAGCGCGGCCTGGCAGGTCGACGGCGACTGCGCCAGGTGGGCGTTGGTGATGGCGATGGCGTGGGTCACGCTCTGGTCCGCCTGGCGCCAGCGCTCGGCGCCGGGCTGCGCGTAGAGCGCGCCGAGCGCGTGCACGGCGTCCTGCACCGGACCCACCACCGAATGCGGCATGCCGCTGCGCGCCACGTCCTGGCGCAGCTCGATCACCGCGCGGCCGCATTCGTGCACCGACAGCGCCCAGGCCAGCAGGCTGCGCGACTCGTCGGTGTCGGGGCGCGTGTAAGTGACCACCTGCTGGACGATGTCGCGGTTGATGCTCTCGAAGCTGTACAGCAGCCCCGGCAGCGGCGCATTCGCCGCCAGCACCACCTGGTGGCGCAGTTGCACCAGCTGGCGGCGGCGCTGCCACAGCGATCCGGTCACCGCCGGCACGAAGATGAAGAACACCGCCGTCATGGCCATGCCGACGACCTGGGCAATGGCGTCATTAAGAAAGCGCGTGGGGTCGTACACCATCGGGTTCTTCAGCGCGAGGATGTACACATAGCCCAGCGTGTAGCCCGCACCCACGCCCGGCAGCGTGTGGTTGCGCGTGGTGAGGTAGGGGCCGATCAGCAGGAACGGCAGCGTGGCGATGATCAGCATGGCGAAGCCATCGCCGCCGGGCAGCCCGTAGAAGGTCACCAGATAGCCGCCGACCATGCCGCTGACATAGCCGGCCAGCGTGTTGGTCACCGCGATCATCGGATACGCCGATGCCGCGAACAGGCCGCTGAAAATGGTGGCCAGCAGCATGGCGCTGGAGCCGTAGGTCCAGCCGCTGCTCAGCCAGAACACGCTGAGCACCGCCATGGTGAGGAAGGTGCGCAGCACGCTCACCGCGGCGCCGAGCACGTCGTTGCCGCGGCGGAAGTGCACGATCTCCACCGTGCCCTTGAGATTGCCTTCGCGCAGCGAGGCTTCCAGCGCGGTGAAGTCGCGCATCTCGCTGCAGAAGCGGCGCAGCAGGCCGGTGCCGGTGTCGAATTCCAGCCAGGCGTCGGCCGGCAGCTCCGCGCGCAGGCGCGCGGCCAGCGGCGGCAGCACGTCTTCGCAGGCCTTCAAGCGCGGGGCGAGCACGGCGGGGTCCTGCTGCTGCGCGGGGTCGGGCGAGAGCGCGTCGCCGATCGGCGCGTACAGCGCGATCAGCGCGGCGGCGACGTTGTCGCGGCCGGCGCGCTGCAGGCGGTTGATCAGGTGATGCGCCGACTGGAAGCTGGTGGATGCGGCCATGTAGCGCTGATTGAGCAGGCGCATGCGGCTGCTGCGGGCGCGCGCTTCGGGGTCTTCGAAGATCACCGAGGCGCGCAGGTCTTCCAGCTGCACCGCGGCGCGCACGAAGCGCAGATGCGCCTTCTCCATCTCGCGGCGCGGGATGGCGCCACCGGTGCTGCCGCGCGCGAAGTCGATGAAGTGCGCGAAATGCTCGCGCGCACTGCGGCGCAGCAGGGGGCGCAGGCGCTCGGGCAGGATCACGTCGCTGACCACGCCGGAAACGATGATGCCGAGCATCACTTCGCTCACGCGCATCACCGCGGAGTCGAACACGTTGAGCGGATTGCTCACCGCCGGCAAGGTGACGATGGCCGCGGTATAGCCGGCCAGCACGAAACCGTAGGCGGCGAAGTTGCGGTACAGCGTGGCGCCGCCGGCGCACATGGCGACCCACAGCGACAGGCACAGCAGGAACAGTTCGCGCTGCTGCGGGAACAGGCTCATCAGCACCAGGCCGAACAGGCTGCCGGCGAAGGTGCCCAGCGCGCGGTAGAAGCTCTTGGCCAGCACCATGCCGCTCTGCGGATGCATGACGATGGCCACCGTGATCATCGCCGTGGCCGGCTGCTCCAGCTGGAACAGCATGGCCAGCCAGCAGGTGGCGTACATGGCCAGCAGGGTCTTGGCCACGAACACCCACGACACCTGCTCCTCGGCGAGGAAGGCGGGCAGCCAGGCCCAACGCGATGCGGCGGCCGCGGGAGTGGAGTCGGCGGGAGCCATGGCCTCAGGCCGGGTCCACGTGGTCGAGGAATTTCTTCAGCAGCCGCTCCAGCTGCGCGGATTCGCGCGGCTGCAGCCCGCCGGCCTGCCGCTCGAGCAGGTCGCAGATGCCGGGCAGAAAGCTCTCGATCATCGTCAGCCCCTTCGCCGTGAGCGTAAGCGTGACCTTGCGGCGATCCTCGTCGCTGGCGGTGCGTTCGATCAGGCCCTTGTCGCACAGCTCGTTGGTCAGCCGCGTGATGTTGGCGGACTTCTCCCCCGCCGCGTCCGCCAGCTGCGAGGGATTGAGCGTATAGCCCTCGGTGCCGTACAGCATCATCAGGAGGTTGTATTCCGGATGGTTGATGCCGTACGGCTTGAGCAGGGCGTTGGCGTCGTCGTGCACGCGCTTGTAGATGTGCTTGACCAGGCGCACCAGCACGGCCGGGTCGCGCGGGAATTCGGGGTAGCGGCGGCAGGTGATGGCCAGGCGCTGCTCGGTGGGGGCGAAGCTGCTCATGCGCGGATCTCGGCGGGGATCGATCAGTTAGTACATTTATGTACAACTTATTTGTGAATATTATGCTTGTGCGATAACCGGCGCAACCGGCTTTTTCCAGGGCACAAAAAAAGCGCCCCACGATGGGGGCGCTTTTCTCGTATTTCCAACGGCTTGCGGAGTGGCTCAACCCTTGATCGGGAAGGTCTCCGTATTGCCGCCGGCGGACTGCGCCGGCGCCGGGACCGCACCGGGGCGGCCGGCGGACGGGCGGTTGGCGCCGCACTGGTAGGCGCCCCAGGGCTGCGAACCCTCGGAGGGCTCGGCCAGCGGCTTGACGGTGTCGGCGTGCATCTTGGCCGCCTCGTTGCGCGCCATCACTTCCAGCTCGTCGCGCACCTTGATGTCGTTGCGGTTGATCGGCCCCACGCGGTTCATCACCGACACGGTGACCTTGCCCAGCTCATGGCAGGAGGACGTGTCGCCGCTCCATACCGTGCGGACGTTCTTGGCGGCATCGTCCAGGGTGATGCCCCAGGTGCAGGCACCGAGCAGCAGGGCCACGGGAACGAGCAGCAGGGTCTTGCGCATGGGTGACTCCATGGGTGTCCAGAAAGAAGGGCCGGGCAGTCCCCTGCCCGGCCCCCATCGTAACGTGCTGCGATGACGGCAGCCCACGCCCGGCTGAACGGCAGAAGGCAGCGCGCCTCCCGCCGCCAGCCTTACTTGCCGGCCTTGGCCTTCGGCGCCGCCTTGGCCGCCACCGGCTTGCCGTCGGCGTCGATCACGTGCACCTCGCCCAGGTTCAGCGCGCGCACCGGCTGCTCGATCTTGCTGAGGTCGCCGACGATCACCCAGGTCAGCGCCTGCGGATGGACGATCTCGCCGATCGCCTTCTGCGCGCTGGCCTGGTTCACCGCCTCGGTGTGCTGCTTGAGCGTCTGCACGTAGTCGTCCGGACGGCCGTACTGCACGATCTCGCTGAGCGCGCCGAGCACCGACGCGGTGGTCTCGAAGCTGCCCGGCAGGCCGCGCACGTTGGACGACTTGATCTTGTCCACTTCCTGCGCGGTGAGCGGCTTGGCGCCGACCACGGCCACGGCTTCCTTCTCCACTTCGCGCGCGGACTCGGCGGTCTTGTCGGTCTGCACCGGCGCATACATCAGGAACGGCCGCTGGCCGAGCGCATCGCGCAGGAAGCTGAAGGCGCCGTAGGCCCAGCGCTTGTCCTCGCGCAGGTTCATGTTGAGGCGCGAGGTGAAGCTGCCGCCGAAGGCGCCGTTGGCCACGTCGATGTCGATGTCGTTCGGCGCCTTGCTGGACGGCGCCAGCAGGCCGGCGAGAATCAGCGACTGCGGCGCATCCGGCCGGTCGATCAGGAACACGCGCGGCTTGGCCTGGGCGGCGACCTTGGCGATGTTCTTCTTCGGCCGTGCGCTGTCCGGCGCCTTCCAATCGTCGAACACCGCGTCGAGCTGCGGAATGATCTGTTCCAGCGTGGTGTCGCCGGCGACCAGGATCTTGACGTTGTCCGGCCGCAGCCAGTTGCGCTGGAAGCCGGCCAGGTCGTCCGCCGTGAGCGACTTGATCGCCGCCTCGGTGCCGGTGCCGGTGAACGGGATGCCATACGCATGGCCCTGCCCGTACAGCAGCGGCGGCAGCGTGCGCAGCGCGAGGCCCGTCGGCTGGGTCTTCTCCTGCGCGATGCCGGCCAGCCACTGCCCGCGCACGCGCTCGATGTCCTCGGCCTTGAAGGCCGGGTTGCGCACGATGTCGGCGAACAGTTCCAGCGACGGCTTCAGCTGATCGTTGAGCGCATTGAGCGAGGCGGTGCAGGTGTCGAGGCCGCAACCGATGCTGGTGATCGCACCCAGGCGCTGCTTGCGCTTGGACACTTCCACCGAGTCCAGCGACTTGGTGCTCTCGTTCATCAGCGTGGTGGCGAAGCTGGCGGTGCCGAGCTTGTGGCCCTGGTCGGCCGCATAGCCGGCGTCGAACTGCAGATGGATCTGCGTGACCGGCACGGTGTGGCGCTGCGCCAGCACCACTTCGATGCCGTTCTTCAGCTTGCCGCGCTCCAGCTTGGGGAAGCTCAGGTCCGGGAACTGGTTGACCTGCGGCACGCCCTTGGCGCGATCGACTTCGTTCTTGCCCACGCTGTACTGCTGCGCGGCCGGCAGCTTGGCGTCGGGGCGGCCCTGCGCATCCGGCAACGCCACGACCTTGGCGTCTTCCTTGCCCGGATCGAAACCGTCGCCGGCCGGCAGCACCGTGAGCAGGTAATCGCCCTTGGTCAGCCACTTGGCCGAAGCGGATTTCACGCTGGCGATAGTGGCGCCGTCGATGCGCTCCAGGTCCTTCTTGTAGGCGCCCGGATCGCCGCGATAGACCTGGCCCTCGGCCAGGATCACGGCCTTGCCGCCGAAGCCGCCGACCTTCTCCAGGCCACGCACGAAGGAGGCGCGGTTGCCGACCTTGGCGCGATCCAGTTCGTCCTGGGTCGGGCCGTCGGCGAGGAATTTCTTCAGCTCGTCAGCCACCGCCGCTTCGACCTTGGCCGGATCCACGCCTTCGCGCACGTCGGCCTGGATCTGGAACTGGCTGGCCAGGGCGAACGGCGAGACGCTGGCGGAGATGTCGTCGACGAGTTTGTCCTGGTAGACCAGGCGCTGGTACAGGCGCGAGGTCTTGCCGCCGCCGAGCACGGTGGAAGCCAGGTCCAGCGAGACCATGTCGTCGGTGCCCAGCTGCGGCACCACCCAGGTGCGGTAGATGCGCGGCTGCGATACGTGGTCGTGCTGCACGCCGCGGCTGGACTTGGCCAGCGGCGTGATCCACGGCTGCTGGCGCGGCACCGGCGGGCCGGCGGGGATGTCGCCGAAGTACTTGGTGAGCTTTTCCCTGGCCTGCGCCGGCGTGATGTCGCCGGCCAGCACGATCACCGTGTTGGCGGCGCCGTAGTAGTCATGGAACCACTGCTTCACGTCGGCCAGCGAAGCGTCATCGAGGTCCTTCATGGAGCCGATGGTGTCGTGCTGGTACGGGTGGTTGGCCGGGTAGGTGTTGGACAGGATGTTCTGGTCCACGCGGCCGTAGGGGCGGTTCTCGCCCTGGCGCTTCTCGTTCTGCACCACGCCGCGCTGGGTGTCGAGCTCCTTCTGGCCGATCGCGCCGAGCAGGTGGCCCATGCGGTCCGATTCCATCCACAGCGCCATGTCCAGCGCGGTGGTCGGCACCGTCTCGAAGTAATTGGTGCGGTCGAACCAGGTGGTGCCGTTCATGTCGGTGGCGCCGGCCAGCTCGAACGGGGCGAAGTAGGTGCCCTTGTGGTTCTCCGAGCCCGAGAACATCAGGTGCTCGAACAGATGCGCAAAGCCGGTCTTGCCCTTGGGTTCGTCGCCGGAACCGACGTGGTACCAGATGCTCACCGCCACCACCGGCGCCTTGTGGTCCTCGTGCACCACCACGGTCAGCCCGTTGGGCAGGTTGAAGCGGGTATAGGCGATCTCGGGGACGGTCTGCGTGGCCGGGGCGGCCAGGGATGGCGAGGGCGCTGTCATGGCGACTCCGGCGGACAGAAGCCCGGCAATAAGCAGGGCAAGGGGCTTGCGCATGGATGAACCTCCTGTTTCACAGAACCTCCGAGGCTAGTCATGCATGGGGGGAACCGCAAATGACCTTCGGCCGATTGACCCGAAAGGACGGCCGATCGGACACCTCGGGCGTCCGGACAGTGTCCGCTGGCGTGCGCACAGTGTCCGCGGACAGCGGAATAGATCCGGCCGCGCATCCTAAGTTCCGCCAAATCAAGACCTTGTGATCTGGCCGGGCTTGGCACGGCGCTTGCCATTCCAAGGGCGTAGGACCCCAAAGCTCTGTCGGAGACACCCCATGAAATTCGAAGCCCTGATGTTGCGCGGTCTGTTCGCCGGCTGCCTGCTGGTGTGCGCGCTGCTGCTGGTGGCGATGGTCAATGCCTCGCCGGACGCGATCCGCCTGGCGGCCAGCGGCAGCGCCGGCCAGCTCGCCCCGGCCGCCCATGCGCAGTGCCTGCTGCCGGCCGATGGCGTGGTCTGTCCCCGTCTGGGCGGTTGAACGCCGGACGGGGCGCTGTTCCGGCGGGCGCCCCGCACAGATAATGGCCGGATGCTGCACGTCATCCTGTTCAATCCCGAAATCCCGCCGAACACCGGCAACGTCATCCGCCTCTGCGCCAACACCGGCGCCTCGCTGCACCTGATCCGGCCGCTGGGTTTCGAACTCGACGATGCGCGCCTGCGCCGCGCCGGCCTGGACTACCACGAGTACGCCAGCCTCGCGGTACACGACGACCTGGACACCTGCCTCGCCGCCCTGGCGCATCCGCGCGTGTTCGCCTTCTCCACCCGCGGCCGCGTCGCCCATGTGGATGCGCGCTACGCGCCCGGCGACGCCTTCCTGTTCGGCTGCGAAACCGCCGGCCTGCCCGGCGACGTGCTGGATGCGATTCCCGAGGACTGCCGCCTGCGCCTGCCGATGCGTCCACAGAGCCGCAGCCTGAATCTCTCCAACACCGTCGCCGTCGCCGTGTACGAGGCATGGCGCCAGCTGGGCTTCGACGGCGCGGGCTGATGCCGCAGGGCGAGTCCGCGCGCCCTGCCGCTACAATGCCGGCCCATGACCGCACCCGCTCCCCGCCCCTTGCTGCCGCGCCCGCTGCGCGTGATCGCCGGCCGCGCGCTCGAGACCGCGCTGAACCACGTGCTCTCGCTCGATCCCGACACCGTGCAGCGCCTGTCCGCGCTGGACGGACGCAGCGTGCAGCTGCATCTGGAAGGCCCCGCGCTGACCTTGGCGATCACCGTGCACGACGGCCGCCTGCAGGTCGACCCCGGCCGCGACGACAGCCAGCTGCGCGTGCGCGCCACGCCCGGCAGCCTGCTGGCGATGGCGCTGCGGCGCGACGACGAAGGCGTGGCGCCGGGCAAGGTGGATATCGCCGGCGATGCGGAACTGGCGCGCCGCCTGGAAAAACTGGCGGCGAAGTTCGCCCCGGATTTCGAAGAAGCCTTCACCCGCACCTTCGGCGACGTGCTTGGCGTGCCGCTGGCCAAGGCCGTGCGCGAAGCGCTGGCGCATGCGCGCGAAAGCGGCAGCCACCTGGCCGAAGACACCGCCGACTGGCTGCGCGACGAAGTGCGCGTGGCCGCGGCGCCCGGCGAAGTGGAAGGCTTCCTCGATGGCGTGGACAACTTGCGCGAACGCAGCGAACGCCTGGAATCGCGCCTGGCGCGGCTGGAACAGAAGCTCAAAGGAAACGCCGCGTGACGCCGCTGAAAGTCGTGCCGCGCGTGCTGCGCGTCGCCTCGGTGCTGCTGGCCTACCGGCTCGACGAGCTGGTCGACGCCGCCCATCTGTTCCGCCCGCTGAAACTGCTGCGCCCGTTCCTGGCCAGACCGCGCGCGGACGTGGCAAACCTGCCGCGCGGCGCGCGCCTGCGCCTGGCGCTGACCGAGCTGGGCCCGATCTTCGTCAAGGCCGGCCAGGTGCTGTCCACCCGCCGCGACCTGGTGCCCGGCGACATCGCCGACGAGCTGGCCCTGCTGCGGGACCAGGTACCGCCCTTCCCCGGCGCCGAGGCGCGCGCCATCGTCGAACGCGAACTCAAAGCTCCGGTGACGCAGCTGTTCGCGCGCTTCGACGAAACGCCGCTGGCCTCGGCCTCGATCGCGCAGGTGCACGCGGCCGTGCTGCCGGATGGCCGCGAGGTGGTGGTGAAGGTGCTGCGCCCCGGCATCGATGCGCGCATCGCCCGCGACGTCGCCCTGCTGCATTCGCTGGGCGAACTGGCGCAGCGCTGGCATCCGAACGCCGACAAGATCCGCCCGCTGGACGTGGTGGCCGAAGTCGAGAAGATGCTGGAAAACGAGCTGGATCTGCAGCGCGAAGGCGCCAGCGCCAGCCTGCTGCGGCGCAATTTCGACAGCGGCGTGGATCTCTACGTGCCCGAGGTGCACTGGGAACTCACCGCCGAACGCGTGCTCACGCTGGAGCGCGTCAACGGCGTGAGCTGCGACGACATCGCCGCGATCGATGCCGCCGGCGTGGACCGCAAGACGCTCGCCGCCAAGGGCGTACGCGTGTTCTACGAGCAGGTGTTCCGCGACAACTTTTTCCACGCCGACGCGCACCCGGGCAACATCTGGGTGGACGTGGCGCGCACCGGCGAGCCGCGCTTCATCGCGCTGGACTTCGGCATCATGGGTTCGCTGCCGGAAGCGGACCAGTACTGGCTGGCGCAGAACTTCATCGCGCTGTTCGAACGCGACTACGCGCGCATCGCGCAGCTGCACGTCGACGCCGGCTGGATGCCCAACACCGTGCGCATGGACGAACTGGAAGCGGCGGTGCGCACGGTGTGCGAACCCTACTTCACGCGTCCGCTGTCGCAGATCTCGCTGGCCGAGCTGGTGGTCAAGCTGTTCCAGACCGCGCGCCGCTTCGAGCTCACCTTGCAGCCGCAGCTGATCCTGCTGCAGAAGACGCTGCTGAATATCGAAGGCGTGGGCCGCATGCTCGATCCGGACATCGATATCTGGGCCGTGGCGCACCCGGTGCTCAAGCGCATCCTGCGCGAGCGCTACAGCCCGCGCCGCACCCTGCGCGAAGTGCGCAAGCGGCTGCCGGAATGGTTCCATGCGGCGCCGCAGTTTCCGGAGCTGATCCGCGATGCGCTGCGCCAGGTGGCGCGCGGCGAACAGCGCGGGCTGGCCGATCCGCTGGAACTGGCGCAGCGCCAGGAAGCCTCGCGCCGGCAGCAGCGCGCGCTCGGCGCCGGCCTGCTCGGCGGTGCGCTGCTGGTCAGCGCCACCTTGTTATGGACGCAGGCGCCGCAGCATGGCGCGTGGCTGCCGATCGCCGCGGCCGTGGCCGGCCTGTGCGCGTTCGCCGCCGCGTGGCCGAGGCGCTGACGTACCCGGCAGCGCAGCACGCATGACCGTTCTCCAGCTGATCTACCAGGACGACGCCCTGATCGCGGTAAACAAGCCCGCGGGCCTGGCCGTGCATCGTTCCAAGCTGGTCGGCCCCGCCGACGAGTTCCTGATCGACCTGCTGCGCGAGCAGGTCGGCGGCACCGTGAACCTGGCGCACCGGCTGGACCGCGCCACCAGCGGCGTGCTGCTGGTGGCGCGCTCGGCGGAAGTCGCCGCGGCACTGGGCGAGCAGTTCATGGGCCGCGACGTGCACAAGCAATACCTGGCCGTGGTGCGCGGCTGGCCGGAGCCGGAAGCAGCGCTGATCGACTACCCGCTGCCCGGCTCGCGCGACACCGGCCCGCGCCGCGACGCACGCACGCGCTATCGCCGCCTGGCCACGGTGGAAGTGCCGATCGCGCTGGGCCGCTATCCACAGCAGCGCTACGGGATGGTGCTGGCGGAACCGGAGACCGGCCGCTTCCGCCAGATCCGCAAGCACATGGCGCATATCCACCATCCGGTTATCGGCGACTGCCAGCACGGGCGCAGCGACCACAATCGCCTGTACAAGCAGTACTTCAGCTGCCACCGCATGCTGCTGCATGCGTGGCGGGTGAGCTTCGCGCATCCGGTCAGTGGCGCGCCGATGCGGCTGGAAGCGCCGCTCGATGCCGCCTTCGCCGGCGTGCTGGAACGCTTCGGCTGGGCCTTGCCCGAGATTCCCTGAGCGCCGGTGGGCGGCCCGCCCGGCCCCCGCTACACTGCGCGCCATGCTTATCGTCAGCCGATCCCTAGCGCTGCCCGAGACCGAGCTGACCGAGCGCTTCCTGCGCGCCGACGGCCCCGGTGGGCAGCACGTCAATCGCACCGAAAGCGCGGTGGAACTGCGCTTCGACGTGGCGCATTCGCCGTCGCTGCCCGACGCCGTGCGCGAACGCCTGCTGGCGCGCCGCGACCGCCGCCTCACCGACGACGGCGTGCTGGTGATCCAGGCCCGCCGCTTCCGCGACCAGGGCCGCAACCGCGAGGACGCGCGCGAGCGTCTGGTCGAGATCATCCGCGACGTGCTGGTGCCGCCCAAGCCCCGCGTGGCCACCAAGCCGTCACGCGCTTCCAAGGAGCGCCGGCTGGTCGGCAAGCAGCAGCGCGGCAAGATCAAGCAGACGCGTTCGCGCCATTGGAGCCCCGAATGAGCCAGCCAGTGGTCCCGCCGACGCCGCCCTCGGCGCCCAGGCTCAAGAGCCGCTTCTGGCCGTGGCTGTCGCGCGGCGTGCTGCGGCTGAGCGGCTGGCGCCTGCTGGGCGAGCTGCCGGACGTGCCCAAGCTGATCCTGATCGGTGCGCCGCATTCCTCGTACTGGGACGGCCTGTGGGGCCTGCTGATGAAGATCGGCGTGGGCGCCGAGATCAACATCATGATCAAGCGCGAGGTGCTGGACGGCCCGCTCGGCATCATCCTGCGCCCGATCGGCATGATCCCGATCAACCGCAAGGCCGCGCTCAACGTGGTGGGGCAGATGGTGGAGCGTTTCCAGCAGAACGAGCGCATGTGGCTGGGCATCACGCCCGAGGGCACGCGCAAAAAGGTGAAGGAATGGAAGTCCGGCTTCCTGCGCATCGCGCACGAGGCGAACGTGCCGATCCAGACGCTGTTTATCGACTACCCCAGCAAGACTTTCACGCTCGGCCCGGTGGTGCACGCCACCGGCGACCACGATGCGGACATGCTGAAAATCCGCGCCCTGTTCCGTCCCTATCGCGGCAAGCATCGCAACACGGAGTGACCCGATGGAAGCGCTCGGCATCCAGCATTTCGGCGCCTTTGTCCTGGCCTGCATCGCGCTGGCGCTGACACCCGGCCTGGACACCTTCTACATCCTCGCCCGCAGCGGCCGCGAAGGCCGCACGGTGGGCATGGCGGCGGTGCTGGGCGTCAATACCGGCTGCCTGGTGCATACCTTGGCGGCGGTGCTGGGCATCTCGGCGATCCTGATGACCTCGGCGCTGGCGTTCGCGGCGCTGAAGTATCTGGGCGCGGCCTATCTGGTGTGGGTGGGCGTGCGCATGCTGCTGGCGAAGCAGAACACGCGGCAGCCGACGGTGACGCGCGGCCGCGGCCTGGGCGCGGCGTTCCGCCAGGGCATGCTCACCAATGTGCTGAATCCGAAAGTGGCGCTGTTCTTCCTCGCCTTCCTGCCGCAGTTCGTGTCGATGCAGGCGGCGCATCCGCAATGGGGACTGGCGGTGCTGGGCCTGAGCTTTATCGGCGTCGGCCTGGTGTGGTCGATGGTGCTGGCGATGCTGGGCGGCCAGGTGCACCGGCTGCTGGATGCGCGGCCGCACTTCGGGCAGTGGATGGATCGTGCCTGCGGGACGGTGTTGCTGGGCTTCGGCATCCGCTTGGCGATGCAGCGCCAGCAGTAACGCTCACCCCGACCTACCGTTCGGAATGCCCCGATTCGTCGTAATCGCGATGGGTCAGCAAGCCCGGGCGGATCAGGTCGATAAACGCCCGCGCCTCCGCGCTTAAGAACTTCCCCTTGCGCATCACCACACCGTAAGCACGCTGCGGAAAGTACTGCCGCAGATTGCGCACGGCCAGGCGCGCGCGGTCGGCCTCGGTGATGCAGATGCCCGTGACGATGGAAATCCCTAAGCCCATCGCGACGTATTCCTTGATCACGTCCCAGCCACCCACTTCGATCGCCACCTGGTACGGCACCTGCCGCTGCTGGAACACCAGGTCGACCATGCGGTACGTCGACAGGCGCTGCGGCGGCAGGATCAGGCCGTAGGGCGAGAGATCCTCCAGCCGGATGCTGTCCTTGCCCGCCAGCGGATGATCCGGCGGCGTGATCAGCATCGGGTCGTAGTGGTAGACCGGCGCCCAGGCGATGTCGTTGGGCACGTCCAGCATCGAACCCACCGCGAAATCCGCCTCGTCCGCGCGCAGCAGGGCCATGCCGTCCTTGCCGGTGACGTTGGCCAGCTGCAGTTGCACGGCCGGGTATTGCTCGCGGTAGCGGCGCACCAGGTCCGGCAGCAGGTACTGGATGGTGGAGGTGCCGGCGGCGATGGTCAGGCGGCCGCTCTGCAGGCCTTTCACCTTGGCCTGGAAATCGCGGTCCAGCGATTCCCAGCCCTCGACCAGCGGGCGGGCCAGCTCGTACAGGGCTTCGCCGGCGTCGGTGAGGTTGATGCGGCGGCGGCTGCGTTCGAGCAGGCGCGTGCCCAGCTCCCGCTCCAGCGCCTGCAGCTGCAGGCTCACGCTGGGCTGCGACAGGTACAGCGCCTCGGCGGCGCGGGTCAGGGTGCCCAGCTTCACGGTGTAAACGAAGGCGCGCAGCTGCTTCTGGCGGTTGCCCTTGTAGTAGAAGCGCGCCGTGCCCTCGGCCGGGGCGACGTCGCCGGCGCGGCGCCGCGGCGTCGATTTTCGGCCTTTGCGAGGCTTGTTCAGCTTGTCGGTCGCCTTCGGCATAGCTTTTGGCTCAATGAGTTAGAAAGATCATTAGCATTGCCAATATCTAAAATTGAAACATTCGCTTTGTCAAAGCCAAGCTTGGCGACCTAGTGTCGCCCCATCGTCATCGATGGAGAAGCGCCATGGCCGTCCCCCAAGAACGCCTGCCCCAGCCGTCCGTCCGGATCGAGGGCAAGACCGGCCCCGGCCACGAGAGCATCCTGACCCCGGCGGCCCTGGCCTTCCTGGCCGGCCTGCACCGCCGCTTCAACCAGCGCCGCCTGGACCTGCTGGCCGCCCGCCGCGCCCGCCAGGCCCGCTACGACGCCGGCGTGCTGCCGGATTTCCGCGCCGACACGCTCGCCATCCGCGAGGGCAACTGGACCGTGGGCAAGATCCCCGCCGCCCTGCAGGACCGCCGCGTGGAGATCACCGGCCCGGTCGAACGCAAGATGATCATCAACGCGCTCAATTCCGGCGCGAAGGTGTTCATGGCCGACTTCGAGGATTCCAGCGCGCCGACGCTGGCCAACCAGCTCGACGGCCAGATCAACCTGCGCGACGCGGTGAACGGCACCATCGGCTACACCTCGCCGGAGGGAAAGACCTACCGCGTCGGCCATGACCCGGCCGTGCTGGTGGTCCGCCCGCGCGGCTGGCACCTGCCGGAGCGTCACCTGACGGTGGACGGCGAACCGATGTCCGGCGCCCTGGTCGACTTCGGCCTGTACGCCTTCCACAACGCCCGCAGCCTGCAGCAGCGCGACCGCGGCCCGTACTTCTACCTGCCCAAGCTGGAGGCGATGGAAGAAGCCGCGCTGTGGCACGAAGCGATGGCCGCCGCCGAGGAGGAACTCGACCTGCCGGCTAACTGCATGAAGGCCACCGTGCTGATCGAGACGCTGCCGGCGGTGTTCCAGATGCACGAGATCCTGCATGCGCTGCGCGAGCGCGCGGTGGGCCTGAATTGCGGCCGCTGGGACTACATCTTTTCCTACCTGAAGACCCTGCGCGGCCACCGCGACCGCCTGCTGCCCGAGCGCGGCCAGGTGCTGATGACGGTGCCGTTCCTGAAGGCGTATTCGGAGCTGCTGATCCAGACCTGCCATCGCCGCGGCGCCTTTGCCATGGGCGGCATGGCGGCGCAGATCCCGATCAAGGGCGACGAAGCCGCGAACGAAGCGGCCATGGCCAAGGTGCGCGCCGACAAGCTGCGCGAAGTGCAGGCCGGCCACGACGGCACCTGGGTGGCGCATCCGGCGCTGGTGCCGGTGGCGCGCGAGATCTTCGACAAGTACATGCCCTCGCCGAACCAGCTCAACGTGGCGCGCGCCGACGTGCAGGTGTCGCGCGACCAGCTGATCGCACCCTGCGCCGGCACCATCAGCCGCGCCGGCTTCGACAACAACGTGGAAGTGGCGCTGCGCTACACCGCCGCGTGGCTGGACGGGCTGGGCTGCGTGCCGATCCATCACCTGATGGAAGACGCGGCCACCGCGGAGATCGCACGTGCGCAGCTGTGGCAATGGCTGCATCACGGCGGCGTGGAATTCACCGACCACGCGCCGATCGATTTCGCCCTGTTCGACCAGGCGCTCGCCGCCCACACGCACCGCCTGCGCGCCAGCACGCATCCCGGCGCCGCGCGCGCCGACGACGCCGCCGCGCTGCTCGCCTCGCTCACGCACGCCGCGCAGCTCGGCGACTTCCTCACCCTGCCCGCCTACGACCGCCTCGCCTGAGCGCGAACGTCTCGAAGCCTCTAGTTACCAGGAGTCACTCATGAAGAACGCCCTGCCCACCGCCGACCAGCTCACCCTCGACTGGCAGAACAACCCGCGCTGGAACGGCGTGCGCCGCAACTACGCCGCCGCGGACGTGGTGCGCCTGCGCGGCACCGTGCCGGTGGAGCATTCGATCGCCCGCCAGGGTGCGGAGCGGCTGTGGAAATCGCTGCAGCAGGAAGACTTCGTCAACGCGCTGGGCGCGCTGACCGGCAACCAGGCCATGCAGCAGGTGAAGGCCGGCCTCAAGGCCATTTATCTCAGCGGCTGGCAGGTCGCCGCCGACGCCAACCTGGCGGGCGAGATGTATCCGGACCAGTCGCTGTATCCGGCCAATTCGGTGCCGCAGGTGGTCAAGCGCATCAACAACACCTTGCTGCGCGCCGACCAGCTGCATCACGCCGAAGGCAATGACGAGATCGACTGGATGGTGCCGATCGTGGCCGACGCCGAAGCCGGTTTCGGCGGCGTGCTCAACGCCTTCGAGCTGATGAAGGCGATGATCGAGGCCGGCGCCTCCGGCGTGCATTTCGAGGACCAGCTGGCCTCGGTGAAGAAGTGCGGCCACATGGGCGGCAAGGTGCTGGTGCCGACGCGCGAAGCAGTGGACAAGCTTACCGCCGCGCGCCTGGCCGCCGACGTGCTGGGCGTGCCCACCCTGCTGGTGGCGCGCACCGATGCGGATGCGGCGGACCTGCTCACTTCCGATATCGACGATAACGACCGCCCCTTCGTCACCGGCGAGCGCACCGTGGAAGGCTTCTTCCGCGTGCGCCCCGGCCTCGATCAGGCGATCAGCCGCGGCCTGGCCTATGCGCCGCATGCCGACCTGGTGTGGTGCGAAACCAGCAAGCCGAACCTGGAAGAAGCGCGCAAGTTCGCCGAGGCGATCCACGCGCAGTTCCCCGGCAAGCTGCTGGCCTACAACTGCTCGCCCAGCTTCAACTGGAAGAAGAATCTGGACGACGCCACCATCGCAAAGTTCCAACGCGAGCTCGGCGCGATGGGCTACAAGTTCCAGTTCATCACCCTGGCCGGCTTCCACAGCCTCAACTACGGCATGTTCGACCTGGCCCATGGCTACGCGCGCCGCCAGATGAGCGCCTTCGTGGAGCTGCAGGAGCGCGAGTTCGCCGCCGCCGAGCGCGGCTTCACCGCGGTGAAGCATCAGCGCGAAGTGGGCACCGGCTACTTCGACCAGGTGACGCAGGCGATCCAGCAGGGGCAGTCGTCCACCACGGCCTTGAAGGGTTCCACCGAGGAAGCGCAGTTCCACGCACGGCGCGCTTCGGCGGCCTGATCGCGCAAGCACCACTTGGCGTGGCGCCGGCAGGGATGCTGGCGCGGGAGCCGGCGGGTCCGCCCGCCGGCTCCCGCCATGCAGGGACGCTCAGTCGGCCGGCACCAGGGCGATCACCAGCCAGCCGGGGCGCGGCTCCACCTCGCGATGCGCGGACACCACGCGCAGCACGCCCTTCTCGTCCACGCCGAACAGCAGCACCGTGCCGGAGCCGTACTGCTCGATGAAATGCGGCCAGTCGAAAGTGGCCGACAGGCGCGTGGACTTGATGCGCCAGCCCTGCGCGAGCAGTTCGGCGAAGCGCGCATGGGTCATGTCTTCGGCAAACAGCGGTGGCGCCATCAAGGTGCCGGCGAGCATGGCGCGGCCGTTCGATTCCTGCGGCGGCAGCACGCGCAACAGATAGACCTGGCCGCGGCCGAATTCCTGGCGGTAGTGCACGCACACCAGCGAGTTGCGCTCGCGCTGGGTGGACAGCGCCAGCAAGGTGCCGACGCCGGTGAGGTCGAGATTGCGTTCCGCGTAGCTGGAGGCGGGGTTGCCGAAGAAGGTGCCGAGCCCTTCCATGCGCGCGATGCGTACGCCCTCCCAGGCATCGTCAGCCAGCACTACGCGAAAGCCCGCATCGCTCAGCGCCTTGGCGATGGCGCGCGCGACGTTGTCGGAACCGGCGATCAGCACGCCGTTCGGATCCGGCTCCGACACGTTGAGCCAGCGCGCCAGCGGACGCGCCGTGGCGCTCTGCAACACCACCGTGCCGATGATCAGGATGAACACCAGCGGCACCAGCGCGCGCGCATCGTGCATGCCCAGCGCTTCCAGCTTCAACGCGAACAGCGCCGACACCGAAGCCGCCACGATGCCGCGCGGCGCCACCCAGGCGATCAGCGCGCGCTCGCGCCAGTTCAGCGCGCTGCCGATGCTGGAGATGGCCACGGTAAGCGGCCGCACGATGAGCTGCGCCGCAATGAAGATCGCGATGCCGGCCCACAGCATGCCGTCCGGCAGCGGCCATTCCAGCCGCGCGGCGAGCAGGATGAACAAGGTGGAGACCAGCAAGGTGGTGAGGCTTTCCTTGAAGTCGAGGATGTCGTCGATATGCACGCCGCGCATATTGCCCAGCGCGATGCCCATCACCGTCACGGTGAGCAGGCCCGATTCGTGCGCGATCGCATTGGAAAATGAGAAAGCCAGCAGCACCGCGGCGAGCACGCCGAAGTTCTGCAGGTAGTCGGGAATCAGCTGGCGGCGCAGCAGGAAGCCCATGGTCCACGCGGCCCATGCGCCGGCCACGCTGCCGCACACCACGGTGGCCAGGAACACGCCGATGGTGTGGCCCTGGTGGCGGGACACGATGGCTTCGTAGATCAGCACGGCGAACAACGCGCCGAGCGGGTCGATCACGATGCCTTCCCAGCGCAAGGTGTTGGCGATGCGCGCGTTCGGCCGCAAGGTGCGCAGCATCGGCGCGATCACGGTCGGGCCGGTGACGCAGGTGAGCGCGCCGAACAGCCAGGCCAGTTCCCAGCGCAGTCCGGCGAAGTAATGGCCGGCGACGGCCAACAGCACCAGCGCCACGACGGCGCCATAGCTGACGAGCCCACGCACGGCGTGGCCGATGCCGGGCAATTCGTCGAAACGCAGAGTGAGGCTGCCTTCGAACAGGATCACCGCCACCGCCAGCGACACCACCGGAAACAGCAGCTCGCCCAACAGCCGGTCCGGCTGCAGCACGCCGGAGACCGGCCCCAGCAGGATGCCGGCCAGCAGCAGAAACAGAATGGCCGGAAGCCGCACGCGCCAGGCCAGCCACTGCGCCAGAAAGCCGATGCCGAGCATGCCCGCGAGCATCAGGCTGATATGGAGCGTGCTCATTCGCGTTCCTTCGTCGAGTGCGGCGCAAGGGTAGCGGCGCCAGCCGGGCGCGCAGTCTCCAGTCCACCGGGCGTGGACGCTATAGGAGTATTCCGGAACGAAACGAGAAGGTTCGGCGGGGAAAGGCCAAACCCCGGTATCGGACGGGGGAGGGAGGGAGGGACCGATACCGGGGTGGCGGGGGACGTAGTCCATAAGAGAACTCGTCGGTGCAGATATTAGCCCGTATCGGACCCAAGTCAATACTGATCGGTACACAAATTCGCCGGATCGGCCCGGCGGCCCCGCCAGCAAGGCTAGAAACGGCGGTATTGCAGCGCTTCGGCCAGGTGCGCGCGGGCCAGCGAGGCGGCGCCGCCGTCGAGGTCGGCGATGGTGCGGGCCACCCGCAAGGTGCGGTGGTAGGCGCGGGCGGACAGGCCGAGCCGCTCCAGCGCGGCCTCGAACCAGGCGCGTTCGGCCGGGGCCAGGGCGCAGTCGCGTTCCAGTTCGCGGGTGTTGATTTCGGCGTTGCTGCGCCCCGCGCGCTGCAAGGCCTGGCTACGCGCCTTCATCACGCGGGCGCGGACGGTGGCGGAATCCTCGTCGTGCTCGCCGCGGGCGGCGCCCAGTTCGCTCAGCGGCTGGCGCGGCACGTCCACGCACAGGTCGATGCGGTCCAGCAGCGGGCCGGAAACCTTGCCGCGGTAGCGCTGTACCTGGTCCGGCGTGCAGCGGCAGCGCTCGCGCGGGTCGCCGGCGTAGCCGCAGGGGCACGGGTTCATGGCCGCGACCAGCTGGAACTGCGCCGGGAAGGTGGATTGCCGCGCCGCGCGCGAGACCACGATCGAGCCCGATTCCAGCGGCTCCCGCAGCACTTCCAGCACGTGGCGGCTGAATTCGGGCAGTTCGTCCAGGAACAGCACGCCATGGTGCGCCAGCGAAATCTCGCCCGGCCGCGGCTGCGAGCCGCCGCCGATGACAATTCCCTAAGTGCGCGCGACCCTGGTGCCGTCGCCTCAAGGGCCCGACGCCATGTACTTATCAAAGCCGTCGCGTGTCTTCCCTAAAGTCAACGCGACTCCTTACAATTTTCACCATACCGTCGCGACTGGATTCCCGCGCCTCTTGCCGCCTATCCGAAAAATTGGCCTTGGACGGCGCGCTTTGGCCGGAATGATGCCCACGGGAAAGCAGGGAGAGCCGGCAGTGGCCAAATTTGAGTCGTCGCTGGAGCGCGACTTCTACGTCCTGCTTGAGTTCGATCCCTTAGTCCTGCGGTGGGATCCTCAACCTGTTCGGCTGCAGGTATCCCCGGGACTTCTGTCTTACGTGCCCGACACGCTTGTCAGTTACGCCGGGAATCATGATCGTCCTGGCTCCGAATATCGGGTGTGTGGTACGCCCCCGATTCCGTAGACACCTGATAGTGTCTATTGAGGATCGGAGGATCTATGACCAGCAAACGTTTCACCGACGAGTTGGTACGCCCCCGATTCCGTAGACACCTGATAGTGTCTATTGAGGATCGGAGGATCTATGACCAGCAAACGTTTCACCGACGAGTTCAAAGCTGAAGCGGTCAAACAAGTTAACGAGCGCGGCTACCCCGTCACGGAGGTGGCTGAGCGCCTCGGTGTGTCATCGCACAGTCTGTATGCATGGCTTCGTGAGCGCGGCGTCAGCCGCGATGCGCGCAAAGCGCAGAAGGAAGTCGACTTGGTGCAGGAGAACGCCCGGCTGCGTGCCGAGCTACGTCGCGTCGAAGAGGAGCGCGACATTTTAAAAAAGGCCGCCGCGTACTTTGCCAAGGGGTAAGGGCGAAGTACGCCTTCATGCAGGCCCTCAGCCAGCAGTTTCGCGTTGCCACGATGTGTCGTGTGCTCAAGGTCGAGCGCAGCGGCTACTACGCATGGTTAAAGCAACCGCTGTCAGCGCGCGCCAAGGAAGACGCTCGCTTGATGATGTACATCGAAGAGTCCTACCTTGCGTCAGGTGGCGTATACGGCAGTCGAAACGTGCACCGTGACTTGACCGAGGCCGGTGAACACATCAGTCGGAAGCGTGTTGAGCGATTGATGCGTAAACATGGTCTACGTTCGGTGCGCTCTCCGCTTCGGCGTCGCTACAAGGGCGGTAAGCCTGCGGTTGTCGCGCCCAATCGGCTGCAACGCCAGTTCAATGTGGCGCATCCTGATCGGGCGTGGGTCACCGATATCACGT
>NZ_JAHFVJ010000010.1:0-182031 GCF_018599165.1 Dyella sp. LX-66
AACTCGTCGGTGAAACGTTTGCTGGTCATAGATCCTCCGATCCTCAATAGACACTATCAGGTGTCTACGGAATCGGGGGCGTACCACGGTGCTGCGGCCACTGAGGGCGCCGAAGTAGCGACCGGTCTGCTTTGCTTTTGGCAATTTCACCGCTGCGCTTCTCAAAACGCGCGCGCCATGTTTCTAGCACCGTGATGTCGGCAAGCAGTTCATCCGGATCGGGCACCGCGACACCCCATCGACGCCTTGTCATGCTCAAAGTTCGAACATTTCGTCATGCCGGTAGTGATCTGCGCATAGTCTTCGTCGTCGACAATGACCCCGGCGACTCGCTGCGTTCCCACAACCGAGCTCGTGCGCTACATGGTGGGCAACGAACCTAGCGAACGTCGAGCACTAGCCATAGTCGGCATGAGCGCAAGCGCCTATCGCTATCAAGGTCGCTCCGATCGCAACGTGGCGCTTCGCGATCGCATCGTCGGCTTGGCGCAGCGCCAGCGACGGTGTGGCGTCGGCATGATCTACCTGAAGCTTCGGCAGGAAGGACTTGTGGTGAACTACAAGCGCGTCGAGCGGCTGCACCACCGATCCTGCCCTAAGTTTGACCAAATGAGGTTTGTCCTCTCGCCGTAGGTATTGAGTGACTCCGTCTGAGGCTGTTCGCGCAACATATCTATATGTTGATCAGCAGGCTAAGGCTTGAGTGCTGACCTCTTCTGCGCCAAGCCACTGCCCCGTCTTGCGGTGAATGCGAAGCACCCGAGGGTGACCGCCATGCGGTATTAGGACCAGATCTAGCGCAGGGCCGGCTGGCTCGTCGGGCTCAACTCCCACTCGGTACACGACGATACGGGCGAAGGTGTCGGCCACGAGTTGCCGTGCTTTCAGCCGCGCATCGTAATCCTGGCTCTTCACGCCAATCACTAGTTCACGCCAAGCGTCGGCGGTCGTCGGCGCCTTCCGAGATACGGCTGCCCATTCCGCGTCGGCGTCCGCCATCTCGTGCCGCAGCCGCTCGCCTTCATTCTCCAGTTCGCGGACCTTACGAAGAATGATCGCTGGCGCTGCCCCGTCGTCTTGCAGCAGTGCATCGGTCAGGCGCTTGAGCTGCGTCTCCACGTCGGCAACGCGTGCCTTGGCGACGGCGAGTTTCTGGCGAGCAGGCGGATCGACGGCGCCGCGATCCAGCAGGGCATCCAGGTTGATCTGGTCCGAACAGAAGTCCAACAGCGCCCGTTCGATCGGGGCAATGCTCGTGCTGCCGCCCACAGGACAACGGCGATAGGCCTGCCCTGAGCCGCATGACAGGCGACGGTAGGTGTCATGGAGCCGGCCGTCATCGTCTTTTTTCCGGCTCATGAGGTTCTGAGCCACCATGGCCGACCCGCAATACCCGCACTGAGTAAGGCGCAGGCCGGTGATGATCCCCGGCAATTCGCCTTTGCCCTTGCGCCGGCCCCGCTGTCGGATTTGGCCCTGCAGTTCGTCGAACGCCTCTGGACTCAGCAGGGCGGGGTAGTAGTCGGACAGGGTGTAATCGACGCCATCGACCGACAGGGTTTTCGTACCACGCAGGGCGGGCAGACGAAATAGCTTATAGAGATGGGTTGCCCGGCTCCCCTTAGCTGAGATGGACAGCCCGGCGGCATTGAGCCGATCCACGATGGCCAGCGGACCATGCCCGGCCCGAAACAAGTCGATGGCCATGCGGACGGCTTCGACCCGTTCCGGGATGAGCTTCCAGCCATCCGAATGCCACGCCAGCCATTGGGGATCCTTGCCATTGCGAATGCGACTGCGGTAAGCGCCGTCCAACCACCGCTCGCACTGACGTCGAATGGCGGCTTTGACCCGCTTGCTCTTGGTATCGCTTTCCTCATAGGCCCGAATCATCACCAGCAAGCTGTGGATCAGCTCCATGGGATTAGCCTTCAGTCGTTCCCGGTTGTACTCCCTGCCATCGCTGGCAGTCACCACGGTGATGCCGGCATGGATGATCTGGGCGAGCTGTGTCTGGGCTAGGAGAGGTTCGGCGCGGCTCAGTCGATCCAGGCCTTCCACGACCAGCACGGACCCCGCGGCAATCCGGCCCTCGTCCACGGCGCTGAGGAAGGTGCCCAGGGCTCCTTGTTTCACATGGCGCTGGTGGTAGGCGCTCAATCCTTCGTCACGGAGGGAGAGCGATGCATCGAGCTGCAACTGTCGGCTCTTGGCCCAGGTAGCCGCATACTCGGTCTGGCGATCGGCACTACTGCCGGTGGATTGTCGAGCGTCACTGAAGCGTAAGTAGCTATAGACCTTGATGTTTGTATCCACGTGAAGCATCGATCCCTGAGTAGACTGCGAAGTCTATATGGAATCTCATATGGCTGCCCAAAGAAGAAGTAACCAAGAAGAAAGGGCACCCTGCTTGGCGCCCTCAGCAGCGCAGCTGCTGAGGGTCCGTGAGGGCTGGCCGGGCTTTTTGACAGGGCATCCTTGCCCTGATCAAAAAGGCGGGGACATCGTGTCCCCGCCCCCTGCGGGGCCTTTTCGTCCAGCCCTCACCGCCGGCGCCAAGGGGACCCTGAAGATCAAGAGCAAAAGCGCACAAGCGGAACGCCGCGGCTGCGCCGCATGCTCTTCGTTCGATTTTCGCCCCGCCCGTCATCTCCCTCTCCCCGCCGGGGAGAGGGTTGGGGTGAGGGGCCGGTGCTGGCCCCACCGCTCACTGTTGGCAAATCAAAAGCCCTTTCCTTTACCCGAGATCAGCTACAAGATCGCCCCTTCGCCTGGACGGCCATACCCCGAGCCACCACGCCATCCTCAGCAATTTCACCCCGAGCGAGTGGCCCCGAGCCGCGTACGTGACCGACATTCACTCCCCCAGCGGCTCCACATCGAACAAGACCGTCAGCGCCCGCCACCGGACGCTTCACAGCCGCTGCTGCTCCATGCTGCTGCTCGTCTGCGCTTTGCTCGGAATCAGCGCTACGGTCAGAGCAAACCCGGCCTTCGACTACCGCGTGGGCATCCGCCTCTACAGCGGCGACGACGGTCTCCCGCAGTCGCATGTGAATGCCATCGTCCAGGCCCGCGACGGTTATCTGTGGGTTGGCACCTTTGGCGGTCTGGCCCGTTTCGATGGCACCACCTTCACTATCTTTCATGGCCGCTCGCGTTCGGGATCGGGACGCATCGACGCTCCTGCCAGCGATCGCATCACCTCGCTGCTCGAAAGCCGCGATGGAAATCTGTGGATCGGGACGGAAGACGCCGGATTGAGCATCCGCGGCCGCTCCGGCTTCCGGCATCTGCCGGTATGCGCCGCGAGCTGCCAGGTCAACGCGATGCTGCAGGGAGGGGATGGTGCGATCTGGGCGGCTACCAATGCGGGGTTGTTGAAGCTCGATCCGGTCAGCGGGGAGGTGCGCTGGAGCGAGCATTCGAGTCCGGTGGGCGACAACCAGCTGGCGATGGATCGGGCGGGGACGTTGTTTGTCGGTGGCAATAACGGCTTGCATAGGGTCGACGGCGATGCGTTTCGGAACATCGCCTTGCCGGCGAACGACCGCACGGTGTGGCTGCTGCGACTGGATGGCGACAGCTTGCTGGTCGGCACGGAGACCGAGCTTTACCGCTATACGCCGGCCATGCAGCGCTGGCTGGCGCTGGGCGTGGCGCAGCCCAGGGATGCGGCGCAGGCGCCGGACGGGCGCTGGTGGGTGGCGCAGGCCACGGGGGGCGTGCTGGCGCAGGACGGGCGTGGGGGATGGCAGGAAGCGCCCGAGCTGTCGGTGCCGGGCGTGGCCAATCTCACCTGGGACAACGAGGGCAATCTGTGGGCCGGCAGTGGGCATAACGGCTTGCTCAAGGTGCGTGCGCCGCTGTTCGGGCTGGTGGGCGAACGCAGGCTGGGTACCGCGATGGCTGGCCGTGCGATTGCCGCCGATGGCGAGGGCGGGCTATGGCTGGGTTCCGCCTGTGGCGGTCTCTTTCATTGGGATGCCGACGGCCGCGCGCGTGCGGTGCCGATGCAGCCGGCGCTCAGCAGCTCCTGCGTCTTCAGCCTGCTGCTGGATCGCCAGGGCCGCCTGTGGATCGGCACGGCGAACGGAGACCTCGGCCTGCTCGACAACGGCGCGGTGCGGCGGGTCGACACCTGGCCGAGCAAGGAGCCGGTCAATGTGTGGCAGCGCGGCGACGGTGCTTATCTGGTCTCCACCGGTGGCTCGACGTTCGCGCTCGACATCGATGCCGGCGGACGCATCGTCCGCCGCCAATCCATCGACGCCCTGCGCGGCATGCGCATCGGCAGCGTGAGCAAGGCGCTGCGTGGCGGCTACTGGTTCGTGGGCGATCATGGCGCGTGGCGATTGCAGGGCGGGCAGGTCGCCGAGCATTGGACGGTGGACGACGGGCTGTCCTCGCGCTTTGCGCGCGCGCTGCACGAGGACGCCAGCGGCAGCTTGTGGATCGGCACCTACGGCGGCGGACTCAACCGCATCAAGGACGGCCGCATCCAGTACTACGACCGCAGCAACGGCCTGTTCGACGACACCGTGTCCTGCATCGAGGACGACGGGCGCGGGCGCCTGTGGCTGGCGGGCAATCTCGGCGTGACGGTATTGCCGTCGCCGGGGCAGGCGGGCGCTTCGATCGAGTCGGTGCGTTTCGCCGAGCGCGACGGCCTGATCCCCGCCGAAATCAACGGCGGCGGTTCCGTCGCCTGTTATCGCGACGGGCAGGGGCGGCTGTGGTTTTCCCTGGTGTCGGGCTTCGGCGTGCTCGATCCGGCCAAGGTGCCGGGCACCGATCCCGCGCCGCCCACCTCGCACGTGGAATACGCGGCGGTGAACGGCCATGCGCTGGATCTTTCCGGTCCGCAGCTGGTGCTGCCGCCGTTCTCGCGCAACCTGGAAATTCGCTACACCGCGGTCAATCTCGGGCGCCCGCAGGAAACCCTGTTCCGCTTCCGCCTGGCTGGCGTGGATCGCGACTGGGTCGATGCCGGGCAGAGCCGCAGCCTGCTGTATCCGGTGGTGCCGTGGGGCGTGCACCAGCTCGAGGTGCAGGCGCGCGTGGTGGGTGGGCCGTGGGTGTCGGCACCGGCGGTGCTGACCATCGTGCATCCGCAGCCCTGGTATCAGCGGCCGTGGATCTGGACCCTGATCACCTTGCTCGGCCTGCTGGTGCTGGTCGCCGGCGGCCGTTCGGACGGGATCGGCGCTTCGGCCTGGCGGCGCCTGCGCTCGTAGCGGCTTTCAGGCTTCCGCCGTCTCGCCGCCGGTCGGCGGCAGCCGTATCTCGATGCGCGTGCCGCGGCCGGGCTGGCTGTCCATGGCGATGCTGCCGCCGCAGTCGGCCACGAAGCGGTGCACGATGCTGAGCCCGATGCCGGTGCCTTCGCCGCGCGGCTTGGTGGTGAAGAACGGCGTGGACGCATGCGCGAGCACGTCGGGCGCCATGCCGACGCCGCCGTCCTCGATGCGGATCAGCGCATGCGTGCCGTCGACGTGGGCCGAGACGCTGAAATGGCCGCCCTGCGGCATGGCGTCGGAGGCATTGCTGGCCAGGTTCAGCAGGGCCAGTTCCAGTTCGTCGCGATCGGCCCGCACCAGCAGATCGCCGGCGGAGATATCGAATTCCACCTTGATGCGCGGATGGAACATCGCGGCGATCAGCGCCGACATTTCGTCGATCGCCTCGCCCAGGTCGAACACCGCCATGTCGCGGCTCTGCGGACGGCTGAAGCTGAGCAGGCGGCGGGTGAGGATGGTGCCGCGCCGGGCCGCGCGCTCGATGCGCGACAGCGCCATGTCCGGCCCGCCGTTGGAGGCGGGCGAAGCGACCAGGCCCAGGATCACGCTGAGGATATGGTTGAAGTCGTGGGCCACGCCGGTCGACAGGCGGCCGATCGCTTCCATGCGCTGCGATTCCAGCAGCCGCGCATAGGCCTGGTCCTTCTCGTCCATGGTGCGCTGCAGTTCGCGGTAGGCGGCATCCAGTTCGTGGCTGCGCGCGATGGCGCGCTGCGAGGAAAGGATCAGGCGATCCAGGATGGTCGCCAGCACCAGGAAGTTCATGCCGGACAGAAACAGGCTGGACCAGGTTTCCGCGCCGGCCACGGCATTCGTCGCGCCATGCAGGTCGCTCCACGCACCCAGCAGCACCGACAGCACGCTGCCCAGCGCCACCCACCACACCGCGGCGCGGCCCAGCAGCAGGCCGGCCAGCAGCAGCGGCAGCAGGTGGATCATCAGCAGGTCCGGCTGGGCCTGCAGTCCGTAGACGGCGTAGTTGATGCCGATCAGCAGCAGGCTGCCGATCACCGTGAGGCTGGCCGAGCCGCGGTAATAGCCGGCGCGTGCCAGCGCGAAGCAGGCCCATGCGTAGGCGCCGATGGCCATGGCGGTCCACGCATCCTGGGGTTGCGCGGCATCGGTACCGCGCTGCGTCGCGATGGCGGCGATCGAGGCCACCGTGCCGACCGCGGCGAGAATCGCCTGCAGCATCCGGTCGCTGCGCGGTTCGGCGGTAGGGAAGGGCAGCGGCCGCCGATGCGTGAAGGACTGCAGCGGATTCGAGGAGGCTTCGGTGGACATGGCGACCGTGTCGACAGGTGGAATGGGGCGGGGATGCCACGGCGGACACAAGGATCAGGCGCACCGATTCGCGCCGCTGCCTTGTGCCGGGCACGCATTGTAGGGCGCTCGCTGCGCAAGCCCAGCTTCGCACTTTATCCGTGACATCGGCTTCACACCCGAGCGTTGTAGTCTCCGGGCGTTTTCAGGGGGCTGAATCCACGATTTCCGCAACAAAAGCATGCCGGCGTCCGTAGGTATTCACGGCGTCCACATGCGGCTGTCGCCCCCGTGCTGTGGTGGTCTTGAGGCACCTCGGGGAGTCCAGCCAGCTCGCCCGTCCATGCGTCGACGTTGGCTGGAGCACATCACTTCTAAAGCGTAGTGGGGCGGACCGACAGATCGGTCCAGGGAGCGCTCTATGAAAGACATCGTTCGCCTGCGGGCAGCCGCTTTGCGTATTCCTGCGCGGGTCGCAACGACCGTTCTGCGCAGCCATGCCGAATGGGGCAACACGGAATAGTTCCATCCATCCGCGAGGCGGTGCAATGCACTCGCCCCGGCACGCATGCGTTAACCGGCGGACATTTCATTTTCTTTCTTTGCGGTAACGACGGAAGCGGCGCACGGCCCGGCCGGCTCGTGTCGCGCGCCTCCATTCTTCAGACAGGGGGAATCGTCATGGCAGACAGCAGCAGCACCACCAATAAGTCCCGTTCGATCAGCACGGCACCGGCGTCGATCTCGACCGCCACCTTTACCGTGGCCGATTATCTGTTGACGCGGCTCAAGCAATTGCAGGTCACCGAGGTCTTCCAGATACCCGGCGACTACGTCAAGCACTTCACCCAGGCGCTGGAATACTTCGACGGCGTCACCGCAATCGGCGCCATCAACGAACTGGATGCGGCCTACGCCGCCGACGCCTATGCGCGCACCCGCGGCCTGGCCGCCGTGTCGCTGCAATTCGGCGTCAGCACCTATAGCGCGCTCAACGCGATTGCCGGCGCCTGGGTCGAGCGCAGCCCGATCGTGGTGATCAGCGCCACGCCCGGCGCCGACATGCGCGACATCACCGACATGTACGACGTGCTGTTCCACCACTCCACCGGCGACCTCAATTCGGACCGCGCCATTTACGAGTACGTGACCGTCAAGGCGATCACGCTCAGCACCAACGTGGGCGCGGCCGAACAGATCGACGAGCTGCTGGTCGAGGCGATCACCCAGAAGCGCCCCGTCTACATCGCCTGCTACAAAGAGGTGTGGGGCCAGCCCTGCGCGCGCCCGCCGGCCACGCCGCTCAAGCCGCGCGTCACGCGCAGCCCCGAGCTGGCGCTGCGCAATGCGGTGGACCAGGCCTGGATGCAGATCACCCAGGCCAAGCAGCCGCTGATCTTCGCCGGTGTCGAGGTGCTGCGTTTCGGGCTCTCCGGCCTGCTGCAGAAGATCATCGACGCCAGCGGCCTTCTCTACACCACCACCAGCCTGGGCAAGGCGGTGCTGGACGAGCAGGGCGACAAGTTCATCGGCACTTACTCGGATGCGGCCTCGATCGAGGCAGTGCGCGAGATCGTAATGGCCTCGGACTGCGTGCTGACCCTGGGCGCCATCATCACCGACGACTACCTCGCCTTCATCGAGAGCAAGTACGGAAGCATGGTGCTGGCCGACACCGACGGCGTGCGCGCCGGCTATTTCAAGTACGGCGACGTCACCATGCAGGACTTCATGGAAGCACTGCTGGCGCGCTTCGTCGCGAGCAAGGCTTACCCGATCAAGGCCAAGGCGCCGCCGCAGCCGAAGTATCCCAACCCGTGGGCGGCCAACTCCGACCCGGTCTACGACGTCGATCCGCAGATCATCACCTACAACCGCTTCTTCGCGAACACGATGAAATTCCTGCAGGACAAGAACCTGCTGAAGGACATCGTGATGACTTACGGCGTGAGTTCCGCCATGTACGTGGCCACCAACTGCTATGGCCTGTCGCAGGGCAGCTTTATCGCCTCGGCGGCGTGGCAGTGCATCGGTTTCGAGACCGGCGCGGCCTCCGGCGCCCAGCTGGGCAGCGGCAAGCGCGCCTGGACCGTGGCCGGCGACGGCGGCTTCATGATGGTCTGCCAGTCGCTGTCCACGCTGGCGCGCAACCAGCTCAACGCGGTGATCTTCGTGATGAGCAACCAGGTCTATGCGATCGAGCAGGTCTACGTGGACATGTCCGCGTTCAAGCCCGGCCCGAAGCACAAGTTCGATGCCTTCGACATCCTGCCCAAGTGGGACTACCTCGCCCTGGCCCAGGCCTTCGGCGCGGAAGGCATCCGCGTGACCACGGTGGACGAACTCAATGCGGCGCTGCCGCGCATCGCCAAGATCAAGAACAAGCCTGTGCTCGTCGAAGTCGTCATTCCGCAAAAGGATCTGCCCGGCCAGATGTACCGCCTCGGCAGCGAGTAATGCTGCCAGCCACTCTCATACAGGGAGCTACAGAACCATGACACAGAAGACCTATGCGATCTTCGGGGCCGGCGCCGCCGGCCTCTACACGGCCTGGCGGTTGCTCAGCGGCCAATCCAAACAAGCCAAGTTCAATGCCAAGCAGCTGAAGAAGGGCGACATCCTGGCGCTGCACGACTGGGGCCGCTACGACTTCACCAAGCGCCATCCGGGCACCCGCGCCGCGGGCGCGCGCGTCTGCACCTGGCATTACAACAACGACAAGACCAACTCCTACGTCGAACTCGGCGGCATGCGCTATTCGCACTGGAACCGGATTCCGACCAAGGAGTTCCCGGATCCGAACAACGGCCTGGCGCCGGGCCACCGCGTGGTCACCGCGGTGATTTCGCTGCTGGGGCTGGACAAGTATTCGGTGCCGTTCAATGTCACCAATAACCAGCTGTTCTATCTGCGCTCGCGCAATTTCTATCTGAACGGCATCACCTCGAATACGCCGGCGCCGTATGCGGTGAACAACTTCGGCGCGTCCACCACGCCCGACCAGGGCTTCACCATCGTGCAGGACCTGGCGACCACCAAGCCATGGGCCGATTTCACCCGCCGCGACTGGTGCTCGTTCTATCAGCACGGGCGTATCACGGCGAAGCTGCCGGAGGCCAGCGTGTTCCAGCAGGGCGATTACCTGAAGGATATCGGCTACTGGAACCTGCTTTACGATCAGCTCGGTTCGGAAGGCTACGACTACGCGGCCGACGGCAACGGCTACAGTTCCAATGTGATCAACACGCATGCCGGCGTGTCGTTCAATATCAACAACGAGTTCACCCCGGGCAGCCAGTACCGCACGCTGTCGATCGGCTACTCGGGCATGTTCAATGCGCTGTTCGAGGAGATCCTGAAGCTGGCCAAGGCCAAGGGCATCGACTTCCGCTACCACCCCGACACGCGCCTGCATTCGATCCTGTCGAAGTCCGGCAAGGCGGTTTACACCACCGCGCTGCGTGCCGATCCCAATCTCCCCGTGGGCGGGGGCGAGGCCGATGCCGCGTGGATGGCGATGCCGCGCGCCGCGATCGACCTGGTGGCGCAGGCCACGCGTTTCCGCGCGCCGGCCAAGGGCGAGGTGGACGTGCTCAATCACGAGAAGGTGAGCCTCTATCTCGAAGCGACCATCATGCAGCCCTCGTACAAGATCGGCATGTTCTTCGACCAGCCGTGGTGGTCGCCCGACATCGACAATCCGGCGCCGTATCCGGCCATGGTGGTCGGCTACACCATTACCCCCGACACCATCGCCGGGCTGCGCGCGCAGAAATTCCCCGCCGCCGCGTTGAAGGCGATGGCGACGATGATCGAGGTTCCGTACGAGTCGGCCGGGGACATGGTGAAGGCGATCGAGAACATCACCGAGCAGGCCTTGACCATTCAGCAGGTCAAGCAGCTCACCGCGGCGTCGCGCAACGACACCATCGGGCCCAGCGTCACCAATTCGCCGATCCGCATGGTGGTGTACTTCGGCAACAACGCGACCACGCCGAAGAAGAAGCCGGTCTACGGCATCCTGGCCAGCTATGACGACGAGGACAACACCGCGTTCTGGCACGAGCTGGAACTGGGGCCCAAGCGCCTGCGCGAGATCCCCAGCTCGTCGGACACCCAGCCCCTGGAGGGGCCGCGCAAGGTGCCCGCGCGCATGGTGAAGATGCTGCGCAAGATGCTGGCCGAGCTGCACTTCGGCCCGAACACGGACTACACCGCCGTGCCGGAGCCGCTGGAATCGGCCTACATGGACTGGGCGCTGCCGCCGTTCAATGCCGGCTATCACGAATGGGCGCCGCACTACGACATCGGCGACGTGCAACGGAAGATCCGCAAGCCCTCGCAGCTGATCAAGGGCGCCGATGCCGACATCTTCATCGTCGGCGAGGCTTATTCCAACGACCAGGCCTGGGTGGAGGGCGCCTACTGCACCTCGGAATCGGTCTTGAACGATTTCTTCGGCATCGAGCCGATCATCGACAACAAGGCCTATCCGTTTATCTGTCCGGAAGAGTCGGTGGTCGGCAATGCCGACGACGTCGAGAAGTTCCTGCGTAATATCGACCCGACGCGGCAATCGGAGGAGTCCGAGCCCGTGTAAGGGATCGCCTGCATGTTGTACGAGAAAGCCCCGCGATGCGGGGCTTTCTCTTATGGGCAGGACGGCGGGGGATTACTTGGTGGTATAGCCGCCGTTGATCAGGATGGTCTGGCCGGTAATCCACCAGCCTTCGCTCACCAGATGACGGATGAACGGCACCACGTCCTGGATATCCGTAAGGCCCGTCTTGGAGAACGGCGACAGCGCCGCGGCCCCTTTGTGATAGGCCACCGCATCCGCGCCTTCGGCCGGATAGAAGAACGGCGTATCCATCGGCCCCGGACCCACGGCCGTGACCGAGATGCCGCGCTCGCCGAACTCCTTGGCCGCCGCACGGGTGAAGTGTTCCACCGGCGCCTTGGTACCGGCGTAGGACGCATAGAACGGAGTGAAGGCACCGAGCAGCGAAGTGACCAGGGTGACCACCTTGCCGTTGTCGTTGACGTGGCGGCCGGCTTCCTTGAGGAAGAAGAACGCCGTCTTGGCATTCACTGCGGACATCTCGTCGTATTCCGCCTCGGTGATCTCCACCAGCGGCTTCTTCAGCACCTTGCCCACGGTATTGATGGCGATATCCGGCCGGCCGACCGCGGCGACCGCCTCGGCGAACAGCTTTTCCACCGCGGCGGCGCGGGTGAGATCGGCCTGGATCGCCACCGCCTGCGCACCCGTGGCTTTCACGGCGGCCACGGTCTCGTCCGCGGCGGCCTTGGTGGCGGCGCTGTTGTAGTGGACGACCACGGCCTTGGCACCGTGCTGGGCCAGATCGCGTGCGATCAGGCCGCCCAGGTTCTTGGCGCCGCCGGCGATCAGCACGGTTTTGCCCTTGATGGAATGATCTGCCATGACTTGTCTCCTGAGAGGTGAGGGTGAGACGAGTCTAGGCAGCGGCCTGCCGCGGATCATCCCGCTGCGGCGGGATGGATCATCCAGAAATTCAGACTAATCCTTATAGGAACAGGACGATCCACCGAGTCACTCGATGGATCGCACCTGTCGTCAGACGTCGTCGATACGAGTTTCGGAAAGCGCACCGAGGCTCAGCGACTCGGCGTATTCGCTAAGAAAGCGCACGGCGACGAACAAGCCTTCCACATAGGTCGGCGGCAACGGCCATTCACCGGGTGCATTCGGCTGTCCACTGGCTTGGCGCTCGCGGAAGGCATCGCTGTTGGCGAGCAAATCATTGATCACATTCACCGCCATATGTATGCCGGCCAGGCGGGTAAGCAAACGTTCTTGAGAATCTTCGACCTCGTCAGTGAGATAAATCGGGCGACCTAGGGGATTAGTCGCGGTGTTAATACGCAAATCGTCCGCGGAGGGGATGGTGTAGATATCTGCCGTATGATCCTTGCTAGCCATGATCGACTTTCCTATAGGAGTTGGTTGTGGTCAGCGGGCCGGTCGGGGTTGCAGCCCTACCGGCCCGCGCTTTTTTTGTGCTGAAAGAAGGATGGTCGCGTGCGAAGTGATGCAACACGCAACTTCGCCACGCTAGCAAAGCATGGTGTGAGTGTCTGTCGGGTGAGGACGACAGGAGAGAGGGGATTTGCGTAGGCGTGTTGCGGATGCGCGTGGTGCGTGGGAATGGCAATCGCGTTGAGGTTGAAGAGTTGTGGTGTCAGTGAGGTGCTTCAAAGGGCGATGTGTTAGTTGGAGTGCGATGTTTGTTGTGGATCGCTTCGAGTTTTTAAGAGCGAGTCGCTACGAAGTTCATCGCATCGCTCCGACCGGCCCCTCACCCCAACCCTCTCCCCGGAGGGGAGAGGGGGATGACGGCAGACGCGAAAATCGAGCGAAGAGCATGCGGCGCAGCCGCGGCGTTCCGCTTGCGCGCTTTTGCTTTCGCTCCTGCACTTGCTCTTGATCTACCGGGTCCCCTTGGCGCCGGCGGTGAGGGCTGGACGATCAGGCCCCGCAGGGGGCGAGGACAGGAGTCCTCGCCTTTTTGATCAGGGCATGGATGCCCTGTCAAAAAGCCCGGCCAGCCCTCACGGACCCTCAGCAGCTTTGCTGCTGAGGGCGCCAAGCAGGGTGCCCTCTCTTTTTGGTTACTTTTTCTCTGGGCACGCAGAGAAAAAGTAACTCGGGCCGCGGCAGCGGCACGAAACACTCGCCAAAGGCGAGACACCCAAGCGCCAGCGCAACATCAAGCGCAAAGGCCCTGGATTCCAGCTCTCGCTGGAATGACGAGCAAAGCGGATTCCGACCTACGTCGGCACAACGAGTAAGGGCGGATTCCGGCCCAAACCGGAATGACGAGAAGGTAGCGTCTCACGCCACCCCCATCTCCCTCTCAAGGTTCCCCACCACCCTCTGCAACAACCCCATCAACACCAAAACCTCCCCCTCCTCCAACCCCGCCAGCATCCTCCGCTCACCAAGATTCAACACCCTCTGCGCCTCAGGCAACTTGCCCAAAGCCAACTCCGTAAGGTGCACGAAGCTGCTGCGCCCATCCGCCGGATCGGCGCGCCGCTCCACCATCCCGTCGCGCTCCATCCGCGCCAGCGTCTGCGCCATCGACGGCTGCTCGATCTGCGCCATCTCGGCGAGCTGCTTCTGCGTCATCGGCCCGTGGTGCTTGAGCATGGCGACCACGGGAATCTGTGCGCCGGCCAGCCCCAGCGGCCGTAGCCGCGCATCGCCAGCGCGCAGCAGCAGCCGGCTGGCGCGGTTGATCAGCTGGCCGATGCGGGGGCGCATCGGGGTGGAAGCGGTCGATTTGCCCATTGACATAGGCTCCTATGCATCTCAGGATAAATAGCATCCTATCTTTTTCGGCGAGGGCCGGCAATGAAACCTCGTATCGCGATCGCGGGCGGCGGCCCTGGCGGTCTTACCCTGGCGCGCATCCTCCATCGCCATGGCTGGCAGGCCACGGTATTCGAGCGCGAGGCCGACCCGCTGGCGCGGCCGCAGGGCGGCACGCTGGATATCCATGAGGAGTCCGGCCAGCACGCGCTGGCGCTGGCGGGGCTCACCGACGAGTTCCTGCGCATCGCGCGCTACGAGGACCAGGGTTCGAAGCTGCTCGACATGCACGGCCGCGTGCTCTACGAGGAAGCCGACGCCGCCGGCGGCAACCGGCCCGAGGTCGACCGCACCGCCTTGCGCGCCATGCTGCTCGCATCCTTGCCTGACAACTGCGTGCGCTGGAACAGCGACGTGCGCGAAGTGCGGCAGAACGCCGATGGTGGCTGGCAGCTGCTGCTGGCGGACGGCTTCGCCGGCAACTTCGACCTGGTGGTCGGCGCCGATGGCGCATGGTCGCGCCTGCGCCCGCTGCTGTCGCCGTACCTGCCGCAGTACAGCGGCCTGGCTTTTATCGAGTTCGGCATTGACGAGGTGGACGACCGGCACCCCGCGCTGTCGCTGCTGGTGGGGCGCGGCAAGCTGGATGCGGAAGGCGAGGGCAAGGGCTTGATCGTCCAGCGCAACGGCAACGCGCACCTGCGCGGCTATGCCGTGTTCCGGGTGCCGATGGCGTGGGTGGAGCGCCGCTTCGATGTCGCCGATCCGGTGGCCGCACGCGCGGAGCTGCTGCGCCAGTTCGCAGGCTTCGCGCCGGAGCTGCTGGACCTGATCCGCGCGAGCAACGACGCCATCGCGCCGCGCTACATCCACGCGCTTCCCGTCGGCCATCGCTGGCCGCACCGCCGCGGCATCACCTTGCTGGGCGATGCCGCGCATCTGATGTCGCCGTTCGGCGGCGAGGGCGTCAATGCCGCAATGCTCGATGCGGCAGAGCTGGCCATGCAACTGGTGAGTGGCGGCGACTGGGATGCCGCGGTGGCGGCTTACGAGGCGCATATGTTCGAGCGGGTCATCGAGGCGGCCGAGGGTTCGGCGGAAGCCGCGGCGACCCAGCTTTCGCACGATGGGCTGGCTTTGTCGCTGGAGCATTGGCGCAGCCATGCGGCGCGACCCCAGGCGGCCTGAAGGCCGCCGCGGGAGAGGGCGCGGCGTACTCTGATAAGTCGCCAGGCGAGCTACGATATTTCGTGGTTACTTATCGGACTATTCCATGCCAGACCGAATCATCGAATCCGTTACCATCGAAGCGCCCCCGTCCACCGTATGGGAAAGCCTCACCCAGCCCGACCTCATGCGCGACTGGATGGGCGAGCCCGCCATGAAACTCGAAGTAAGCGCGGACTGGCGCATCGGCGGCGCCGTCAGCGTGCGCGGCGTGCACACCGGCCGCTTCGAGAATCGCGGCAAGGTGCTGGCCTTCGAACCGGAACGGCGCTTGAGCTATACGCACCTCAGTTCCGTATCCCGACTGCCGGACGAGCCCTCCAGCTACACCGTCTTGGAGTTTCGCCTTACACCGCTGGGCGAACAGACCCGGCTGGACTTCGAGGCGCACACCTTCCCCACTGAAGTGATCTTCCGCCATCTCGCTTTCTACTGGGGCGGCACGCTGGATGCGATCGCGCGACAGGCGGCATCCCGCCATGGCCGCGAAAAGCATGCGTGATATTCCTAAGAAATCAGAATTGACTGAATGAGCCACGCCGGGAAGCCGCTCGCACATTAGGTTTTTCTGCGACTTTTCCTGCTTTTGCAGCCTGCGGTCCCTTATCCATTTCCTAGTGTTTTGGATCGCGCCGATTGCTTTTCTGCGCACCGCTGTTGGAACGTTGCTGTAGGCGAGCGGGAAGAGCGTTGTAGGCCATCGGCATGGGAACGAGCAGATTCTTGATCGGCCGGCTACCGGCGATGGCCTTGGCAGCCTGCCTGTGTTTTTCCGGCGCGGTCCGCGCGGCGGACCTGTACTGGTGCGACGGATGCACGCCGGAACAGGAGAAGGCCATGCTCGGGCGCGTCGAACACGGCCAGGCGTGGTCCGAGGTCTATGTAGGGGATCCCTCCACGCGCACCCTGCACAAGTACGGCGTGGCCCGCAGCTGGGGCCAGGCGCTGCCGTACGATGTGCGGCGCAAGTGGACCGAGCCGGAAGTCGAATCGGCGTTCGCGCAGCTGCTGCGCTTTCACGACGCGGCGCCGATGGGTTGGAAGAAGACCTACACGCTGCGCATCGTCGATTCGGCCAGGGAGGCGGTGGATTACTTCAACCGCAAGGTCATCCCGGTCTCCGACTACCCCGATCCCGGCATCTCGGTCTACGACGTGCTGGAGGACGCGCGCCAGCGCCGCTATTTCGAAGGCTATGTACAGGCGGACATCCTGCGCCGGATTCCGCTGGACCTCGGCATCACCCGGCGCAGCCTGGCCTATCTGCACACCACCGACAGCGCGCGCAGCCCGGTGGTCAGCGTGCTGGTGCAGTTCACCGACGGCAGCCGCATCGCGGCCAGGCTGGATATCGCCGACGGCCTGATGGTGAAGATCGACGAGCGCAGCGCGCGCGATCCGCGCAACCGCGCCGTCTCGGCCATGCCGGCCGCGGATGGCGGGCGGGCGCGCATCCATGCGGCGGAAGCGGGCGAGGGCGGCAGCTGGGCAAGCCGCGATTACATCGCCGACGCACTGCCCGGCATGGGCGGCTGAGCCGCAATTTCAGAGTTCGCCGCATGGCGCGCGGCGTCGTGCTTGCCCATGCTGTACCTGTCCCGGCACCGAAGGCGGCGCTCTCCGAGGCGCTGGGTCCGGGGCAATAGCCCGTGCGTTCCTGCGGTGACGCATACCGCAGTCGTTCTTCCCCCGAGACGGATTTCTCGGGGGTTTTTTTTGGGCCTACCCCCAAGGCCGCGCCGCGCATCCAGGAATGTGACGAGGCCAGCAGATGCCTGCCATGGCGGCTTGCGCCTCTCCACTCCTTGCCGCCATTGCGCTAGCTTCCGCCCGGTATCCACGCGCGCCCCGGCGCCGGCCTGACGTTGCGCCTGGCCGACGCCTACGACCGTGTCATCGGGCGCCGACATTGAAGGAAGGGGGAGTACCCGATGTTCGTTCGCCGTCCGAGATGGCCCGCCTGGCCGGTGCTGCTGGCTTCGCTGTGCCTGGCCGCCTGTGCCCAGGTGCCGCTGAAGTCCGGCCAGCCGGTGGTGGTGGCCGACCATGCGCGCTTCTCCTTTCTTACGCCGACCCTGGTGCGCATGGAGTACTCCCCCGGCGGCGCCTTCGTGGACGCGCCCACCGCGGTGATGCAGAAGCGCGACTGGGCGCCGGTCACCGTGCACGTATCGCGCGAGAAGGGTTGGCTGGTGGCCGGCACGGACGCGATGACCCTGCGTTATCGCCTGAACTCCGGCCCCTTCAACGCCGACAACCTCAAGGTGACCTGGACCGCCGGAAAACCGGGTGAGTGGCACCCCGGCGCGGACGACGCGCAGAACCTCGGCGGCCTGACCTATTCGCTGGACAACGTCAGCAAGGCCAACCTCACCGGCAATCCGCTGGAAAGCCCGGTGAATGACGTGATCCCCGGCATCGAGGTGAAGCTGGAGAAAGCCAAGCCCGGCCTGCTCAGCCGCAGCGGCTACGCCTTCGTCGACGACAGCGGCACGCCGCTGTGGAACAAGACCTCGCAATGGATCGAGCCGCGCAAGGAGCGCAGCGGGCAGGACTGGTATCTGTTCGCCTACGGCAACGACTACCGCAAGGCGCTGGGCGAGTACGCGCAGTTGAGCGGCGAGATCCCGATGATCCCGCGCTACGTGCTCGGCCCGTGGATCACCGATTTCAATTTCGAATACTTCCCCGGCACCGCGGAAGCGAAGCAGCCCGCGTTCCAGCGCTACAACCGGAAGATGCTGGAGGACGAGGTCAGCCGCCTGCGCGCCGCGCGCATTCCGTTCGACACCCTGGTGCTGGATTTCGCCTGGCACAACTACGGCTGGGACGGCGGCTACGACTGGAGCCCGCTGATTGCGCAACCGGACCGCTTCGTCACCTGGCTGCACGGGCGCGGCGTGAAGCTCGGGCTCAACGATCATCCGGGCTATGCCAATACCAAGGAAAGCATCCTGTCCTTCGACGACAGCCATGCACCCGGCGTGCTGGAGGCACTGGGCAAGCCGCCGCTGGTGAGGCCGTCGTTCGATCTGGACCTGTCCGGCCGCTGGCGTTTCGCGATCGATCCGCGCGACGTGGGCATCAAGGCCAAGTGGTACGCGTCCGACTTCGATGCGCGCAGCTGGAAGAGCATCCAGACCGACCGCTCCTGGCAGGTGCAGGGCCAGCCGAACTATGCGGGCGTGTCCTGGTACCGCAGCGACGTGCGCCTGCCGGCCGATCTGCCCAAGACGCTGTATCTGGTGCTCGGCGAGGTGGACCAGAGCTACCGCATCTTCGTCAACGGCCAGGAGCTGCAGCACAGCCAGATCCAGTGGCCGCAGCGGTTGACCTATACCGACGTCGCGGCGGTGACCAAGCCCGGCGAGACGATCCACATCGCCCTGCGCGTGGAACCCGGCCGCGGCGGCGGCGGCCTGCTGCGCGGGCCGGTGGCGCTGCGCGACGTGCATCCGCCGGAACCCATCGCGTTCGATCTGTCCGACCAGCGCCAGGCGGAGGTCTTCATGCGCCGGCTGCACGAGCCGCTGATGCGCCAGGGCGTGGACCTGTGGTGGGTGGATGGCGGTGGCGGTGCCACCGGGATGCCGGGCCTCAATTCGCAGTTGTGGACCAACAAGGTGTTCTACGACTTCAGCGCGCAGGCTACCGGCAAGCGCGGCTTTATCCTCGGCCGCTACGGCGACTGGGGCAGCCAGCGCTATCCGGGCTTCTTTACCGGCGACACCTATTCGGAATGGCCGGTGCTGGCCTATGAAGTGGCGTTCACCGCGCGCGGCGGCAATGTGCTGGTGCCTTACATCAGCCACGATATCGGCGGTTTCCACGGCGCCAAGATCGACTTCGACCTCTACGCCCGCTGGATCGAGTTCGGTACCTTCAGCCCGCTGCTGCGCATGCACAGCGCCCATGCCAATCCGCGCGAGGGCAATACGCGCATGCCGTGGATGTATGGCGACAAGGGCCTGGCGCTGATGCGCAAATACTTCACCCTGCGCACCCAGCTGATTCCCTACATCTATTCCTACGCCTGGCTCGCGCATACCGAATCACTGCCGCTGCTGCGCCCGCTGTACCTGCAGCATCCGGAGCTGGAAGAGGCCTACAAGCAGCCCTACGAATACTTCTTCGGCGAAGACCTGCTGGTGGCACCGGTGCTCGACACCAGCGGCCAGCGCACGGTCTATCTGCCGCCCGGTCAGTGGGTCGATTTCTTCAAAGGCAAGCGCTATCAGGGCGACACCACCTTCACCGCCCGCTACGCCTCCGATGACACTCCCGTATTCGCCCGCGCCGGCGCCATCGTGCCGATGCAGCCACCGAGCGACTACTCGGACGCGAAGCCGCTGGACACGCTGATCCTGCACGTATTCGGCGACGGCGACGGCAGCTTCTCGCTCTACGAGGACGACGGCGTATCGCTGGATTACGACAAAGGCGGACACGCCATCACCACCATGCACCACAGCACCGGCCAGGACGGCACGCACGAGTTGACGATCGACGCCGCGCAGGGCGAGTTCAAGGGGCAGGTGCAGAAGCGCGCATACGAGCTGCGCCTTCATGCGGCAAAAAAGCCCGGTGCTTTGACCGTGGACGGCAAGCAAGGGCAGGCGTGGAAGTGGAATGCGAAGGAAGGCGTGGCGACGGCGACGGTGCCAGCGCGGTCGGTGCGCGAAGCGGTGCGCTTGAGTTGGCATTGAATGAAGCGACAATCCCGGCGTAGGTTGGGGTGAGCCGCAGGCGAACCCCAACACCCACACCTTCACGCACCTCGCCACGTTGGTATGGCAGGGTTTCACGTTGCGCTCCGAGAGACCCCTCACTTCTCCCTCTCCCCGGAGGGGAGAGGGAGAAGTGGGGTGGCGTCGCATACAGGGGCGAAGAGCAAAAGCTGGCCTCAGTCGCGGAACGTCCTCTCGGCAACGGCACGTTGAAGGACGCGTCACGTAAACGCACTGCCGTTTCGTGTCGACTCTGGTTAATCCGTTTCCACGGCCGCCACTGCTCCTTCTAGTCGCGTCGCGAGCCGTTGCTCTCAGGCCATTTCTTTTGGGTTACTTTTTCTTTGGGCCAGCAAAGAAAAAGTGACTCGGGCGCCGGCAGGCGTCCGAAATGCCCGCTGCATAAGCGGCCAAATCGCGTCAGCGCAAAAACTAGGCGATATCGCAAAAGGATCCCGGCCTACGCCGGGATGACGAGCAAAGGGCGGGCACCCGAAATGCCCGCCACACAAGCCCCCAAGCCGCGATATCGCAACATCTGGCGACACAACCAGAGGGGGCTGGCAGGGGCACACCCCAGCCCATGCAATCCATGCCAAGATGCCGCCCATTCCGTCGTGACAAGGACGCCCGGAGGGGGCCCCGGCGCCGGATCTCACGCGCGGGAAACCTATGCGGAACACGAAGTGGTCGCTGATCGGGGGCGAAGGACTCGCCCGAACCTGGGCATGCGCCCTCGCGCTATGGCTGGCCGCCACCGGCGCGGCCTCCGCCGCCAGCCTCGACGCAGCCCTGCTGCCGAAGATCCAGGGCGCCACCTTCGAAGTGGTCGCCGCCAAACCCGCCGACGACCCGCTCACCTACGAGAAGGCGTTGCCGCTGGACCTGCTCCCGTTCCAGGAGCGCACCGACAAATACCACTCGATCGGCACCGCCTTCGCCATCGGCAAGAACCAGTTCGTCACCGCCGGCCACGTTCTGCTCACCGGCGTGGACAGCCTGTGGGGCGCGCCCTCGCTGCGCGATGCCAACGGCAAGGTCTATGCGATCGACAAGATCGAGAAGTTCGACCTGCGCAAGGACTTCGTGGTGTTCACCGTGTCCGGCAACCCGGGCCCGGAAACGCTGGACGTCGACACCAAGCCGGTGCTCAACCAGGAGGTCTACGCGGTAGGCAATGCGCTGGGCACGGGTGTGGTGATCCGCGATGGCCTGTACACCTCCGACACGCCCGAGCAGCAGGACGGCGCGTGGAAGTGGATGCGCTTCTCCGCCGCCGCCTCGCCGGGCAACAGCGGCGGTCCGTTGCTGAACAAGGAAGGCAAGGTCATCGGCGTGGTGCTGATGAAGTCGGCCAACGAGAACCTCAACTACGCGCTGCAGATGGGCGAGGTGCTCAATGCGCCGGCGCAGGCGGTGATGGAAAGCCGCGTGCCGTTCCGCTTCGACATCTTCAGCAGCACGCTGAGCAACAACCTGAAGGGCCAGTTCGCGCTGCCGCTGGGCGTGGCCGAGTTCTTCAAGCGCTACGAGGCAGTGTTCAACGGCTACATCGACAACCAGCTCAAGGAAATCCTGAGCCGCGACACCGACAAGCTGTTCCCGCGCGGCGACGGCTCCAACCAGCTGCTGTACGGCGCCTCGTGGATGAACACCGTGCCGGGCCTGATCGTGCGCAACAGCGCCGGCGAATGGGGCCTGGTGGAGAAGGAAGGCAACCGCATGTCGCTGGCCGCCAACGGCTATGTGCAGGCGGGCGTGTCGGGCCACAACTTCCTGCTGCATCTGCGCCGTCCGGACAATCTCCCTGCGGACAAGCTCTACAACGACCCCAGTGCACTGTCCGAGCAGCTGTGCAAGATGGGCATCTTCATGCGTCCGGTGGGTTCGGAGCAGGTGCGCATCACCTCGCTGGGCAAGCCGGTCACCGACAGCGTGTATGTCGACCACTTCCAGCGCCGCTGGCAGCTGCGCGTGTGGACGCTGCCGTTCGCCAATACGCGGGTGATCACCTTCGCCCTGCCGGTACCGGACGGCTACGCCATGCTGATGCGCTTCGCCTCGGCCGACGACAGCTACGACAACCTCGCCGACATGCGCGCCCTGCTCGACTATATGTCGGTGGGCTACGAAGGCTCGCTGGCGCAGTGGAAGGATTTCCTGAAGAACACCGCCCTGCTGCCCGACGCGCTGAAGTCCGTGCATATCCAGGCCGACTACCAGCAGCGCTTCAGCTACAGCTCCAACCGCCTGGCTTTCTCGGTGACGCCGCAGCTGCAGAAGATCGAGCCGGAAAGCACGCTCACCCTCGGCATGGGCTTCGTGCCGGACCACGGCAAGGTGGTGTGGGACGTCAACGCCGTTGCGCTGCGCGCCAATCCGCAGGAGTCCGACCGCCTGCATATCGAGCGAAACGTGGTGCCGCCGGCCACGCTCGACGACGACGCCAAGAGCTACTGGGACAAGCTGCTGAAGCGCCGCCATCCTTACGAGGGCACGGCGTACTCGGCCAATGGCGAGACGCGCATCGGCGCGCCGGCCAGCGGCGCGGGCGCGACGCCCGGCGTGGTCTATTCGGTGTTCTATGCCATGGCCGGCTCGCAGGGCCAGGACAGCATGAGGCCGAAGCTCGACCTGCTGATGAAGGATCTGAAGGTGAGCGAGCAGTAAGTCCGCTCGACCCGCGGCGCGCGCTGTTCGCAGCAGCGCGCGCCGCGCGGTTTCACGGCTTCGCGCTCGAAGCCGCCGGCGCCGGCCGCGTCAGCGACTTCAGATAATTCGCGACATCCTCTTTCGACACCTGCCCGCGATGCTCGCGGTCGATCTGATCGAAATGCTTGGCGATGAACGGCACGTTGCCGTTCTGCGCTTCTTCCTTGCTCAGCAGGCCGTCGTGGTTGCGGTCGGCCGCGTCGAAGTTCTTCACGGCAATGTCCAGCTTCTTCGCCATATAGCCAAGCCCGGTCTGCGCGGCGGCGGGAACGGCGAGCGCCAGCGCGATGGCGGCGATGAGAAAACGGTGGCGCTTAGGCATGAGCTGCTCCTTTCCGGTGAGTAGGCCCGGCGGCGCCGGGCGATCGGGTACCGCGGCGGTGCAACGGGATACAGCATAGCCCCGCATCGGCGGTAACTTTCGGACATCGCCCGTCTACGCATCGCAAAAGCATGCGCCTAAGCTAGTGCGCGTTCGTCTCGGAGCCTCTCGGTCATGTCCCTGCGGATCCTTCTTGCCGACGATCATCCCGTCGTGCGCATCGGCGTGCGCTCGGTCATCGAGGCCCACGAGGCGGGACAGATAGCCGCCGAGGCGGGCACCGTCGACGAGCTGTTCGCCCTGCTGTCCGAGCAGGTCTACGACATCCTGGTCACCGACCTGTCCATGCCCGGCCCGATCAACCCGGACGGCTACGCCATGGTCGAGCGCATCTGCCGCAACTATCCCGACCTGCCCGTGCTGGTGCTGAGCATGACCAGCAATGCCAGCATCCTGCGCCTGCTGCAGACCGCGGGCGTGTTGGGCCTGCTCGACAAGGCTTCGTCCATGGCCGAACTGCCCACAGCGATCCAGGCGATCCGGCGCGGCAGCGTTTATGTGAGTGCCCCGTTGCGCAGGCTGCTGGCGCAGGCCGGCCTGCGCCGGCCGCACGCCGCCGGGCAGCGGCTGCTGTCGCCGCGCGAAGTGGAAGTGCTGCGCCTGGTCGCCAAGGGCATGCGGGTGAAGGAGATCGCGCTGCAGCTCAACCGCGGCATCACCACCATCAGCAAGCAGAAGAGCGACGCGGCGCGCAAGCTCGGCATCCGCAATGACGTGGAGCTGTTCGACTTCCTGCGGCGCGAGGGTTTTTCCGGCTGATTATTCCGGCAAGCAAGGAACGCCGCGCGCGGCCCCCATGGCCCGACGCGCAACCCCTTCACGCCTGGTGAGCGATCCAATGCGCGGTTGCCATGCGAGGTAAAGCGAAGCGCTGGCCGGTGGTCATCGGATTGCTCCCAAAAGCACGGCGAAGGTCCATATCGGCTCATTTTTCGAATTCGTACTATGGCTGGGACCGTAAAGCGTTTCCTATGATTCAGCCGTCCAAACCCGCAAGGGATGCATCGCATCGCGAGGCAGGCATCCCGCGCGGGTAGCGCTTGCGCTTCGCGCTATCCATCCATCTCGAACCTGACATCGACATCGCCGGAAACAGCGATGGTGGACAAATTCGTCCTGAAAAAGGGTGGAAAGCGATGAAGCGTAGTGCTCCCCAAGGTCTTTGTCTTCGTGGCATGGCCGACGGACGACGAGGAAGGCCGCGGAGGCGGCGGACAAGCAACTCACCCGATCCACTTCATTCAATGGAGCAACCATGAAGCACATCAAGACAGCCATCTTCGGCCTGGCGCTCGCCGCCACCGCCGGTGCGGCGAGCGCCGACCAGGGACTCATCACCTTCGTCGGCTCGGTGACCGACAGTACCTGCGTGGTCAGTGGCGGCAACGGCAGCAACGGCGCTTTCGGCAACTTTACCGTGGGACTGGATCCGGTCCGGACCACCGCGCTGGACGTGGCCGCCAAGACCGCGGGGCGCAAGGGCTTCGAAGTAGTGTTCAGCAACGGCCAGGGCGGTTCCTGCGCCACCGCGGCGATCACCAAGGCGCACTTCCGTTTTGTCGGCAGCAGCCCCAGCGTCAACATCGATGGACGCATGAAGAACGTGCTCGGCCTTACCGGCGCGGCCAATGTCGACCTGCAGATGCTCGACGAGAGCAATGCGGTGATCAACCTCACCAATCACACGCGCAAGGACGTCACGCTCGCCACCGCCGGTCCGACGGTCGTCAGGTACGGCGTGCAGTACTACGCCACCGGCGTGGCCACGGCCGGCAATGTCCGTTCGGACGTCATCTACGAAGCCAGCTACGACTGAGCCGGTTTCACCTTCCAAGCGGGCGGCACGGTGCCGCCCGCGATCCACCCGAACGGAAAGTCCATGGAACGTTTATTACGCAGCCGCCTAGCCGGCCTGCTGTGGCTGGCCTGTTTCTGCGCCGGCCGCAGCGAAGCCGATGTCGTCATCCTCGGCACCAGGGTGATCTTTCCTTACCGGCTGGCCGCATGGCGCCTGAGCGGCCATCTGCGCAAGGACCGCGGCGACGTGTGGACGCGCGCCGCCAACTATCACTCGCGCACGCCGCGGCACAACGCGCGCTACCGCGCGCAGCTGATGCGCCGGGCCTGGCGGTGGAGCCAGTGGCTGCGCCGGCAGTTCCACACGCACAGCATCGACGACACCCGGCCGCCATCGCCGCCGGCCGACCAGAGCATGCATCGGCGTGGCGAAGCCGCCACGGCCGGCGTTCGAAACCGCGGAGATCACCCAGCATGGCCTTGACCCGAATCCTGTTCCTCGCCGCGTGTGCGGTTGCTGCCTGCCATGCGCGTGAGGCGAGCGCGGCGTGCACGGTGACCTATACCCCGCCCTTCATGGTCAACCGCAGTGGCGGGATCGTGGTGGATGGCGACCTGCCGGCCGGGGCGCTGGTGCGGGCCACCTCGGCGGACAGCGCCACCGCGAGCATCAACTGCTCGGCGCAGACGACCACCGTGGTCAGCATGGAGCTGCAGGGCGACGGACTGGTCGACGGCACGCTGCGCGAAATCACCGTGGGCGGGCTGCGCTCCGGCCTGGGCATACGGCTCTTGTCCAAGGTTCCCGGCGATACGGGCTACACGGCGCTGCCGCGCAAGGCGACCAGGACGTTTGCTGCCGGCGCATCGACCTGGCAGACGTTCTTCTACGCGGAATACGTGCGCACCGGCGGGCCGGTGAGATACGGCCCGGCCGACACCGCCGTCAACGCCCGCCTGGGCCGGATCTGGGTGCCGGACATGACGGCCTTCGCACCCAACCGGATCATCAATCCGGTGACGATGGTGAACCTGCTGCTGCTCCGTCCGGCTTGCTCGATCGAGACCGGTTCGCTCAACCAGGAGGTTCCGCTGGGGAACTACGTAGCGTCGGATCTGCGCAACGGCAAGGTCACGCCCGCGTGGCAGGCGTTCAAGCTGACCATGGCGTCCTGCGCGGATCCGGCGGACCTGCTGACCGACATCACCTTCGGCACCGCAGCGGATGCCGACGCCAGCCATGCGGATCTGTTCTCCATGAACGCCAACGGCCCCGGCGGCTACGGCATCGCCATCGAAACCGGCGATGGCGCCGCGCGCATGCAGCCCGGCGTGTCGCGCGGATTCGCCGCCATCGGCACGGGTGCGAGCTATGCGTTCCGTGCGCGCCTGGAGCGCAGCGCCGGCACCATCACGGCGGGGAGCATCCAGCGGCCGATCGCCGTGCGCGTCACATTCCGCTGAGGTGGCGCGGTGGCGGTCGCGCGGGGGCAGCGGACTGCGGCGTATCGGTGTCGCCGCGTTCGGCCTGCTGCTGACGATGCTCATCGCGCTGGAGCTGGGCTACGCCATGGGCCTGCGCCTGAACCTCACGCGCAGCCTGCCGCTGGGCCTGTACCGGGCGGTGGACCGGCCGGTGCAGCGCGGCGCCTACGTGCGCTTCTGTCCGCCGCGCTACGGCAGCATCGCGCTGGCCATGGAGCGCGGCTATCTGCACGAGGGCGAGGCCTGCGGCAACGGCTATCTGCCGATGCTCAAGCGCGTGGCCGCGGTGGGCGGCGCGTGGATCAGCGCGCAGGACGACGGCGTGCGCGTGGATGGACGGCTGCTGCCGCTGAGCGCGCATCGCGCGGTGGATGCGGCGGGCCGGCCGATGCCGCGGCCGGCGCCGGCACGCTTGCGGCTCGCGCCGTCCCAGCTATGGGTGATGTCGGACACGTATCCCCTTTCGTTCGACAGCCGCTATTTCGGGCCGATCGAGCGCGCCTGGGTGATGGAAGTCCTCGTTCCCGTCGCGACCTGGGGGCCGGGCGGCACCTGGTCCGGCTAGCGGGGCGGGAAAGCCCGGATCTGTTCGCGGCGTTTCCTGTGCAACAGGATGAAGTGCATGCGTAGCCTCATGGTTCTTGCCTTGCTCGCGGCAGCGCTGTCCGGCTGCGGTTCCTCGGACGATGGGCGCGTCGAACCGGCCATCGCGCCGCCGATGCCGGAGATTCCGGCTGCCGCGTCCACCGGCACCGCGGCAGATACGCCCGGCCAACCTGACGCCGAGGACGCCCACGCCGCCGGCATGGACATGGTGGCCGCACGCGACGTCTGCCGGCTCCCCGCTCCGGCGCTGGCCAGGTTCGCGGCGTACAGCGAATGGGTGGTCCAGGGCGATGCGCAGCGCAAGGCGATCTTTATCGGTGCGGCGCAAGAGGCCGCGGAGCTGCACGCATCGATGATCAGGCAGGGAAGGCAGGAGGCCTATCGGAAAGCGACCTGCGAACGCGTGCGGCGCATCCTTGCGGCGCTTGAGCGAGACGGTGGATCGGAACGCGAAGGAAGCGTGCGATAGGGCCTGCGTGCGTTGCGTCGCCTTACCCGCCGCGCGCGGCGCTTTCGCCCAGGCGCGCAGCCAGCGCACCCACGGCGGTGCGCAGGCCTTCGGGCCCACGCACGGTGAAGTCGAACGGCTGCCGCGCCAGCTGGCGGGCAAACCAGTCCAGCCCATCGACTTGTGCGCGCAGCAGCACGCCTGCTTCCGTCGGCTCGAACAGGCCCATGGTGCCGCCGAGGCGTTCGAGTGCGTCGTCCAGCGTGGTGTGCAGCAGCACTTCGACTGTGTGTTCGCGCGGCAGGGTGGCGAGGCTGAAGGTCAGGTGCGCCACGGCGTCGAAGTCACGCGGGCGCACGAACAGGGTCTCCTGCGTCACGACCTCCGTGATGCGGTCGAGCCGGAACGAACGCAGGCCGCGGCGCAGATGGCAATGGCCGACCACGTACCAGAAGCCGCCGGTGTGGGCGAGGCCGTAGGGATCGATGCCGCGCTCGCTGTCCACGCCATTGGCCGCGCGATAACCCATGTGCACGCGGCGGCATTGCTGTGCGGCCGCGCTCAGGGCGAACAGCGTGTCGCTGGTGCCTGCCGCCGCCGAGCGCGCCAGGTCGAGCATCACCGTGTCGGCCACCGCGCGCGTGCGCGCCATCAGCCGCTCCGGCATCACCCGTTCGAGCTTGGCCTGTGCGCTGGCCACCGCCGCCGACGCTTCGGTCAGCCCCATGCTGCGCGCCGCCAGCAAACCCACCGACAAAGCCAGCGCCTCGTCGTCGGTGAACATCATCGGTGGCAGCTTGAAGCCGGCCACCAGCAGGTAGGCGCCGTGGCGGCCGCGCTCGGCGGTGATCGGGATGCCGAGTTCTTCCAGCGCGGCGATATAGCGGCGCACCGTGCGGCCGTCCACGCCCAGCCGCTGCGCCAGCTCCACGCCGCTGATGCGGCGGTGGGTCTGCAGCAGTTCCAGCACGGCCAGGGCACGGGTGGCGGGGCGATACATGGCGGCCAGCCTAGCGGATAAACAGGACTGTCTTCGCCCTGATTCGGTCCTAGGCTGGCACCGTTCCCCCGCGAGATCGCCGCCATGATTCCTGCCGTGCAGCTGGGCCTGTTCTTCCTGCTGGTGCTGGGCATCGTCGCCCTGCCCGGCCTGGACATGGCCTATGTGCTGGGCAGTTCGCTGAGCGGCGGACGCCGCGGCGGCCTGGCCGCGGTGGCGGGGATCATGGCCGGCGGCGCCTGCCATGTGCTGCTGACCGGGCTGGGCGTCGGCGCGCTGCTGCAATGGTCGCCCATGCTGTTCCAGGCGGTGCTGTGGATCGGCGCGGGCTATGTGGCCTGGATCGGCTACGGCATGTGGCGCAGCGAAGGCGGCGCGCTGCATGCCGCCGACGTGGCCGGCCAGTCGCGCTGGACCACCTTCCGCCGCGGCGCCGTCACCTGCCTGCTCAATCCCAAGGCCTACCTGTTCATGCTGGCAGTGTTTCCGCAGTTCATGCGCCGCGAGCAGGGGCCGCTATGGCCGCAGGCGGCCACGCTGGGCGTGGTGATCGTGCTGACCCAGCTGGCGGTATACGGCGCGCTGGCATGTGCGGCGGGCGGCGCGCAGCTGTGGCTGGTGGAGCGGCCGGGGTATACGCGGATGGCCTTGCGGGCGGTGGGGGCGTTGCTGATCGGGATTGCGCTGCTTACGGCGGCCGAAGGTATACGGCGCCTGGCGTAGGTTGGGGTGAGCCGCAGGCGAACCCCAACGGTGCGGTGCGTTTGAACGTGCTGATGTTGGGGTTCGCCTGCGGCTCACCCCAACCTACGCCGGTCGTTTCACTCCGAAGGGAGGCTGTAGTCGAAGGTGTAGGAGTGCGCACCCTTCGCATCGATATGGATCGCCAGCGTCCCGCTCAGCCCTTGCAGCTCGCCACTGCCGGAATCGGGCACCACCGTTACCGACAAGGCTGGCGCGCCGCGCGTCATGGTGGCGCTGTGCATCAGCACGAAGCTGCCCTGCCTGCCATCCAGCGTGCCGGTGACCCGCTCCAGCGCCACATAGGCGCCGGAGCCGGTGTTCTTATCCATCACCGCCAGCATCTCGCCCAGGCTGCTGCCTTGGAGGTCGCCGTGGAACTGCTTGTCGATGGTCTGCCGGCCCAGCGCCGCGGCTTCGATGCCGGGTGCGGCGGGCTGCGGTGCGAGCTTGACCTCGAAGCTGCCTTGGGCGTGCTTCATGCGATTCTCCGATAGGTGCGATGCGGCCGGCGCCATCGCCAGCACGGCGGCGGCGACAAGCAAGGGAAGTCGGGGGAACATAGCGTGCTCCGTCAGTGCGTGGCCATTGCAACAGGAAGCCCTCCCCGATGATTGGAAAAACGCGACAGCCATGACGGGCAAGGCTCCCGAACCGCGCGGCGTGCTGCACCCGCGCCTGCCGCAGGGCGAGTTCCGCCACGAGCGCCGCCTGCCCGGCGCCGCGCTGGCGGGGCTGGTCGAGCATTACTGGTTCGTCGCCTGGGACCTGCGCGGCCTGCCGCCGCAGACGCAGGAAACCCTGCCGCATCCGAGCGTGCATCTGGTGGTCGAGCCGCCGCAGGCGCGCATCTATGGCGTGCACCAGGGCCGCTTCGTGCGTGTGCTCGAAGGGCAGGGCCAGGTGTTCGGCATCAAATTCCGGCCGGGCGGGTTTCGTCCGTTCTACGGCGCGGAGGTGGCGCGGTTGATGGATGGTTCGATCGCCGCGAGCGAACTGTTCGGCGCCGAAGCCGATGTGTTCGAAGCCAAGGTTGTGGCCGCCCTTGATGTCGACGACATGGTCGCCGCCGCCGATCATCTCCTGCTGGCGTACCTGCCCGCACCCGACGCCACCGTCGACCGCGTCGCCGCCCTGGTCGCCGACATCGCCACCGACCGCGCCATCACCACGGTCGAGCAACTGTGCGAGCGCACCGCACTCAACGCACGCGCCCTGCAACGCCTGTTCAAGAACTACGTCGGCATCGGCCCGAAGTGGGCGATCAACCGCTACCGTTTGCACGAGGCGATCGCCCAGCTGCAGCAAGGCCAGTCCGCGGACTGGATCGAACTGGCCCTGTCGCTCGGCTACTTCGACCAGGCGCATTTCATACGCGACTTCCGCGCCCTGGTCGGCTGCACGCCCGCGCAGTACGCGCGGCGCCTTCAGTCCACCGGATAAGGCATCTCGCCGAAGCTGGCCGCGTGATAGCCCTTCGCACCTACCGCCACCGCCAGTGGACTGCGGAAATCCCGGTCCGCCGCCAGGCAGTTCAGCACGTGGGCGAAGTGATGCCGCGGCTGCCAGCCCAGCTCGTGCCGCGCCAGCGCGTTGACGTAGACGCGATCCACGCGCGGAAACATCCGCCAGCCGCGCGCGCCGTACAACGCCTCGAACGAGGGAAACAGCCGCCGCAGCACGGCCGGCGCATCGCGGTGCAGCAGCGCCAGATCTTCCTGCGCGAATGGCGTGGTGGCGGAAACGATATAGCGGCCGAAGCCCAGCGCCGGCGCGCGTTCCACCGCCAGCAGATGCGCGTTCGCCACGTCTTCGATATCCGCGCGGCGGTACAGCAGCTCGTTGGCCTGCGCATTGGCCAGCTCGTAGGCGGCGCGCTTGCCCGCATCGTCGTCCGCTTCGGGAAAGAAGCGCGAGGTGCGCAGCACCACCACCGGCAGGCCATGGCGCCGGTGATACAGCTCGCACAGCTGCTCGGCGGCGAGCTTGGTGGTGCCGTAGATATTCTTCGGCACCGGCGCCACGTTCTCGGTGATCCAGGCCGCCGGCGCATCCGCGGCCGGCGTCAGCGCCGCGCCGAACACGCTGGTGGTGCTGGTGAAGACGAAGGCGCACACGCCGGCCGCCAGTGCTTCGTCCAGCAGGGCCAGGGTGCCGCTGATATTGGTGTCGACGAAATCCTGCGCCGGATGCGTCGCCACATGCGGCTTGTGCAAGGTAGCGGTATGGATCACCGCGCTGACGCCGCGCATGGCGGCACGCACGAAGGCGCGGTCGGCGATATCGCCGGTGTGCCGGGTAAATGGCGAGGGCTTCAGGTCGATGCCGACGGCGTCGCGCGAGGCGGCGCGCAGGCTGCGCATCAGCGCTTCGCCGAGATGGCCGGCGCTGCCGGTCACCAGGATGGTCATGGCTTGCTCCCGTGCTGCTGGGAACCAAAGCGTAGCGAGCGCGGCGCTGCGCCCGCCACGCATTAAATATGCGCGGCGCTCAGGCCAGCGTGGTGACCAGCCGCCCCATGCTACCGTCCGCCAGCGCGATGCGTTCCCACAACGCTGTGCCCGGCCTGATCGGCAGCTCCGCATTGGTGCCGGTGGCGATGCGCAGCGAGCCCTGGCGGTCTTCGTACCAGCCGCGCGCATCGAGCGTGGCTTCGGCGGCGAGGATTTCCGGCGTGGCATAGACCAGCATGCAGGTGCCGAGCAGCTCGGTGGCGGGCTGGCGCCAGTCGGCGAAGCGCGCGGGCGACACCGCCAGCAGGCGGTGCGTGCGGTCGCAGACCAGGTGCACTTTCTGCGTCGAGTGCTCCACCAGCCGCTTCAGCGCCGCGTCCTGCGCGGGGTCGGGCCGCGCTTCCAGCAAACGCTGCACGGCCAGCCGCTGTGCAGCGGACAGCTCGAGGTCGCCGCGCTCCCAGCGCGACACGGTGGATTGGGTGACGCCGAGCAGTTCGGCGAGATGGCTCTGTTTCATGCCACGCAGCTGGCGCAGGCGCCGCAGCGCGCGTCCGAAGGGTGCCATGGCGGCCTCCGTCATCCGGTCAATGGCAGAACGATAGCGCGAGCAGGCGCTCCAGCGTGCCGGGCCGGCGCGCGCGCTCGATCCACCAGCGCAGCGCGGCGCCCTCCTCGCCGGTGCGCCAGGCCAGGTAGAAGGTCTCGGCCGGCTTGGGTTCTTCCACCTGTTTGACCACCAGCTCGCCGGCCCGGATCGCGGGGCGCGCGTAGGGCTCGGGCAGGAAGCCGAAGCCCAGGCCCGCGCGCTGGAAATCCAGCTTGCTGCGGATATCCGGCACGGTCATGGCCTCCTGTCCGAAGGCCAGCCCCACCGTGCGCGAGACCAGCTTGCGCGCGCTGTCGGCCACGGCGATGGCGCGGTGCTGCTGCAGGTCCAGCCGGCCCAGCGGGCGGTCGAGCGCGGCCAGCGGATGATCCGGCGCCACCGCGAACACGAACGGCAGCGAGCCCATCGGCTCGGCCACGTAGCCGCCGCCGGAAGGGCCTTCGCCGGCGGCGCCGATCAGCAGGTCGGCGCGGCGCTCCAGCAGCGCCTCCCAGGTGCCGGACAGCGCTTCCTGCCCCACCCGCAGCCGCGTGCGGTCGGCCACGGCGCAGAACGCCTCGATGTCCTCGCGCAGGGCGATGGGAGCGAACATCGAGTCGATTTCGATGGCGAACTCGGTCTCCCAGCCGGAAGCCACGCGGCGCACGCGCGCTTCCAGGTCCTGCGCGGCGCGCAGCAGGTGGCGGCCTTCCTTCAGTAGCACGCTGCCGGCCTGGGTCAGGTCGGCGCGCGGGCCGGCGCGCTCGAACAGCTGCACGCCCAGTTCCTCCTCCAGCCTGGCCACCGTGTAGGAGATGGTGGAGGGCACCTTGTGCAGCTCCTTGCCGGCCGCGGCGAAGGAGCCGCGGCGGTCGATGGCGTCCAGGATCTGCAGGGCGTCGAGGCTCAGGCGCAACATTCGAAATTCTCGATGATAGACCGGCAATCTACTCGCTTTTCGGTGCCGGCGCGGGCGCCCATACTCTCTCCATCAGGGCGCGATGACAAGAAAAACAAGGCCTGTTGGGGCGGGTTGGCCCGGGCTGGCGAGTCATCGAATCCATCGCACATAACTACGGAGGCATCCCATGTTGGAAGTCCGCAAGAGCCAGGAACGCGGCCGCGCCGAGCACGGCTGGCTGTCTTCCCGCCACACCTTTTCCTTTGCCGAGTACTACGACCCGCGCCACATGGGCTTCGGCCCGCTGCGCGTGATCAACGAGGACCGCGTCACCGGCGGCCAGGGCTTCGGCACGCACGGCCACCAGAACATGGAGATCATCTCCTACGTGCTCGGCGGCGCGCTGGAGCACAAGGACAGCCTGGGCACCGGCTCGGTGCTGCGCTACGGCGACGTGCAGCGCATGAGCGCGGGCACCGGCGTGCGCCACAGCGAGTTCAATCACGATGCCAAGGAGCCGGTGCACTTCCTGCAGATCTGGGTCATGCCGGAGCGCCAGGGTGTCGAGCCCAGCTACGAGGAAAAGCATTTCGACGAAGCCTCCAAGCGCGGCCAGCTGCGCCTGGTCGTTTCGCCCGATGGCCGCGACGGCTCGCTGCGCATGAACCAGGACGCCTACTTGTACGCGTCGATCCTGGCGGCCGGCGACAAGCTCGCCCACCCGCTCGCCCCGGGCCGGCTCGGCTATGTCCACGTGGCGCGCGGCAGCGTCACCGTCAACGGCACCGTGCTGAACGCCGGCGATGCGCTGCAGCTGAAGGACGCCGCGTCGGTGGAGCTGGAAGGCAGCGGCGATGCCGAGCTGCTGGTGTTCGACCTGCCGCGCTGAGCGGCGGCGGTGACAACGGTTGCCGTGTTGGTGCGAAGCTCATGCGCCACGCGGTAACCCTGCACCGGAACGCCCGCTCATGAAACTCACCGTACCCACCCTGCTGAGCTTCGCCGCCGGCTACACCGACACCGCCGGCTTCCTGGCCATGCATGGCCTGTTCACCGCGCACGTCACCGGCAACTTCGTCACCATCGGCGCGGCGCTGGTGATGGGCGCCACGGGCATCGTCACCAAGCTGCTGGCGCTGCCGACGTTCTGCGCGGCGGTGATCCTGGCGCGGCTGCTGCGCTACCGGCTGGTCGCGGCCGGGCGGCCGGTGTTCCGCACCTTGCTGGCGATCCAGCTGGTGCTGCTGGTGCTGGGCGGCGGCGTGGCGATCTGGCATGGGCATTTCGAGCAGGGCGATGCGCCGGCGGCGATGTTCGCCGGCCTGGTGCTGGTGGCTGGCATGGCGGTGCAGAACGCGGTGCAGCGCGTGCACTTGGGCAAGGCGCCACCGACCACCATGATGACGGGCACCACGACGCAGCTGATGCTCGACGTGGCCGACCTGCTGCACGGCGTGCCGGATGAGCAACGTGCGGAGGCACGCGGACGGATGATGCGCATGGGCGGCGCGGTGCTGACGTTTGCGGCCGGTTGCGCGGCTGCGGCGCTGCTGTATCGCTATGCCGGCATGTGGTGTTTCGCGCTGCCGCCGCTGCTGGTGCTGGCGGCGCTGTGCCATGGCGATACGGCCGGCGACGCCTAGGCCTTATTCCTCGATCGGCACCAGCACGCCGCGCTTGAGCGTGCCCAGCGCCACGCGTGTCTGGAAGCGCCGCACGTTGGCGTTGTCCGCCACCAGCTTCTGCATCAGGGCGTCGTAGTCCTCCACGTCGCGCGCGCTGACCACCAGCACGTAGTCGCCTTCGCCGGTGACGTACCAGGCTTCCTGCACCGCCGGTTCCGCGGCGATCCATTGCTTCAGGCTGGCCAGCAGTTCGGGGCGTTCGCGTTCCACTTCCACGTCGACGATCAGGGTGAGCGGACGTCCCGCGCGTTTCGGATCGACGATGGCCACCTCGGCGACGATCACCCCTTCCTCGCGCAGCCGTGCGATGCGCCGCTGCACGGCGGAGGCGGACAGGCCGATCTCCGCGCCGATCAGCTCGGCCGAGCGGCGCGCATCGAGCTGCAGGATGGCCAGGATGCGGCGGTCGAATTTATCCAGGGCGGTGGGCATGGCCGCGCGGTCTCGTCGAAGGTCGGGGGAAAAACCCGCCGTGCGTACAGCGGACGCGGCCCTGCCGCGCGGCGCCACCCTAGCATGGTCAGCCTTCGCAACTTAAGTGAGCGCATCGTATGAGCACCCTGCTGGAGCTGGACGGCGTCCATGCCGCTCCGTCCTTGATCGATCCGGTCTTTCTTCGCACGCCGATACGCACCAGCGCCGGACTCGATGCGGCGCTGGGTTGCACGTTGCTTGCCAAGGACGAAACCGATAACCCGATCGGTTCATTCAAAGGCCGCGGCACGGAGTGGTTCGTCGCCACGGCCCTGCATCCCGGCGAAGCCATCGTCTCCGCCTCGGCCGGCAATTTCGGGCAAGGGCTGGCACGCGCTGCCACGCGCCGCGGCCATGCCTGCACGGTGTTCGCCGCCGAAACCGCCAATCCCGCGAAGCTCGATGCGATGCGTGCACTCGGTGCGGACGTGCGCCTTGCCGGTGCGGACTTCGATGCCGCGAAAGCGGCCGCACGCCGCTATGCGCAAGAGCAAGGCTTGCGCTTTGTCGAAGACGGTGCGGAGCCGGCGATTGCACAAGGCGCTGGAACGATTGCTACGGAATTGCTTGCTGAAGCCGCGCCGGAGGTGGTGCTGGTGCCGCTGGGCAATGGCGCGCTGCTGGAAGGCATCGGCTCGGTGCTGCGTGCGCGCTTACCGTCCGCCGAGATTGTGGCGGTGGTCGCCGCGGGTGCGCCGTCAATGAAGCTTTCGCTCGAAGCGAAACACGCGATCGAAACCGCGCGCGCCGATACCATCGCCGACGGCATCGCGGTACGCGTACCGATCGCCTCGCGACTGCCGCAGCTGCGGCACTGCTGCGACCGCGTCGTTGCCGTGGACGAAGCGCAGCTGATGAGTGCGATGCGCCTGCTCTATCGCCACCTGGACATGGTCGTCGAGCCGGCCGGCGCCGCCGGCGTGGCGGCCATCCTCGCCGAGCCGGCGCGTTACGCCGGCCGCCTTGCCGCCACCGTGCTGTGCGGCAGGAACATCCATCCCTCGCTGCGCGAGCAGCTGCTCGCGGACTGACCCATGAAACTCCTCTATCAGACTCACTCGCCTTATGCCCGCAAGGTGCTCGTCGCCGCCCACGAAACCGAGTTGGCGGGCCAGCTCGAGGTGATCCATCACGAAACCAGCCCCACGCGGCGCAACGAAGCGGTGTATGCGGTCAATCCGCTGGGGAAGGTGCCGGTGCTGCTGCTCGACGATGGCGAGGTGCTGTTCGATTCCGGCGTGATCTGCGAATACCTCGATGGTCTGCATGGCGGACCGAAGCTGATCCCCACGCAGACTGCCGCGCGCTACGGCGTGCTGCGCATGCAGGCTTTGGCGCAAGGCATCGCCGATGCGGGTATTGCGGCGCGCTGGGATATCGAGCGCAGGCCGGAGGCGCTGCGCTGGCCGGTGCTGGTCGATGCGTATCGCGAAAAGATCGCTGCCACTTGCGATTACCTGGAGCGCGAGATCGATGAAGACGCCGTCGACCTCGGCACCATCGCACTCGCCACCGCGCTGAGCTGGATCGAATTCCGCGAGGTCTACGACTTCCGCGCCGGCCGCCCGCGCCTCGCCGCGTGGTACGAGCGGTTCTCGTCGCGTCCTTCCATGCAAGCCACCGCCTTGAGCGGTGCGACGCACGACTGAGTGGAGACTTCCATGGAACCGACATCATCCAAGCCTTCGCTATGGACCGCGCTGCTGTTCCTGCATGGCTACGTCGCCGATCCGCAACTGGCGCAGCGCCTGGTAACGGAGGAGGCCGCCGAACATCCGGACGCCGCACCCGCGACCAGCGGCGAGGCCATGCGCCGCCTGCTCGATCACGGTCGCAAGCTTTCGCTGCGGCTGTGCCAGGGCATCGGCAGCGGGCTGGTGCACATGCAGTAAGGGCGCTGCCGACACGCGATTCGCCGCGGCTTCTGTGCGACACTCGGCGCCCATTCCATCAGCGGCGTAAGGGGGCGGCGCGATGCAATTCTTTGCTCTGGAACATTTCGCGGGACATGTGGGCGAGACCTTCACGGTCGCCCTGGATCACGACGGCAACGCACCGTTTGCTTTGGTGGAGGCGCGGCCGCTGCCGGTGCAGCAGTACCAGGGCATGGTGCGCTCGCCGTTCTCGCTGCTGTTCCGCCACGAGGCGGCGATCGTGTTTCCGCAGAAGATCTACCAGATGAAGCACGCCAGCATCGGCGAGTTCGGCATCTTCCTGGTGCCGGTCGCGCGCGACCAGACCGGCTTCATCTACCAGGCGCTGTTCAACTGAGCTCGGCCACGGTGGCCATCCAGCGCATGCGCAGGTGGCTGCCGATATCTTCCTCCACGGCGAAACCCATGCGTTCGTAGAGCCGGCGCGCGCCGGTATTGCGGTGCTCGACGTGCAGCATCACGCTGGCCAGGCCATCGCGGTGCGCGGTCTGCTGCACCAGCTTCAGCAATGACGAACCGAAGCCGCGGCCTCGCGTGGCCGAGAGCAGGGCGATGTCGATGACATTGGCTTCCCGCCCGTCGTGATGCAGATACAGGCGGCCGATCGGCGTGCCGGCGTCTTCGATCACCAGGTAATCCGACGGCTGGTAGTGCGCTGTGTAGTGCTGGTGCTGCAAGGTGAACTGGCTGTCGAGAAAGGCCTTGCGCACGGCCTCGGGCCAGGGCGTGAGCGCGAGTTCGTCGGCGCGCACATCGGCGTAGAGCTCGCGGAAGAAGGGCAGGTCCGCGTTTTGCGCTTCGCGCCAGCTCAGGCCTGGCGGAAGGTCTTTCCCTGTTGCGGGCAGCCAGGCTGCCCGCAACGAGGGAAAGGTCAGTGTTGCTGTGTTGCTCACGGACGAGTCGGAAAGACACCCGACAGGCAGATGCAGAAGTTCAGCGTGAGGTAGGGCTGCTGGTTCTGGTGCGCCTGGCCGCCGCCCGCAGCGCCGATCGTCTGCGGCGGGAAGTTGACGTTGGGCGTGGTGCCGACGGCAAGTATCTGCACGTTCTCCGGCGTGATGACCGCATAGCCGGCGGCCGGAATGCCGGTGCGATTGGCTGTGGTCGGCTGGTTGTAGATGGTCGCGCCGTGATTGTGCGTCGGCATCTCGGTGGAGATCAGAGTCACGCTGTCCGAGCCGAAGGTCTCGCCCATGGTGCGCGGCGTCAGCCCGGGTCCCGAACCCTGGCCACAGGCGGCGTTGCCGATGAAGTTCGGCAGCTGGTAATTGGACGTGCCATTGCCGCCGAACGTGACGCCCAGGAGGGAGAACAGCGCCGTGTTCTGCTGGATCGGCATCAGCTGTCCCGAGCACTGAGCCCAGTTGTAGGGCGCGAAGTTGAAACCGTAGATCTGGATCTCGCCGAGAAAGGGATCGCTCATGATGTTGGTCCTTGTGATCGCTCGATGAGCGTCAACCCTGCGACGGGAAGACGCCGGCCCACGCGATGCAGAAGCGCGCGACCAATGACGGCATGGTGTTGTCGTGCGGCTGGTTGCCCCCCGCGGGACCGACGGCTGCCGGCGCCAGGAGGCCGCCGGAGATTCCGGCGATGCTGTTCGTGTACAGCGTGTCGCCGCTGACCGAGCCGAGCTGGAGATTGGCGGCCGGCGCGGTCCCGCTCGCCGCCGAATTCGCGGCATAGAAGGCGTGGGTATGCGCAGGCATCTGACTGGAGATCAGCGTGACCGATTCGGTGCCGGCCATCTGTCCGAGTACATAAGTGCCCAGCCCTAGTCCCGTGCCCTGGTGAATCGGCACGCGGCCGCACAGGTTCGGCAGGCCGAAGGTGTTCACCCCGTCGCCACCGTAGGTGGTGCCGAGCAGGGTGTACAGCACCTCGTATTCAGAGATGGGCAGCAGGCGTCCGTCGCAGTCGAACCAGCCGTTCGGCGCGAAGTTGTAAGGAAACAGGCGGACTTCCCCGACATAAGGTTGGGACATGGCAGGAACTCCGGTCAGCTGCGCGAGGGATAGACGCCATTGAGCGCGATGCAGAAATTCAGCACCGTGTATGGCTGCAGGTTGGGATGCGGCAGCGTCTGGCCGGCATTGGCGAGCACATTGAGCGGAATCTGAGGACCGCCGGTGCTGCCATAGACCTTCTGCGCGCCCGTCCCGCCGAGCAGGACGTTGCCGGCAGGAATACGTGTGCCGCCGGCGGTCGTGGTCCCGCTGAAACCGTGGGTGTGCGCGGGAATCTGCGTGGGCAGCAGCGTGACGTTCTCGACGCCGCCGATCTGGCCGATATCCGCGCCGTTGGTGGAACCTACCGGCGTGCGGCTGCGCAGATCGGGAAGCTGGAAATTCGTGGTGCCGTTGCCGCCGTAGTACGTGCCCAGCAGCGAGAACAGCGCCTGGTTCTGCGCGATCGGCAGCAATTGCCCGCCGCAGAATGCGAATCCCTTGGGCGCGAAATTGAACGCCACGGGCATGACCTGCCCGAGAAAGGGTTGTGACATGAGTTTTCCCCCTTGGTTGTGCCGGCGATTAAAGAGCCCCTGGCCGGATCGCTTAAATGTCGCGCGAGGGCGGCATCTTGACAAGCACTTCGTGCGCAAGGTCACAATATTGCGTTGCTTGCCCAAGGAGGGTAAGCACTTAGGGGAAGGTGCAGGACCGCCAGGCAAGGCTCACAGCTGTCCGGCGGAGGGGGTCCGGTACCGCGGCTGCTCGTTCACGAGCCACGGCAGCTTTCACATTGGCGCCGCCAGGCGCCCGCCCGTTGGGAAGACGGGCAAGCAGGGGACAAGTCATGTGGCATACGGAGTCGAAGCATCGCGACGCGATGCGCCATGGGCTCGGCCGTAGCGTATTCGGCCGTTGGACAGCTTTCCTGTTGCTATGCGTCATGCTGGCGGCGCCAGGAATAACGCGTGCTGCATGTGCGACGTTCACGCCTTCCAATGCGAGTGCCGGATCGCCGATGCCCGCGGGCGGCACCATCATCATCGATGCTTCGTCATGCCAGGCCGTAGCCGGTTTCGGCATCAACGACGTGACGACGCCGGCGCAGCACGGCACGGCGACGACGACCAATCATGGCGCCTCCAAGATCACCTACGTCAACAGCGGCGATGGCGCCACCACGGATACGTTCGCGTTCGACGACGGCTCCGGCACCCACAACGTCCTCGTGACGCTGTACATCCAGCCCGCGACTTCGCCGATCACGATCTCGCCGGCGACCATGCCGTCGGGTACGGCAGGCGTTGCCTATGCGGGCGCTACGCTGAGTGCATCCGGTGGCACCGCGCCCTATACCTTCGCAGTCACCAGCGGCTCCTTGCCTTCCGGCCTGACGCTCACCGGCAACAGCATTTCCGGCACGCCCACGGCGCAAGGCACGTTTGCGTTCGCGATCACCGCGACCGACAGCGCCGCCACCCCGGTCACCGGCATGGCGAGCTACTCGATCACGGTCGCCCAAGCGAACATCACGATTACCAATACGCCGACTAACGCGGTGATCGGTTCGCCCTACAGCTTCACGCTGATCGCGGCTGGAGGAACGGCTCCCTACACTTTTGCGATGGACAGCGGCTCCACGCTGCCGCCTGGCCTGGTGCTGGCGAGCAACGGCACGATCAGCGGCACGGCCACTACCCAGGGCACGACGAACTTCTTCGTGCGCGTGACCGACAACAGCGGGTTCTTCTCGGGCAACGCCCTGTCGATCAACGTAGTGACCCTGCCGCCCCCGGTCGCCAACCCGGTCAGCGCCACCGTCGCCTACAACAGCACCAACAACCCGATCACCCTCAACATCACCGGCGGCGCGCCGGCTTCCGTCGCCGTCGGCACGCAGGCCGCGCACGGTACGGCCACCGCGAGCGGTACTTCGATCACCTACACGCCGACCGTAGGCTACGCAGGTCCCGACAGCTTCACCTACACGGCGACCAATGCGACCGGCACCTCGGCACCGGCCACGGCGACGATCACCGTCTCGCCCCCCACCATCACCTACACGCCGTCCAGCCCGACCGCCGGCACCGTCGGCGTGGCGTACAGCCAGTCGGTCGCCGGCGCCAGCGGCGGCGCGACGCCGTACAGCTACACCATCGCCTCCGGCGCCCTGCCGGCCGGCGTCACGCTGGCGAGCAACGGCACGCTTTCGGGCACGCCCACGGCGAACGGCACGTTCAACTTCACCGTGCGCGCCACCGACAGCAGCACCGGCACCGGTCCGTTCAACAAGGTGAGCGGCACGCTGACGCTGACCATCGCCGCGCCGACCATCAACTACGCGCCGACCAATCCGCTGCCGGCCACGGTGGGTACCGCCTACAGCCGCTCGCTGGCGAGCGCCACCGGCGGCACCGCGCCGTACAGCTACACGATCGCTTCCGGCAGCCTGCCGGCGGGCATCACGCTGGCCAGCAACGGCACGCTGTCGGGTACGCCGACCGCGGGCGGTACGTTCAACTTCACCGTGACCGCCACCGACAGCAGCGGCGGCACCGGTCCGTTCAGCGCCACCAGCGGTGCACTGACGCTGACGGTGAGCGCGCCGACCATCACCCTCGCGCCGGCCTCGCTGCCCGACGCGACGGTGGCTGGGGCCTATTCGCAGAACGTGACGGCTTCCGGCGGCACCAGCACGTACACCTATGCGGTGACCGCGGGTTCGCTGCCGCCGGGCCTGAGCCTGAGCAGCAGCGGTGCGATCACCGGTACGCCTACCGGCGCCGGCACCTACAACCTGACCATCACCGCGACCGACAGCAGCACCGGCACGGGCCCGTACACCGGCAGCAGTCCTTATGCGCTGACGGTGAACCCACCGACGCTGACGCTGACGCCCACCTCCGGCACCACCATCAACGGCACGGCCGGCGTGGCGGTAAGCGGCAGCTTCACCGCGGCCAACGGCACCTCGCCCTACACCTATGCGGTGACCGCGGGCGCACTGCCGCCGGGTGTGACGCTGTCGTCCACCGGCACGCTGTCCGGCACGCCGACCGCGGCCGGCAACTTCAACTTCACGGTGCAGGCAACCGACAACTCCACCGGCACCAACGCACCGTTCCATGTATCGAGCAGCTACACGCTGGCCATCGTCGCGCCGACCATCACGCTGTCGCCGGGCAGCCTGCCGGCACCGTCGGTGGGCGTGGCCTACAGCCAGGCGATCACCGCCTCCGAAGGCCATCCGACCACGTTCACCTACCACGTGAGCGCCGGTGTACCGCCGGCAGGCCTCAGCCTGGACGGCAGCTCGGGCGTGCTCAGCGGCACGGTGACCGCGGCGGGCGCCTACAGCTTCACCATCACCGCCACCGACAGCGGCGGCTTCACCGGCAGCCAGGCCTATAGCGGCGTGGTGGGTGCGGGCACGGTGGTGTTCACTTCCGCCGCACCGGCCAGCGGCACGGCGGAAGCGGCTTACAGCCACACCTTCACCGCCAGCGGCGGCACGCCGACGTACACCTACGCGCTCAGCGTGGGCACCTTGCCGGCAGGCCTGTCGCTGTCGTCGAGCGGCGTGCTGTCCGGTACGCCGACGGTGGCCGGCACCTTCAACTTCACCGTGCAGGCGACCGACAGCAGCACCGGCACCAACGCGCCGTTCACGGCGACCCAGCCGGTCGCCCTGGTGCTGGCCGCGCCGACGGTCATCGTGGCGCCGTCCACGCTGCCGGCCAGCACCGGCGGTGTTGCCTACAACCAGACGATCACCGCGAGCGGCGGCAACGGCACCTATATCTACAGCCCCTCCGCTGGCGCGCTGCCGCCTGGCATCGGCCTGACCAGCGGCGGCGTGCTGTCCGGCACGCCGACCACGGCCGGCACCTACAACTTCACCGTCACCGCCACCGATGGCCACGGCTTCACCGGCAACCAGGCCTACACGTTCACGGTGAACGCGCCGGCCATCACGCTCACCCCGTCCACGCTGCCGGCGGGTTCGGGCGGCGTCGCCTACAGCCAGACGATCACGGCCAGCGGCGGCAACGGCGGCTACACCTTCAGCCTCTCGGCGGGTGCGCTGCCGGCGGGCATTGCGCTGAGCAGCGCGGGCATCGTGTCGGGTACGCCGACCACGCCGGGCACCTACAACTTCACCGTCAAGGCCACCGACGGCTTCGGCTTCACCGGCAGCCAGGCCTACACCGTCACGGTGAATACGCCGACGATCGTCATCACGCCGACCACCCTGGCGGCGTTCACCGGCAGTGTCGCGTACAACCAGCCGCTGACTGCGAGTGGCGGTAACGGCGGCTACACCTTCAGCCTGCTCTCCGGTGCGCTGCCGCCAGGCATCGCGCTGAGCAGCACCGGTGTCATCAGCGGCACGCCGACCACCGCCGGCCCCTACAGCTTCACCGTCAAGGCGACCGACGGCTTCGGCTTCAGCGGCAGCCAGGCCTACACGGTGACGGTGAACGCGCCGGCCATCACCTTCACCCGCACCACCTTGCCGGGCGGCCAGGTGGCGGTGGCCTACAGCCAGACGGTGAGCGCCACCGGCGGCAGCGGCAGCTTCACCTACAGCCTCACGACCGGTGCGCTGCCGCCCGGCATCGCGCTGAGCAGTGCGGGCGCGATCAGCGGCACGCCGACCGCGGCGGGCAACTACAGCTTCACCGTCACGGCCACCGACACCAACGGCTTCACCGGCAGCCAGGCCTATACGGTGGGCATCAACCAGCCGGTGCCGGTGGCGGTGAACGACACCGCCACCACGCCGGCGAACGCGCCCGTCACCATCAACGTCACCGCCAACGACACCGGCCCGATCACCAGCATCGCGGTGGCGCAGGCTCCGGCGCACGGTGCGGCGACGGTGAGCGGCCTCAATGCGGTGTACACGCCGGCGACCAACTTCTTCGGCACCGACACCTTCACCTACACGGCCACCGGCCCCGGCGGCACCTCGGCGCCCGCCACGGTGACCGTCACCGTGACGCCGCTGGCCGTGCCGGTCGCGGCGGCGCAGAGCGGCACCGTGCTGGCCGGCCAGTCGGTCACCATCCACGCCACCGCCGGCGCCACCGGCTCGCCGTTCACCGGCGTGGCCATCACCACGCCGCCCGCCAAGGGCACGGCGGCGGTGAGCGGCACCGACATCGTGTACACGGCGCCGCAGGATGCGTCGGGCGCGGTGGGCATGGACTACACGCTGTCCAACCCGTTCGGCACCTCCACGCCGGCGCACATCACCGTTACCGTGAATCCGATCCCGCTGCCGGCGGCGTTGACCGCCAACGTGGTGGCCGGCCGCACGGTGCAGGTGGACCTGACCACGGCGGCACACGGCGGTCCGTTCACCGGCGCCACGCTGATCTCGGTGTCGCCGGCCGCGGCGGGCAACGCGCACATCCACAACAGCGGCACCTCGGGCTACACGCTGGAGTTCACCGCGGCCAACAGCTACAGCGGCCAGGCGCAGGTCAGCTACACGTTGAGCAATGCCTACGCCACCTCGGCCACGGCGACGGTGAACATCACCGTGACCGGCCGCAGCGACCCGTCGAAGGACGCCGAAGTGCTGGGCATCCTGCAGGCGCAGGCCGATTCGGCACGCCGCCTGGCGGTGGGCCAGATCGACAACTTCCAGCGCCGCCTGGAAACCCTGCACACCGGCGCCGGTGGCGGCGGCTTCAGCAACGGCATCAGCTTCAGTTCGGCCAGCGCACGGCAGAACCGCGATCCGATGGCGGGCCTGCGCGGCCGCGACGACGACTGGGGCCGCCGCTTCCTGGTGCAGCCGGACGAGCCGACGCCGGGCCAGGGCCAGCGTTCCGGTGCCGCGGGCCAGCCGGGTACGTGGTCGGTGTGGACCGGCGGCGCGGTGAACTTCGGCAAGACCTTGCCGGGCAGCAGCAGCAACGGCATCGACTTCACCACCTCGGGCGTGAGCCTGGGTGCGGACCGTGCCTTCGGCGACAACTTCGCGGCGGGTGTGGGCGTCGGCTACGGCCACGACTCCTCCGACGTGGGCAAGCACGACAGCCGCAGCACGGTCGACGCCTACAGCGCGGCGGTGTACGGCAGCTACCGCCCGGTGCCGCTGGTGTATGTCGACGCGCTGATCGGCTACCAGAAGATGTCGTTCGACTCGCGCCGCTACGTCACCGACAACGGCAACACGGTGACCGGCAGCCGCGACGGCAAGCAGTACTTCGCCTCGCTCTCGGTGGGCTACGAGCACCGCACCGAGGACGGCATGCTGATCTCGCCGTACGGCCGCTTCGACTTCGCCCGCGCCACGCTCGACAGCTACACCGAGCACGGCGACAACGTCTACGCGCTGCAGTACGAGCGCCAGACCGTGAAGACCAGCACCGGCGTGCTGGGCCTGCGCGCCCAGTGGATGGTCAAGCGCGACTACGGCGTGTGGATGCCGCAGCTGCGGGCGGAATTCCGCCACGACTTCCAGGGCGCAAGCATCGCGGCGATGCGCTACGCGGATCTGCTGGGCGGCCCGCTGTACCAGGCGGCGCTGGGCAACACCAACCGCAACCACACCCTGGTGGGCGCGGGCGTGATGCTGCAGACGCTGAAGGGCTGGTCGATGCGGCTGGAGTACCAGAACCTGCTCGACAACAGTACGCGGGACAACCAGTCGATCCAGCTGGGCGTCGAGAAGAAGTTCGATCCGTAAGATGAAGGGCCGCGGGTGCAGTGCACCCGCGGCCACGCTCGTCATTCCGGCGCGGGCCGGAATGACGGTGGTCAGGGGGCGTCGCGAGTACGCCCGCCATGCCGCACCGCGGCGAATCGATAGCATCCCTATCGTCTGAACAAGCCCGCGCTGTACCGATCGCACGGGATCGCTGCCGCACACTACGGGCATGCCGATTCCGCCGCCGACCCTCCATGCGTAGCAAGCTGTTCGTCCCCGGAGGGCGGCCGGAGCTGTTCGCCAAGGCGCTGGCCGGCGAGGCCGATGCGCTGTCGTTCGACCTCGAAGATTCGGTAACGCCCGAACTCAAGGGCGCCGCACGCACCGCCGTCGCGGCCTTCCTTGCCACCGAGGCGGCGCGGCAATCGCCCAAGCTGATGATCGTGCGCACCAATGCGCCATCCACCCCTTACTTCAACGACGACGTGGAAGCGGTGGTGGGCGACGGCGTCACCCTGATCAACCTGCCCAAGATCGAATCCGCCGAGGAGGTGCGCGCGGCGGTGGACATGATCGCGCGGGTGGAAGCGGCGCGCGGCTGGCAGCGACGCACGCGGCTATTGGTGAATATCGAGACACCGCGTGCCCTGGCCCGGGCGGCGTCGATTGCCGGCGCGCATCCGCGCGTGGCGGGGCTGCAATTGGGGCTGGCGGATATGTTCGAGCCGTATGGCATCGAGCGGCACGAGCTGGCCAATGTGCAGTCGGTGCTGTTCACCATGCGCATGGCCGCGGCGCAGGCGGACGTATTTGCGCTCGATGGCGCCTATGCCGACGTCGCCAACAGCGACGGCTACCGTGCCGAAGCCGCGCTCGCGCGCCGGCTCGGCTATCTCGGCAAGAGCTGCATCCATCCGCGCCAGGTGGCGCTGGCCAACGAAGCGTTCGCCGTCTCCGAGGCGGAGATGGAAAGCGCGCGCCGCATCGTCGAAGCCGCGCGCGAGCCGGGCAACCAGGGTCGCGGCGCCTTCATGGTCGATGGCAAGATGGTCGACCTGCCATTCCTGAAACGGGCGCAGGCGCTGCTCGCCGCGGCGCACAAGCCGTGACGGCGGCGCGCCCGGCGCAGGAATCCGTTCCGCGACGACCGTATCGAGAGGCCCGGCGCCACGTGTTCCGTTTGTGCCTGTTCTGCCTGGCCTGGCTGCTGCTGGCGCTGCCGCTGCATGCCGAAAGCCTGACGCCGCTGCGAACCGCGGACTTGCCGCCGCTGGCCACCGCGCAAGCGCTGGTCGGCATGGCGGTGATCGATGGGCAGACCGTGGCGGTGGGGCAGGGGCAGGCATGGCGGCTCGACGCGGCAGGCAAGCGCTGGTTCGCACTGGCATGGCCCGCGGCGACACCGAACGCCGTGTCTCTGATCCAGGATGGCACCCGCGCTTATCTGCTGTGGCAGGAGCAGGGACGCACGGCCCTGGTTGAACTGCATCTGCGCAACGATCGCTTCGACGCGACTGGACTCCCCGCGCTGCCGGCGGCATTGGCGGATCCGCACGGCGCCGTTTCCGCCGATGCGCTGTTCGTTGCCGGCACGGTCGACGGCAAGGCGCGCGCATGGCGAGCGAATCCTGCCGATCCCCGCGCCGGATGGACCGATATTCCCGCATGGCCCGGCAACTCGCCGGCGCTATCCCTGGTCGCGCAAGGCTCCAACCTGTTCGTCGCCGTCGCGCACGACGGCAAACAGCAACTGCTGCGCTGGTCGGCTACGAAAGGCTGGACCGAAGCCACCACCGTTCCCGGCACGCTGCTACCCGCCACCCCGCGCGCGCTGGGCCAGGCCCATCTGCTCTATCTGGTCGGCACGCCGGAAGGCGCGCGCCCGATGACGTACCACGGCATCACCGGTTCCTGGGCCACGCTGCCCGGTGCACAACCGGCGAACGATGCGCTGATGGCCGCATCTCAAGACGGCTTCACCTGGGCCCAGCGCGACGGCGCCGGCTACGCTATCCACACTGCGCAGCTGCAGTCCGGCAAGCTCCTGCTGAAGTGGCTGGACTGGGTGGTGATCCTGGTCTATCTCGCCGCGATGTTCGGCATCGGCCTGTACTTCTATCTGCGCGAGAAGCGCAACAACACCGCGAACTTCTTCGTCGGCGGCCGCAGCATTCCGTTCTGGGCGGCGGGCGTAAGCCTCTATGCGGCCAATACCAGCTCGATCAGCTTTATCGCCATCCCCGCCAAGTCTTTCGAAAGCAACTGGACTTACCTCACCAACAATCTGATCGCCGTGCTCGGCCTGGCTTTCGTGGCGGTGTGGATCGTGCCGCTGCTGCGCCGTCTCGATCTGATGTCGGTGTTCTCGTATCTGGAAACGCGCTTCCATCCGGCCATCCGCATGCTGGCCAGCGCGCTGTGCATCGTGACCCAGATCGGCAGCCGCATGAGCGTGATCCTGTTCCTGCCGGCGCTGGCCATCGCCACCATCACCGGCATCAGCGTGAGCTTGAGCGTGGTGATGATGGGCGCGTTCACCATCGTCTACACCGCGATGGGCGGCATGAAGGCGGTGATCTGGACCGACTTCGTGCAGGTGCTGGTGAAGATGGGCGGCGCGCTGTTCGTGATCGGCTTTATCGTGTGGCATCTGCATGGCGGAGTGGGGCAGTTCATGCACACCGCCACCGCCAACCACAAGATGCACCTGCTCGACTTCAGCTTCGACCTGACCAAGGCGACGGTCTGGGGTTTTCTGTTCCTGGTGCTGTTCGACGTGGTGCTGACCTTCCCCAAGGACCAGGTGCTGATGCAGCGCACCTTGTCGACTGAGTCGGACAAGGAGGCGGGCCGTTCGATCTGGATGTTCGCCGCGATCATGATCCCCGGTGGCTTCGTGTTCTATCTGATCGGCACGGCGCTGTTCGTGTTCTACAAGGACAACCCGGACCGCCTGAATCCCTTGCTGCCCATCGATGCCACTTTCCCGCTGTTTATCGCGGCGGAACTGCCGATGGGCGTGACCGGCCTGATCATCGCCGGCATCTTCGCGGCCGCGATGGCGACGCTGTCGGGGATCATGAACAGCGTGGCGACGCTGATCTCAGTCGACTTCTACGAGAAGCTGGTGAAGAACCCTTCGCCGAAGAAGAGCGTGCTGATGGCGGAGATCATGACGGTCGCGGTGGGTCTGGTCGGCATCGCCACGGCGCTGCTGCTGTCGCGTTTCGATATCCACTCGCTGTTCGACGTATCGATCGAACTGGCGGGCTTGCTGGGAGGAGGCTTTGCGGGTGCCTATACGCTGGGGATGTTCACCCGGCGCGCGAACTCGCCCGGCGTGGCGATCGGCATCGCCTCGAGCATCGTGCTCACCTTGATCGCCTGGTCCTTCCACCTGGTGCATCCGTATTTCTATCTGGCCATCTCCATCCTGCTGTGCATCGTGATCGGCTATCTGGCGAGCCTGCTGTTTCCGGCGCCGACGCGTTCGCTGGAGGGGTTGACCATCTATTCCCGCAAACCGAACCGTCCGGCGTAGGTTGGGGTGAGCGCAGCGAACCCCAACGATGCGAGGCGCCTGGCCATGTTGGGGTTCGCTGCGCTCACCCCAACCTACGACTCTTGACGGATGCTGAGGCGCTCTCCCATCGTTCCCTCGGGGGCAAGACCGATGAGGGCGGCACGTGGAAACGCAATTCCTGAATACCTTTGTCACCGTCGTCGACCAGGGGTCGATGGCGGCGGCGGCGCGCGTGCTCAACGTGACGCCGGCAGCGGTGGCGCAGCAGATCCGCACGCTGGAGCGTGAACTCGGCGCCACGCTGATCGCGCGCGTGGGCCGCACGGTGAGCGTCACCGAACAAGGCTCGCGCATTCTCGAACGCGCGCGCGAACTGCTGCGCAGCGTCTCCGACCTGCGCAGCGTGGCCAACGACAGCGCCGTGTCGGGCGAGCTGCGCCTGGGTGCCTGTCCCACCGCGCTGGCCGGCATGCTGCCGGACGTGCTGGCGCGCATGGTCGACGCCTTCCCGCGGATCAACGTCTTCATCAAGCCCGGCTATTCGGTCGATCTGTATCGCGCCGTGGAAGCGGGCGACCTCGATGCGGCGGTGGTGCTGCAGGCGCCGTTCCCGCTGCCCAAGACCTGCGAATGGCTGCTGCTGCGCGAGGAACCGCTGATCGTGCTGGCGCCGAAAAGCATGGCCGGCCGCGATCCGCACGAGCTGCTCGCCACCCAGCCGCTGATCCGCTACGACCGCAACCAGTGGGGCGGACGCCAGGCCGACGACTATCTGCGCGCGAACGGCATCGTGCCGCGCGAACGCTTCGAACTGAACGCACTCAATGCGATCGCCGTGATGGTCGACCGCGGCCTGGGCGTGTCTCTGGTGCCGGACTGGGCGCAGCCGTGGCCGGAAGGCCTGCAGCTGGCGCGCCTTCCGCTGCCCAACCCCGCGGTGCCGCGGCGCATCGGCATCGTGTGGTCGCGCTCCAGCGTGCGCGTGCGCCTGGTCACCGTGCTGCTGCAGGAAAGCCGCAAGGCGATGCAGGCCAGACTGCGCTGAGGCAAGCACGTTGCGTGCTGCAACGCCGCATACATCCGCTTCCTTCGTAAGCAACAAAAACTAGCCTCTGAACATAGTCCGCGACGGTTCTACGCCGACAGCGAAGCGCATAGGCTCGCTCGCAATCCAACGTGGTTGCAGTACAGCCGCCGCAAGCGGTTCGCATAAGAAGACATGGGCCGTCGGGACGCCTGGGGGAGGGCGTCGCCAGTTCGAAGACGAAGCACCGTCCCCGGCGCGCCACGCGCGCCGACCCGCCGCAAGGCGGTACCAAGACGAGACAAGACATGATCAAGCCACTCACCGCCGCCATCAGCGGCATCCTGCTGGCCTACGCCGTCGGCGCGCCGGCGCAGGATGCGCCCGCCGCTGGCGCCGCGCCGGCCGACAGCAGCACCAAGAAGGACAGCAAGGACAATGACGCGGTCAACCTGCAGCAGGTGATCGTCACCGGCACGCGCAGCCCCAAGGCGATCGACGAGATCCCGGGCGCGATCACCGTGGTATCGAAGGAAGAAATCCAGCACACCTTGCTGGTGACCGAGGACGCGACGGCGGTGCTGGCGCGCTCGGTGCCGGGCTATGCCGAATCCTCGCAGGCCATGAGCAATACCGGCGAGACCTTGCGCGGCCGCATTCCGCTGCGCCTGTTCGACGGCGTGCCGCAGGGCTCGCCGCTGCGCGAAGGCACGCGCAACGGCACGTTTACCGATATGGGCATCGTCGGGCGCGTGGAGGTGATCAACGGTCCGTCCGCTTCCGAAGGCATTGGCGCGGCCGGCGGCATCATCAACTACATTTCCAAGACGCCGACCAAGGACGGCGACGAAGTCACCCTCACCACGCGCTACCAGACCCAGGCCCACAGCGACAGCGAAGGCTGGAAGGTCGGCGCCACCTATTCGCACAAGCAGCAGGAGTTCGATGCGCTGGTGGCGGCCTCGTATATCGACCGCGGCATCAGCTACGACGGCAACGGCCGCCGCATCGGCCTGAACACCAGCGGTTCGCTGGCCGATTCGGAAACCAAGAACCTGTACGCCAAGGTCGGCTTCAATTTCGGCGCGGACAACGAGCAGCGCCTGCAGGCCAGCGTCAGCCGCTTCCGCATCGAGGGCAAGGGCGAGTACGTGCAGGTGCTGGGCTGCCGCGGCCCCACCGACGACCCGCCGTGCGCGGTGCCGCGCACCAATACCTCGGAGAAGGGGCATATCTTCGGCGCCAAGGATGCCTTCAACGACTTCAAGCAGTACCAGCTGCAATACACCAACGACAAGTTCTTCGGCGGCTACCTGGACATCAACGCCTACAAGGCCGACCAGTCCATGCGCTACCTGCCGGAGAACACCGAAGACAAGCAGGATCCGTTGATCGCCCCGCTCGGCACGCTGTACGACCAGTCGGAAATCGTGGTGCACAAGAAGGGACTGCGCACCTCGTGGACGCGCCCGGACATCTTCAACGTCACGGGCCTGGAGCTGCACACCGGCATCGACTTCGGCAAGGACCAGGCGCAGCAGCGCCTGGCCCTGACCAACCGCCTGTGGGTGCCGCCGATGAACTACAAGAGCGTGGCGCCGTATGCGCAGCTGTCCTGGGATGTCGGCCCGGTGACGCTGAGCGCGGGCTACCGCCGCGAGGACGATAAGCTCACCGTCAACAGCTATACCACCACGTATTACCGCAACCGCGTGTTCGTGCAGGGCGGCAGCCTGAAATACAAGGAAGGGCTGAAGAATTTCGGCGCGATCTGGCGCGTCAACGACCAGTGGTCCACCTTCCTGTCCTACAGCGAAGGCTTCACCCTGCCGAACATCGGCATCCCGCTGCGCAATATCAATACGCCCGGGCAGTCGGTGGACAAGATCCGCGACCTCAATGCGATCGTGTTCAAGAACTACGAGGGCGGCTTCAACTGGCATGGCGAGCATGGCGCGTTCGGCGCCACCCACTATGTGTCGAAGTCGCCGTTCGGTTCCTCGCTGGCGGTGGATCCGCATACCACCGACTTCATCCTCAGCCGCGCGCCCGTGCGGATCGAAGGCACCGAAGTTACCGGCGAATGGCGCTTCGACCGGGACTTCAAGATCACCGGCCTGTACTCGCATATCCGCGGCAAGACCGCGTTCTGGTCGGCCGATCCGGCCGGGCGCTATGGCTCGGGCGGCTTGAACAAGCCGCTGGGCGTGCTGGATATCAATCCCGACAAGTTTGCGGCGGCGGCCACGTGGAAGTTCCTGCCCAACGCCGATGCCACGCTGGGCTTCACCACGCTGTTCAGCCGTCACGTGTCCGGCCAGGACACGCGCGCTTATGACGGCGCGCAGTTCAGCTACTCAGAACAGACCAAGGGCTACACCCTGTTCGACCTGGGCGTGAACTACGACCTCGGCAAGCACGGCAAGCTGTCGCTGGGCGTGGAGAATCTGTTCAACCGGCAGTACATCCTCAGCTGGTCGCAGCTGGCGGGCTACCAGAATTACTGGGCGGGCCGCGGGCGCATGACTTCGCTGACGTACACCGTCACGCTGTGACGAGGTGGTTGGCGCATGGGCGACGGGCCGTCCTGATGGCGGCCGTTGCCTTGTGCGCGGTGCCGGCGATGGCGGCGGAAGGGCTGTTGCCTTTTGCCGTGGCGAAGGACGAGGGCTTCTCGGCGGAAAGGCTGGAGCGCCTGCATGCCTATCTGCGCGATGCGACGGGCACCGATGGCTATGTTGGCGCGGTGGCGCTGATCGCGCGGCATGGCCGCATCGTCGATTGGCAGGCGTACGGCTATCGCGATCTGGCCCGGCGCGAGCCGCTGCGCCGCGACGATATCTTCCGCATCTATTCGATGACCAAGACGGTGACCACGGTGGCCGTCCTGATGCTGATGGAAGAAGGCAAGCTGTCGCTGGACGATCCGCTGTCGCGCTATCTGCCGGGCTTCGAGCATCCGCGAGTGCTGATGGGCGACGGCAGCGAGCGTGCTGCCGCCAGGCCGGTCACCTTGCATGCGTTGCTGACGCACACCGCAGGCTATCCGGCAGGTTTGAAGGGCGACGAGGCCGCGGTCGAGCGGATGGAAAGCATCGATCCGCATGGCGCACAGGATCTGCGTGGCTTCGCCGAACGCATGAGCCGCGTGCCATTGGCCGCCGATCCCGGATCGCGCTTCGGCTACGACGGCGCTTCGCTGGAGCTGGCGGCGCGGGTGGTGGAGGTGGTGTCCGGGGAATCCTTCGAGCGCTTCCTGCAGGAGCGCATCTTCAAGCCGCTGGACATGCGCGATACCGGCTTCGCGGTGCCGGAAGCCAAGCGTGCCCGGGTGATCGACATCACCAGCATGGGCGAGGACGGCAAGCTGCGGATCGCGGATGGTCCCAGCGCCGTGCATCCCGGCGCGCCACTGAATGCCTACACCAGCGGTGCCGGCGGCCTGTATTCCACCGCCGCCGACTACGCCCGCTTCGCGCAGATGCTGCTCGACCACGGCACGCTGGACGGCCACACCGTGCTCGGCCGCAAGACGGTGGAGCTGATGCTGCGCAACCACCTCACCATGCTCGACCCGCCGGTGAACCAGTTCAATGCGGGCGAAGGTTTCGGCCTGGGCGGCTATGTGGTGCTCGATCCGGCACGGCGCGGCCAGCCTGGCTCGCCGGGCCAGTTCGGCTGGTCCGGCGCCGCGTCGACGTATTACACGATCGATCCGCACGAAGACCTGCTCGCCATCCTGCTGCTGCAGCACCTGCCGCGCGAAGACGCGGCCAAGGACCTGCCGCGCCTGAGCCGCGGCTTCTACGCCCTGGTCTATCAGGCGCTGCAGCCATGAAGCGCGGCGTGCTGGTGGCCGGCTCGGCCAATCTGGATTTCGTGGTGCGCGCGCCGCACGTGCCATCGCCGGGCGAGACTGTGCTCGGCAACGGCTTCGCCACCTTTCCCGGCGGCAAGGGCGCGAACCAGGCGGTGGCCTGCGTGCGTGCCGGCGGCGCGCCGACGCGCATGCTGCTGGCCCTGGGCGACGACGTGCATGCGGCGCCGATCGAAGCCTCGCTGCGCGGGGCCGGCGTCGGGCTCGACATCGTGCGCATGCGCGGCACGGCCACCGGCGTCGCCTTCGTCTGTCTCGCGGGCGACGGTGAGAACGCGATCACCGTGGCGCCCGGAGCCAATGCCCGGCTGTTGCCGGAGCATCTGCCGCCGCTGGCTGATGTCAGCCATCTCCTGCTGCAACTGGAAACGCCTTTGCCCACGGTGGAAGCCTGGGCGCGCGCGGCACGCCGCGCCGGCGTGCAGGTGGCGCTCAACGCCGCGCCGGCCCAGGCCTTGCCGCGCAGCCTGCTGGGCGACTGCCAGCTGCTGATCGTCAACGAAGGCGAGCTGGCGGCGATCAGCGGCAGGCAAGGCATCGGCGCCGGCCTCGACGCGCTGGACGCTCCTGCCGTGGTGGTCACTCTCGGCGCGCGCGGCTGCTGCGCGCGGGTGGGCGGCGAGTACCTGCTGCAGCCGGGCTTCGCCGTGAATGCCGTCGACACCACCGGCGCCGGCGATACCTTCTGCGGCACCCTGGTCGCCGGCCTGAGCCTGGGCCTGCCGTATCCGGCCGCGTTGCGCCGCGCCTGTGCCGCATCTGCGCTAGCCTGCACCCGCTTGGGTGCGCAGACTGGCGTGCCGCGGCAGGACGAAGTGCGGCGGCTGCTGGCGGCGCGTCCCGGCGATGCGACCGAAGCGCTCGCCGCCTACGTCGGCATCGCCTGATTCCCTTCCTTACCGATCACGCTTCCCATGATGCCTTCCTCCGAACAGCCGCACGACGTGGACGCCGACGACGCCAACCCGCCGCCGGTGAAGACCGAGTACAAGTTCTCCCACGTCACCACCGGCCGCTACCTGCCCACGCCGGGCAAGGCGCCGGGCTGGCCGTTCGCCGAGATCGGCCACTGGAAGATGGATGTGGACGGCACCGCCGACGACTGGATCGCCGAGCTGAAGGACTGGCGCCGCGAACATCTCACCCGTATCGGCTACGACGACGCCAACTACCGCCGCCCCGAACTGCAATGGGCGCAGCGCAACTTCGTCCACGCGCAGATGATGGTGGAGGACCGCTACTTCTACGATCCCCAGGCCTGCCGCTACACGGTGGACCGCTACCTCGACGATCTGGAGCAGCGCTACGGCGGCATCGACAGCGTGCTGCTGTGGTACGTCTACCCGAATATCGGCGTCGACGACCGCAACCAGTTCGACCTGGCGCGCGACCTGCCCGGTGGCCTCGACGGCCTGCGCGGCGCGGTCGCGGATTTCCACCGCCGCGGCGTGTGCGTGTTCCTGCCCACCATGCCGTGGGATAACGGCACGCGCGAACAAGGCCAGCGCGATTGGGAGGCGGCGGCCGAGCTGGTGAAAGCGGTGGGCGCCGACGGCCTCAACGGCGACACTTACAACGGCGTACCGCGGGCCTTCTTCGACGCCTGCGATGCCGCCGGCCGCCCGGTGGTGCTGCAGCCGGAGTCCACCATCAGCGCCGAGGAGCAGCTGATCTGGAACGTGCAGAGCTGGGGCAAGAAGGCGCCGAACGAGGCGGTGCCGCCGGTGGCGAAGTTCAAGTGGCTGGAACCGCGCCACATGATCAACTACGAGAACCGCTGGGGGCGCGAGCGCAACCACGACCTGCAGTACATCTTCTTCAATGGCGTGGGCTACAACGCCTGGGAGAACGTGTGGGGCATCTGGAACCAGCTCACGCCGCGCGATGCGCAATCGCTGCGGCGCATCGCGGCGATCGAGCGGCAGTTCGCGCCGGCGATGGTGAGCATGGAATGGCGGCCGTATGAGCGCACTTTGCAGCATGGCGTGTTCGCTTCGCGCTTTCCGCTGGCCGATTACACCGTGTGGAATCTGGTCAACCGGCACGAGTACGACGTCGACGGCGAGCAGCTGGCCGTGCCGCACCGCGAAGGCACGCGCTACTTCGACGCGTGGCATGGCGTGGCGCTGGAGCCGCGCATCGAGCACGGGCGCGCCGTGCTGTCGTTCGCGCTGGAGGCACGCGGGTTCGGCGCCGTGCTGGCGCTGGCGCCGGGTGCGTCGATCGACGGACTCGATGCTTTCCTCGCACGCATGCGCGGGCTCGCGGCGACACCCTTAAGCGCTTATTCCGCCCAGTGGCAGCCGTTGCCGCAGCAGCTGCGCCCGATCGCGGCCACGGCGCCGGCCGCCGCGGCACCCGAGGGCATGATCGCCATCCCCGGCGGCGACTTCGACTTCGCCGTCGGCGGCATCGAGATCGAAGGCCAGACCTGGGCCGGCAACGACGTGCAGTATCCCTGGGAAAACACACCGCGCCGCGGCCATCGCCGCCGCATGCAGCTGAAGCCGTACTTTATGGACCGCACGCCGGTGACCAACGCGCAGTTCCAGGCGTTCCTGCGGGCCAGCGGCTGGACGCCGGCCGATCCGCACCATTTCCTGCGCCATTGGATCGACGGTGCGCCGCCGGCCGGCTGGGACAACAAGCCGGTGACCTGGGTGTCGATCGAGGATGCACGGGCTTACGCCGCGTGGGCCGGCAAGCGCCTGCCGCACGAGTGGGAGTGGCAGTACGCCGCGCAGGGCGCGGATGGCCGCCTGTATCCGTGGGGCAACGCGTGGGATGAAAGCAAGGTGCCCGCCGTCAACCGCGGCCGCACGCTGCGTGCGCCGGACGACGTGGACGCGCATCCTGAGGCCGCCAGTCCGTTCGGCCTGCTCGACCTGGTCGGCAACGTATGGCAATGGACCGACGAGTATCTCGACGAGCACACCCGCGCCGCCGTGCTGCGCGGCGGCAGCAGTTACCAGCCGCGCACGTCGCACTGGTATTTCCCGCAGGCGTACCGGCTGGACCAGCACGGCAAGTACCTGCTGATGGCGCCGGGCAAGGACCGCTCCGGCTGCATCGGCTTTCGCTGCGTGGTGGATGCCTCGTGAGCATGGCCGTGCATCTGGAGGGTCTGCTCGGCGAAGCGCTGGCCGCGAATGCACGTGGCCGCCTGTCGCATTTCATCATCGACGAACACAGTCCCGCCATCGCCCTGTTCGCGCCCGGGCGGCGCGCACAGAACACCGAAGGCGACTGGTATGGCGAACACGCCGGCAAATGGCTGTACGCCACCGCCAAGGCCGCGGCGCGCAGCGGCGATGCGGAGCTGACCGCGCGCCTGCGCCGTGTCGCCGATTTCCTGGTGTCGGTGCAGGAACCGGACGGCTACCTCGGCACCTATGCGCCGGAGCGCCGCTTCATGCGCCCGCAGCCGCCCAAGCCGCCGAGCTGGAATGGCGAACCCAGCGTGCGCACCTGGGATATCTGGACGCATGCCTATCTGGTTCTCGGCCTGCTGGAAGCGCATCGGCACTTCGCCGAACCGCGCTGGCTCGATGCCGCGCGGCGCATCGGCGACCTGTGCTGGCACACGCTGACCGAAGGCGGCATCGACATCACCGAGCTGGGCAATCACTTCGGTTTGTCGGCCACGGTGCTGCTCGATCCGGCGATGGAACTGCATGCCGCCACCGGCGAGGCGCGCTACCTGGAGCTGGCGAAGCTGGTGCTGGCACAAGCCAATGCCCACCGCGACCTGGCGCTGCTGCCGCGCATTCAGGCTGGCGCCGATGCCGCGGAGATCGCCACCGGCAAGGCTTACCAGCTCGCCTGGAACCTGGTCGGCCTGGCCAAGCTGTACAAGGCCACCGGCGAGGCGGCGTATCGCGATGCGCTGCATCGCATGTGGACCAGCATCCGCACGCAGCACCTGACGCTGGGCGGCGGCCCCTGGGGCGGCGTGGCGCATCGCTCGCGCGAGGTGTTCAACGCGCCGGGTTCGTTCAGTCCGTATGGCTATGTCGAAACCTGTTCCAGCCTGGCGTGGATCCAGCTCAACCGCGAGTTGCTGGCGGTCGAAGGCGATCCGACATACGCCGAGGAAATCGAACGCACCGCTTATAACGACCTGCTCGGCGCGCAGGCGCCCAATGGCGAGGACTGGTGCTACTACGTCTTCCCCAATGGCCGGCGTGTGCACACCACCTACTGGCGCTGCTGCAAATCCAGCGGCGCGATGGCCTTGGAAGAACTGCCTGGCGTGGCTTATGCGAGCGATGCGCGCGGCGTGGCGGTGAATATCTACGGACCCGGCAGCGCTTCGTTCGAATGGCCTGGTGCCGGCGAAATCACCTTGGAGCAACGCACCGCCTATCCCTTCCACGGCGGCGTGATCCTGCGTTTGCACATGTCGTCGTCAGCGCGCTTCCTGCTGAAACTGCGCATCCCTTCCTGGGCCGAAGGCGCCAGGGTCCGTGTCGGCGGCGAATCCATCGCCGCCACGCCAGGACGCTACGCCGCCATCGAACGCGAATGGCAGGACGGCGACGAAGTGATGCTGGATTTCCCGATGGCCGCGCGCGTCCACCGCGCCGTCAACCGCAATGTGCAGGAGTCGCGCGCGCCCGACGGCGAGCCGGTGCTGCAACAGGTGCTGCGTTTCGAATACCTGGGCCTTACGCGCGGTCCGCTGGTCTATGCCACCGGCCTGATCGACGGCTTCAAGACCGAAGAAACGCTGCGCCTGCCCACCAGCGACCCCACCGACTGGCTCACCGTGCTGCCGCCGGAAGAAGGCGATGCCGCGCCGCTGCTGGAACTGCGCCCGCTGCAGCGCGCACCGCTGCGCTTCGAGCCCTACTACCGCGCGGGCGGCCGTGCCGACGGCGCCTGGCGGCTCACGTGGATGCAGCTCGCGCCGGAGACGCTGCGGTGAAGCAAGCGATCGTGCTGACAGAACATATCGAGCGCGCCTGTTTCCACGCGCGGCCCCGGCGCAAAGTAGCGGCGACACGACACCAGGAATCACGCGGACTCGCGGCGTATGGAAAGCACCCCACCTGATCCGGCCGGCGCGGCGCGCGGTCCCCTGCATGGCATCCGTGTGCTCGACCTGAGCGCGTACATCGCCGGCCCGTACGCCTGCACCCTGCTCGCCGACCAGGGCGCGGACGTACTGAAGATCGAGCCGCCGGGTGGCGACAACCTGCGCCAGTATCCGTCGACGCTGCCCACCGAAAGCCGTGCCTTCCTCGGCGTGAACCGCAGCAAGCGCGGCATGGTGCTGGACCTGAAAGACCCCGCCGACCACGCTGTGCTGCTGCGCCTGGTGCGCGATGCCGACGTGCTGGTGCACAACTTCCGCCCCAGCGTGCCCAAGCGGCTGGGCATCGATTTCGACCAGCTCAGCGCCATCAACCCGCGCCTGATCTACTGCGCCGTCACCGGTTATGGCGAATCCGGCCCCATGCGCGACAAGGCCGGCTACGACCAGGTGCTGCAGACCATGACCGGCATGTGCGCCCTGCAAGGCAAGCGCGGCGGCCCGCCGGAAATCATCTATGGATCGGTGGTGGACTACTACGCCGCCGCACTGCTCGCCGCAGGCGTTTCTTCCGCACTGTATGAACGCGAACGCAGCGGCCTGGGCCAGTTCGTCGGCGTCTCGCTGCTGCGTGCCGCGTTGACCATGCAATCCGCCCGCCTGATCTGGGCCGAAGGCGAGGCACTCGATATCGGCCGCGACATGCGCTCCGGCGGCGTCACCGGCATCCACCCCACCGCCGACGGCCACATCTATATCTCCGCCAACACGCCGCGTTTCTGGCGCGCGCTATGCGAGAAGACCGGCCTCGACGCCCTGGCCGACAACCCCCGCTACGACACCGTGCGCAAACGCGCCGAACACGCCACCGAGATCCTCCCGCAACTGCACCAGGCCCTGGCGACCCGCACCGCGCTGGCCTGGGAAGCCCTGTTCGGCGACGAAGTCCCCAGTGCTGCCGCCCGCCGCATCGAAGACATGTTCGAACACCCGCAGGTGCTGGCCGAAGGCATCGTCGGCACCATCGAACACCCCGTGGTCGGCCGCTATCACGGCGTCGCCCAGTCCATCAAATTCGGCCGCACCCCCGGCCCGGAGCCGTTCGCCGCCCCGATGCTGGGCCAGCACACCGACGAGGTGAAGAAAACGCAGTAGGCAGCATGTCGAAATCCGCCGGCGCCATTCGTCGATCAGCCAAACTACCCTGATCCTCGCAAGGAGTCCCGCCATGCTTATCGTCCTCGCCGTCCTGGTGATCGCCCTGGCCATCGTCCTCGCCATCGCCGCCGGCCGCCCCGACCACTTCCGCATCGAACGCTCCGCCACCCTCGCCGCCCCGCCGGAAAGCGTTTACCCCCTGATCGAAGACTTCCACCGCTGGCGCACCTGGTCGCCCTACGAAGAACGCGACCCCGCCATGCGCCGCGACTACAGCGGCGCCCCCCACGGCCGCGGCGCGATCTATGCCTGGGACGGCAACAAGCAGATCGGCACCGGCCGCATGGAAATCCTCGAGGCCACCCCGTCCTCGCGCATCGCGATCCAACTCGATTTCTTCAAACCCTTCAAAGCCCACAACACCGCCGAATTCCTCCTCGAACCCACCACCACCGGCACCCGCATCACCTGGACCATGCAAGGCCCCAGCCCCTTCATGTCGAAGCTGATGGGCCTGGTGTTCAACTTCGATCGAATGGTAGGCAAGGATTTTGAGGTGGGCCTGGAGAAGTTGAGGGCAGTCGCGGAAGGCTAAGAGCACTTACGCCCAGCCTTCGGTACATACCCCGTGGCAAGCCCGGCCCCTCACCCTGCCCTCTCCCCGGAGGGGAGAGGGGTGATGGCGTGAGGTACTCAGGAACGAAGAGCAAAAGCCGGCCTCGGTCCTTGAACATCCTCTCGGCGACGGCACGTTGAAGGACGCGTCACGAAAACGCACTCCGGCTCGTGTCGACTCTGGTTAATCCGTTGCCGCGGCCGTCCACTGCTCGTTCTAGTCGCGTCGCGAGCCTTGGCTCTCAGGCCATTTCTTTTGGGTTACTTTTTCTTTGGGCCAGCAAAGAAAAAGTGACTCGGGCGCCGGCAGGCGCCCGAAATGCCCGCTGCATAAGCGGCCAAACCGCGCCACCCCCACCCCCCAAAAAACACCCAAAAACCCCCATTTGCCACGATCCATGTGGCAACCGCAAACGAAGAAACGTTAATCCCAACATTCAATTTCGTAATTGTGCGCAGCGCTCCCCCATCCCAGCATGCGATTCACCGCACCCCGGCACGGCTGCCACCCAGCCACCGATAGGGGAAATCGGCCGAGGCATGCGTACATCCGCCGGACAAACGTCCACGGACACAAAAAATCTGTTGGGGAGTCGAACGACCATGATCGAAAGATTGCATGGCGGGGCCTCGCGCCACCCGTCCAAGGCACCCGCGCGCCTGGCCATGGCTGCCGCCATCGCCGTGGCCCTGCTGTACGGCGCCGCCGCCTCGGCGCAACAGACCCAGCCCGTGCAGGACAACGGCGCTCCCGCCAAGCCCGGCGAACCGGCCAAGCCCAAGAAGGACGGCAAGAAAGACGACAAGCCCGTGCAGGAACTGGCCGGCGTCACCGTCACCGGCGTGCGCGCCAGCCTGCAGTCCGCCCAGCAGCTCAAGCAGAACGCCGACCAGATCGTCGACTCCGTCACAGCCGTGGACATCGGCGCGCTGCCCGACCGCAGCGTCACCGAAACCCTGCAGCGCGTCAGCGGCGTCACCATCGACCACTTCATGGCGCGCAACGACCCGGACCACTTCTCCGCCGAAGGCAGCGGCGTGATGATCCGCGGCCTCACCCAGGTGCGCAGCGAACTGAACGGGCGCGACGTATTCAGCGCCAACTCCGGCCGCGGCCTCAGTTTCGAGGACGTGCCGGCCGAGCTGATGGCCGGCGTGGACGTCTACAAGAACCCCTCGGCCGAGATCATCGAAGGTGGCATCGGCGGCACGGTGAACCTGCGCACGCGCCTGCCGTTCGATGCGCCGGGCCGGGTGATCGGCTTTACCGGCGGCGTGAACGAGGGCGACTTCGCCAAGAAGAGCAAGCCCTCGATGTCGTTCCTCTACAGCAACGTGTGGAAGACCGAGAACTACGGCGAGTTCGGCGCGCTGTTCGATATCGCCTACTCGGAGCTGGCCACACGCTCGGACGGCATACAGATGGAGCCCTACGTCAAGCGCAATGACGCCGCCGTGCTGAACGGAACCAATTTCAGCAATGTCTACGTGCCCGGCGGCGCCGACTGGCGCACGCTGGATTTCCAGCGCCGCCGCATCGGCCTCGCCGGCGCGCTGCAGTGGCGCCCGACCAGGGACCTGGAGCTGACCAGCCAGGTGCTGCGCTCCGACTACCGCATGCAGTGGGACGAGTTCGGCGGCATCTTCAACGACTCCAGCAACAACGTGCATCCGGCCACGGGCACCTCGTTCACCTACGACGGCAACGGCGTATTCCAGAGCGGCTCGCTGGCCTCCGACTCGTGGCGCGGCAACCTCAACACCGACGGCGTGCGCTTCATGGCCGACCGCCGCTATTCCACCCAGCGCACCATCACCACCGACTGGTCCAATAGCCTGAAGTACAACATCAACGACCAGATGGTGCTGTACGCCGACGCGCAGTTCGTGAAATCCACCAGCCAGACCCTGGATTTCACCGTGTTCGATTCGATCTACCTGCCGAACGTCACGCTGAGCGCGCCGAACGGTTCCAAGCCCACCATCACCACCGATCCTGCCTACGCGCTCAATCCGGCGAATTATTTCTGGAGCGCGGCGATGGATCATCACGAGCAGAACAAGGGCATCGAGCGCGCCCTGCGGCTGGACCTCGAATACAACTTCGAGGACAACAAGTGGCTGCGCTACATGAAGTTCGGCGTGCGGGCCACCAGCCGCAGCGAGCTGAACATGAACAACGGCTACAACTGGGGCGTGGTCTCCGACAACTGGGCCACCGTCAACAGCGCGAACGGACTGGCCGACCTGGCCACCTACCTGCCGCACGAATCGACGCTGTACTCGTATTCCAACTTCTTCCGCGGCGACGTCAAGATTCCCTCGCAGCTGTACTTCCCCAGCGACAAGCTGGTGCGTGACTACCACTACGCCTACCAGCAGCTCAGCTCGATCCAGCCCAACGGCTGGAAGCCGCGCGACGAGTTCCGCAAGCAGGACATCAACGACCAGAGCGAGAAAACGAAGTCCGCCTACGGCGTGCTGTACTTCGGCAACGACACCGCGCTGGGCATTCCGGTGGACGGCAATATCGGCGTGCGCCTGGTGCGCACCGACGTGGAAGCCAATGGCTACGGGCAGTATCCGGACCTCACCAGCAGCGGCGTGGACGGCGGCCTGAAGGCGATCTACAACGGCACCTATTTTCCGCTCGACGCCCGCGGCCACTACAAGAACGCGCTGCCGAGCTTCAACCTGCGTTTCAAGTTCACCGACAGCCTGCAGTGGCGCCTGGCCGCCTCCAAGGCGATGACGCGGCCGGACTTCACCCAGTTGCAGCCCTTCCTGCTGATGAGCGCCACGCTCAATTCGGACAACACCGCCGTGACCAAGTGGAACGGCACGGCCGGCAATCCGAACTTGAAACCGATGCGCGCGAACCAGTACGACACCGCGCTGGAGTGGTATTTCGCGCCCGCCGGCCAGCTCTACACCACGCTGTTCTACAAGGACGTGCGCGATTACATCTCCAGCCAGACGCGCACCGAAACCTTCAACGGCCAGCCGTTCGAAGTGACCCGCCCCTACAACATGGGCAAGGGAAAGATCCGCGGCGGCGAAGTCGGCTACCAGCAGTTTTTCGACTTCCTGCCGGGCTGGCTGAAGGGCTTCGGCGTGCAGGCCAACTTCACCTATGTCGACAGCAAGGGCGGCGTGAACAGCGCCACCGACCCGTACTCCAACACCACCGTGACTGGCGTGGTGCTGCCGCTGGAAGGTCTTTCGAAGCGCAGCTACAACCTGGTGGGCATGTACGAGCTGGGCAACTGGTCGATGCGCCTGGCCTGGAACTGGCGCTCGCGCTACCTGCTGACCACCAGCGATGCGGCCACCCACCTGCCGACCTGGGCGGACGACTACGGCCAGCTCGACGGCTCGATCATGTACCGCCTCAACAAGAACGTGCAGTTCGGCCTGCAGACCAACAACCTCACCAATGCCACCACCAAGGTCCTGATGGGGCCGACCAGCTACGCCGACGGCACGATCGACCACCGCCTGTACAACCGCGGCTGGTTCGTCAACGACCGGCGCTATGAGCTGGTGGTGCGCGCGACGTTCTGATGCCGGGGTTCGTTGGCAAAGGCGCTAAGGGCCGCTTCGTGTGGCCCGGCTGGAAGGCGGCGCTGGCGCTGTATGCGCTGGCGTTCGCCCTGGTGGCGAATGCGGAAGAAGCCGTGCCGTACCGCTATGCCGGCGTGCGTATCGGTGGGGGCGGCTTCGTCAGCGGGCTGGTGTTCCATCCGCACGAGAAGGGCCTGTACTACGCGCGCACCGATGTGGGCGGTGCGTATCGCTGGGACGATGCGGCGAAGCGCTGGGTGCCGCTCACCGACTGGATCGAGGCGAAGGACGAGAACCTGCTGGGGATCGACAGCCTGGCGGTGGATCCGTCGGATGCGGAGCGCGTGTATCTGGCCGCCGGCACGTACACCACGCCGCAGGCAGGCAACGGTGCGGTGTTGCGTTCTGCCGATCGGGGCAAACATTTCGAACGTGCCGATCTGCCGTTCAAATTGGGCGGCAACGAGCTGGGGCGTGGCAACGGCGAGCGGCTGGCGGTCGATCCGCACGATAGCCGTGTGCTGTTCCTCGGCTCGCGCGATGCGGGGCTCTGGCGCAGCGAGGACTACGGTGCGCACTGGTCGAAGGTGGAGAGCTTTCCGGCCGTGGCCACGTCGCCCGCGGCCAGCGCGGAGAACACCTGGCGACGCCAGGCCATCGGCATCGTGTTCGTGGTGTTCGAACCGGCCAGCGGCAAGCCGGGGCAGCCGACGCCGACGCTGTATGCCGGCGTGTCCACGCAGGACGGCGGCCTGTTCCGTTCCGACGATGGCGGCCGTACTTGGCAAGCGGTGGCGGGCCAGCGTCCCGGCCTGCGGCCGAATCATATGGTGCGTGGCGGCGACGGCACCTATTACCTCAGCTACGGCGACGAGCCGGGTCCCGACGCCATGCACGATGGCGGCGTGTGGAAGTACGAGCCGGCCCAGGCGCGCTGGACCGAGATCACGCCGCTGATGCGGCCCAAGCTCGGGCCCAGCGGTTTTGGCTGGGGTGCGGTCACGGTCGACCCAGGCAACCCCAAGGTGCTGATGGCGGCGACCTTCGCGCATTACACGCCGAAGGACGAGCTGTTCCGCAGCATCGATGGCGGCGCGCACTGGAAGCCGGTGTTCCCGCGCTCCGAGTTCGACCACGGCACGGCCACCTGGACCCGCGACCACACGCCGCATTGGCTGGCCTCCATCGAGATCGACCCCTACGCCCCGGACCACGTACTGTTCGTCACCGGCTACGGCATCTGGGCTTCGCGCGACATGCGTGCGCTGGATCGCGGTGGATCGGTGCACTGGGTGTTCCAGGACGAGGGGCTGGAAGAGACCGTGGCGCTGGGCCTGATCAGCCCGCCGCAAGGCGCGCATCTGCTCAGCGCCATCGGCGACCTGGATGGCTACCGCCACGACGAGCTGGACACCGCGCAGCTGCAGTTCGCCGCGCCGCCGCGTTATGCCAACGGCGAGAGCATCGACTTCGCGCAGGCGAAGCCGGCGCTGATCGTGCGCAGCGGTTTCCTGCGCAAGCCCTTCGGCGCGGCGATCCGCGCGGCATGGTCGGAGGATGGCGGCAAGCAATGGCGCGCGTTCGCGAGCGAGCCGCCCGAGGGCGAAGGCGCGGGAAGCATCGCCATCGCGGCCGATGGCGGCGTGGTGGTTTGGGCGCCGCGCAACGCGCAGCATGTGTATCTCACGCAGGATGTCGGAAAGCGCTGGTCTGTGGTCGATGGCCTGGGTGGCGGTTTGCGGATGCTGGCTGATCGCGTCGATGCGAAGCGGTTCTACGCCTACGACCGCATGAGCGGCGCGCTGTACGCCAGCCACGATGGCGGCGCGCACTTCGCCCCGGTCGGCGGAGCGCTTGGCGACACATCGCATGGCCGTGCGCAGACGCGGGTGCAGGCTGCTCCGGACGAAGCGGGCGTGCTGTACGTCGGTAGCCGCGAAGGCGAATGGTTGCGCGGCGACGACACGGGGAAGGTGCTCCAGCGCTTCGACGGCGTGACCGGCATCGACGCCTTCGGCTTCGGCAAGGCGGCGCCGGGTTCGGCAAAGCCAACACTGTTTCTCGCCGGCCGCCTGCACGGCGCGCAAGGCATTTTCCGCTCGCTGGACGATGGCAGGAGCTGGCAGCGCATCGACGATGCGGATCACCGCTATGGCCGGATCAGCCATCTGGTCGGCGATCCGCGCGTGTTCGGCCGCCTGTACTTCGCTACCAGCGGACGCGGCATCTTCTACGCCGACCCAGCCAGCACAACCGGCAGTGCCGGCGTAGGTTGGGGTGAGCGCAGCGAACCCCAACGTGGCGCCCCCCGAACGCCGCGCACTGTTGGGGTTCACCTTCGGCTCACCCCAACCTACGCTGGTGCAGAGGCATCGCCATGAATATGTGGCTTCGGTACTTGGTCGGCGCCTGGCTATTGCTGGCGTTCTGCGCTCGGGCTTTCGCCACCGATATGCCGCGTCTGGCCGAGGACCATGGTCGCCATGCGCTCCTGGTCGACGGCAAGCCCTTCCTCATCCTCGGCGCCCAGGTCAACAACTCCAGCAACTGGCCCGCCATGCTCGACGAGGTATGGCCCGCCATCGACAAGCTGCACGCCAACACCGTGCAGGTGCCGATCGCCTGGGAGCAGATCGAGCCGAAGGAAGGCCAGTTCGATTTCGCCTTCCTCGACACCCTGGTCAACCAGGCGCGCGAACGTCATGTGCGCCTCGTCCTGCTCTGGTTCGCTACCTGGAAGAACAACGGCCCGAGCTACGCGCCTTCGTGGGTGAAGCTGGACGACCATCGCTTCCCGCGCGTGCTCAATCGCGAAGGCCGCCGCCTCAACTCGCTGTCGCCGCTGGCCCAGGCCACGCTGGAAGCCGACCGCAAGGCCTTCGTCCAGCTGATGACACATCTGCGCAAGATCGACGGCGAGCAGCACACCGTGATCATGGTCCAGGTGGAGAACGAATCCGGCACCTACGGCACCGATCGCGACCACTCGCCGATGGCGGACCAGGCCTTTGCCGGCCAGGTGCCCGAGGCGCTGCTGCATGCGGCCGGCAAGTCCGCCGGCAGCTGGAGCCAGGTCTTCGGCAACGACGCGGCGGAGTTCTTCCACGCCTGGCACGTCGCCCGTTTCATCGGCCAGGTCGCCGCAGCGGGCAAGGCGGTGTATCCGCTGCCGATGTACGCCAATGCCGCTTTGCGCGATCCGTTCAATCCCGGGCCGCCCGGCGCCTACGAAAGCGGCGGGCCCACCGACAACGTGCTGCATGTGTGGAAAGCCGCGGCGCCCGCGCTGGATGTGCTGGCGCCGGATATCTACAAGCCGGATTACGCGCATTACGCCACTTATCTGGAACGCTACGCGCGCAAGGACAATCCGCTGTTCGTCGCCGAGACGGGCAACGGCAAGGTTTATGCGCGCTATGTCTATGCGGCGCTCGGCGCCGGGGCCATCGGCTGGTCGCCGTTCGGCATGGATTTCACCGGCTATTCCAACTACCCGCTGGGCGCGCGCAAGCTGGACGAAGAGACCGTTGCGACCTTCGCCGCCAACTACGGCGTGCTGGCGCCGATGGCGGGCGAGCTGGCCGCGGCGGCGTATGCCGGCAAGCTGTGGGGCGCGTCCGAGCCGGACGATACCCACGAACAGACGCTCGATCTGGGTGGCTGGCAGGTTCATCTGGGCTACGGGCAGTTGCAGTTCGGCACCGAACCGCCCAAAGGCAATCCCGATCGCTCCGGTGGTGTGCTGATCGCGCAGCTGGCGCCCAACGAATACCTGCTCGTCGCCCGCGACGTCCGCGTGAACTTCCAGCCGGCGCGTGGGCGCAAGCTGGATTTCCTGCTCGACCGCGTCGAGGAAGGCCACTACGACCACGGCCGCTGGATCTTCCGCCGGCTGTGGAACGGCGACCAGACCGACTGGGGTTTGAATGTCATCGGCGAGCCGCGCGTACTGCGCGTGCGGCTGGCCACGTACTGAAGGAATGAGATGCGCATGTCCTCGATCGTCAACCGCAAGTGGATGCCGTTATGCGCGCTGGCGCTGGCCGTTGTCGCCGGTTGCGGCAAGGCGCCGGAACAGAACGCCGCCGCCGGTGCCGGCCATGCCGAGAAACTCGCCGACGGCGTGATCGTCCATCTGGATCACTCCGCGCAGCAGGTGCGCCTGCAGGCGGTGGACGAGCGCATCGTGCATGTCACCGCCGTGCCCGATGGCAAGTTCGATCTGCCGGCCAGCCTGATGGTGGTGAAGACCGGAGCGGATACGCATTTCACCGTCGACGAAAGCGCCGATGCGGTGACGCTGAAGACCGCGCGCCTTTCGGCCCAGGTGTCATTGCGCGATGGCGCCGTGCACTTTCTGGATGCGAGCGGCAAGCCACTGCTGGCGGAGCGGGCCGACGGACGCACGTTCCAGCCGGAAACGATCGAAGGCAAGCCGTACTACGCCGTGCGCCAGCGCTTCGATTCGCCCGCCGACGAGGCCTTCTACGGCCTGGGCCAGCACCAGAATCGCCAGATGAACTACAAGGGCGAGGACGTGGAGCTGGCGCAGCACAATATGGACGTGGGCATTCCCTTCGTGGTGTCCTCGCGCAACTACGGCCTGCTGTGGGACAACAACTCGATCACCCGCTTCGGCGATGCGCGCGAATACCAGCCGCTCAGCCAGTCGCTGAAGCTGTACGACGCCGAAGGTAAAGCCGGTGGCCTCACCGCCAGCTATTACGACGCGGGCGGCACGCTGAAGCTCAAGCGCGTCGAGAAGCAGCCGGACTACCAGTACCTCAAGGATCTGGCGCAGTGGCCCTCCGCATCGCCGGCCAAGACCACCGGCAAGGTGGTGTGGGAAGGCAGCATCGAACCTGCGGTCTCCGGCGTGCACAAGCTGCGGCTGTATGCCAGCAGCTACGCCAAGGTCTGGCTGGACGGCAAGCTGGTCTACGACGACTGGCGGCAGAACTGGAACCCCTGGTACCACAACCTGCGCCTGCCGATGGACGCGGGCAGCCGCCACCAGCTGCGCATCGAATGGTTGCCGAACGAGGGCTATCTCACCCTGCTGCATCTCGATCCCTTGCCCGGCGACGAGCAGAACGAGCTGTCGCTGTTCTCCGAAGCCGGCCGTGCGGTGGACTATTACTTCGTGGCGGGCGACAACCTCGACCAGGTGATCGCCGGCTACCGCCAGATCACCGGCAAGGCCACCATGCTGCCGCGCTGGGCTTACGGTTTCTGGCAGAGCCGCGAGCGCTACAAGACGCAAGCGGAGATTCTCGACACCGCCAGGCGCTACCGCGAGCTGGGCCTGCCGCTGGACAACGTGGTGGAAGACTGGAGCTACTGGCCGGAGGATGCCTGGGGCTCGCACGATTTCGACACCTCACGCTTCCCGGATGCGAAAGGCCTGGTCGACCAGCTGCATGCCATGCATGTGCAGCTGATGATTTCGGTGTGGCCGAAGTTCTATCCGGCGACGAAGAATTACAAGGAGCTAGACGCCAAGGGCTATATCTATCGCCGCAACGTGGAAAAGGGCGAGGTCGACTGGATCGGCAAGGGTTATACCAATGCGTTCTACGACCCTTATGCGGAAGAGGCGCGCCGCATCTACTGGCGGCAGATCCAGGAGAAGCTGGGCGCGATCGGCATCGATGCCTGGTGGCTGGATGCGTCGGAGCCGGATACGCATTCCAATCTGGATATCGCCGAACGGAAGCTGCGCATGGGGCCGACGGCGCTGGGTCCGGGCGCTGCGTTCTTCAACTCGTATCCGCTGATGCATTCCACCGGCGTGTATGACGGTTGGCGACGCGACCATGGCGATCGCCGCGCCTTCATCCTCACCCGCTCGTCCTTCGCCGGCCAGCAGCGCAATGCGGCGGCGACGTGGAGCGGCGACGTGGCCTCGCGCTGGAGCAATCTGCACGATCAGATTTCCGCGGGCGTCAATTTCTCGCTGGCGGGCATCCCGAACTGGACGACCGATATCGGCGGTTTCGCGCTGGAGCCGCGTTACGAGAAGCCCAGTGCGGCGGATCTGGACGAATGGCGCGAGCTCAACCTGCGCTGGTTCCAGTTCGGCGCGTTCAGCCCGCTGTTCCGCTCGCATGGGCAGTTTCCGTACCGCGAGATCTACAACCTCGCTGCACCCGGTTCGCCGATGTACGAGGCCTTGGCCTATTACGACCGCCTGCGTTATCGCCTGATGCCGTATGTCTACACGCTGGCCGGCGATACGTATTGGAAGGACGGCACCATCATGCGCGGGCTGGTGATGGATTTCCCGGGCGATGCGAAGGTGCGCGGCATCGACGACGAGTACATGTTCGGCCCCGCCTTCCTGGTGGCGCCGGTGACCGAGTACAAAGCCACCTCGCGCGAGGTCTATCTGCCTGCCGGCGCGGGCTGGTACGAGTTCCACACCGGCAAGTACCACGAAGGCGGCGCGACCCTTCAGGCCGATGCGCCGCTGGCGCGGATGCCGCTGTTCGTGCGCGCCGGGGCGATCGTGCCGACGGGGCCGGAGATCCAGTACACGGGCGAGAAGCCGGATGCGCCGGTGACGCTGCTGGTCTACGCCGGTGCGGATGGCCGGTTCTCGCTGTACGAGGACGAAGGGACCACGTACGGCTACGAGCAGGGGCGGTATTCGCGTATTCCGCTCAGCTATGACGACAAGGCGAAGACGCTGACGCTCGGCAAGCGCGAGGGCGATGGCAGTGGGGCGCCGGCGAAGCGGCAGTTCGTGGTTCGGGTGATTCGCGCGGATAAGGCGAATGCGGATGGGGTCGATGCGTCGGGTGACGTGAGCGTCGAATACAACGGCGCGGAACAGTCGATAAAACTGTAACGACGCGTAGGTTGGGGTGAGCCGCAGGCGAACCCCAACATCGCCACCTTCAATCGCACCGCAACGTTGGGGTTACTGGCTGCATCAGCAGCCAGCCCTTCGGGCCATCCGCTACGCGGATGTTCGCTACGGCATCCTGCCTTCGCAGTCGCCTGCGGCTCACCCCAACCTACGCCGCTACGCCCGCGCAGACCCGAGGAACTGCCTCGGCGTGCAATTAAACTCCCGCCGAAACACCGCATACATGTACTGCAGCGAGGTAAACCCGCAGCGCACGGCCACGTCGGCCAGCGGAATCGAGTTGTCCACCAGCATCGACCGCGCCATCTCCAGCTTGTGCTCCAGGATCGCCTGGTGCACCGTCTGCTTCAGCTCGCGCTTGAAATGCTCTTCCAGCAGGGTGCGCGAAATCCCGACGTAATCCGCCACCTGCTCGGTCTTGATCCCGAGGCAGGCGTACTGCCGGATGTAGTGCTTCGCCCGCATCACGTACGGACTGCGCAAAGGCTCGTGCTGGCTGCTCGCCTGCACGCTCAGGCCCACCGGCGGCACCAGCACGCGCGTGCTGGAACAGTCGCCGCCGTGCAGCATCTGGTGCAGCACCTGCGCTGCCATGCGGCCCATCTCTTCCGCGCCCTGGATCACCGAGGTCAGCGGAATGCGGCTGAGCAGCTGCGCCATCGGGTCGTTGTCGATGCCCACCACGGCGATCTGTTCCGGAATCGGCACATCCGCCACCACGCAGGCCTGCAGCAGCTGGCGGGCGCGGGCGTCGGTCACCGCCACCACGCCGATCGGCTTGGGCAGCGAACGCACCCAGGCCACCATGTCTTCCTGCGAACGGCCCCAGCCGCCCGCGCTGGTGGGCGAGCCGCGGTACACGCTGCCTTCCAGGCCGTCGGCCGCGATCATGCGCAGGAAGGCGTCCTCGCGCTCCTGCGCCCAGCGGTTGCCGGGCGAAGGCGGCAGGCCATAGAAGGCGAAGCGCTGCAGGCCCTGCTCGATCAGATGGTCGTAGGCCACGCGCACCAGCTTGGCGTTGTCGGTGGCCACGTAGGGAATATTGGCCGGATAGCGGCTGTCGTCGGCGTAGGAACCGCCGATCGCCACCACCGGAATGCTCAGGTGCGCCAGCGCCTCTTCCACCGTGGGGTCGTCGAAGTCGGCAATGATGCCGTCGCCGCGCCAGTGCTGGATGCCCAGCGTGCGGCAGCGGAAGTCTTCTTCCAGGAAGAGATCCCACACCACGCGGGTGGATTTCAGGTATTGGCCGATGCCGGCGATCACCTGCCGGTCGTAGACCTTGTTGGCGTTGAACAGCAGGGCGATGCGATGGGGCGACATGGGCGTACCAGTGACAGTAACCGACGGCACCTGCCGTGAATCCGGGACGCTACCAGTTCGTCCTTGCGCCCGCATGTCGCAACGCGACAGGGAAAAAGACTGCCAGGGTGATGGATTTCGCAATTGCGCCAGGCTGACGCCGATTGCAGCATCCGGAGCATCCGCAGCCGACCCTGAATCCCCCGGGCGGCTCGCATGGGAGGCTTTCGATGAGTTACTTCGAGCATGTGGCGCCGATTCGTTACGCCGGCGCTAAGACGGACGATCCGCTCGCGTTCCGCCATTACGATCCGTCGCGCGTCATCCTGGGCAAGCGCATGGACGAGCACCTGCGCCTGGCTGTGTGCTACTGGCACAGCTTCGTGTGGCCCGGCATGGACATGTTCGGCGCCGGCACCTTCCAGCGGCCCTGGCAGCAGGCCGGCGACCCGCTGGCGCAGGCGCATGCCAAGGCCGATGCGGCCTTCGATTTCTTTCAGCGCCTGGGCGCGCCGTTCTATACCTTCCACGACACCGACGTCGCGCCGGAAGGCGCCAGCCTGGCCGAGTACGCGCGCAACTTCGCCAGCATGGTCGACGTGCTGGAAGCCAAGCAGGCGCAAACCGGCATGAAACTGCTGTGGGGCACCGCCAACCTGTTCAGCCACCCGCGCTATGCCGCGGGCGCGGCCAGCAGCCCGCAGCCGGAAGTGTTCGCCTACGCCGCCAGCCAGGTGTTCCACGCCATGGGCGCGACGCACCGGCTGGGCGGCGCCAACTATGTGCTGTGGGGCGGCCGCGAAGGCTACGACACCCTGCTCAACACCGATCTGCGCCGCGAGCGCGCGCAGTTGGGGCGCTTCTTCCAGATGGTGGTGGAGCACAAGCACAAGCTCGGCTTCAAGGGCACCATCCTGATCGAACCCAAGCCGCAGGAACCGACCAAGCACCAGTACGACTACGACACCGCCACCGTCTACGGCTTCCTCAAGGAGTTCGGGCTGGAGCAGGAGGTCAAGGTCAACCTGGAAGCCAACCACGCCACGCTGGCCGGGCATTCCTTCCACCACGAAGTGGCCACGGCGATCTCGCTCGGCGTGTTCGGCAGCATCGATGCGAACCGCGGCGACGCGCAGAACGGCTGGGACACCGACCAGTTCCCCAACAGCGTGGAAGAACTGACCCTGGTGATGTACGAGATCCTGCGCGCCGGCGGCTTCAGCACCGGCGGCTTCAATTTCGACACCAAGGTGCGCCGCCAGAGCGTGGACGCGGCGGACCTGTTCCATGGCCATATCGGCGCGATCGACGCGCTGGCCCTGGCGCTGGAGCGCGCGGCGAAGATGATCGACGACGACCGCCTGGCCGCCTTCAAGGCGCAGCGCTACGCCGGCTGGGACGGCGAGCTGGGCCGGCGGATCCTGGACGGCGGCTACACCTTGCAGGGCCTGGCGGACGAAGCGGCGAAGCACGATTTCCGCCCCGCCCACGTCTCCGGCCAGCAGGAATGGCTGGAGAACCTGGTCAACCGCTACATCTACGGTTGAACCGGATGTTCCTCGGGCTGGACCTGGGTACGTCCGCGGTCAAGGCCGTGCTGGTCGACGCGACCGGCGCGGTGCGCGCCACCGCCTCGCAGCCGCTCACCGTCGCGCATCCGCAGCCGCGCTGGTCCGAGCAGGACCCGGCGGACTGGTGGCGCGCTGCCGTTGCCGCCATCGACGAACTGCTGCAGGCCGCCGCGCGCGACGGCATCCCCGCCAGCCGCGTCGCCGCCATCGGCCTCAGCGGCCAGATGCACGGCGCCACTCTGCTGGACCGCAGCGACCGCGTGCTGCGCCCCGCCATCCTGTGGAACGACGGCCGCAGCGATGCGCAGTGCCGCTGGATGGAAACGCTGCCGGACTTCCACGCGATCACCGGCAACCTCGCCATGCCAGGCTTCACCGCGCCCAAGCTGGCCTGGCTGCGCGAGCACGAGCCGGCCGCGTTCGATGCGGTGGCGAAGGTGCTGTTGCCGAAGGATTACCTGCGGCTGTGCCTGACCGGCGAGTACGCGACCGATGCCTCCGACGCCGCCGGCACCTTGTGGCTGGACGTGGGCAAGCGCCAATGGAGCGCGCCGATGCTGGCCGCCTGCGGCCTCACCCGCGAGCACATGCCGCGCGTGCACGAAGGCAGCGAACCGGCCGGCCGCCTGCGCCTGGAACTGGCCAGGCGCTGGGGCATGGAGCGCGTGCCGGTGGCGGCCGGCGGCGGCGACAACGCGGCCGGCGCGGTGGGCGCGGGCATCGTGCGGCATGGCCAGGCGATGCTGTCGCTGGGCACGTCCGGCGTGTATTTCGCCGTGTCCGACGGCTTTCTGTCGCGGCCCGAGCAGGCCGTGCACAGCTTCTGCCACGCCCTGCCGCGCAGCTGGCACCTGATGTCGGTGATGCTCAACGCCGCCAGCTGCCTGGACTACACCGCGCGCCTCACCGGCCACGCCGAGGTCGGCGCGATGCTGGCCGACGCGCAGGCCGCGACGTGGCGCGACGACGGCCCCGTGTTCCTGCCCTATCTCAGCGGCGAGCGCACGCCGCACAACGACGTGCACGCCACCGGCTCCTTCACCGGCCTGCGCGCCGACACCACGCGCGCGGACCTGGCCAACGCCACGCTGGAAGGCGTGGGCCTGGGGCTGCTCGACGGTATCGAAGCGGTCGACGCTGCCGGGCTGCGCGCCGAGAGCGTCGCGGTGATCGGCGGCGGCACGCGCAGCGCCTACTGGCTGCAGATGCTGGCCGACATCGCCGGCCGTCCGCTGGAACTGCGCGCCGGCGGCGACGTGGGCGCCGCGCTCGGCGCGGCGCGCCTGGCCCATCTGGCCGCCGAACCGGGCGCGCGCATCGAGGAAGTGTGCGCCATGCCACCGCTCGTCGCGGTGCACCTGCCCGACGCCGGCCGGCATGCCTACTATCGCGAACGCCGGCAGCCGCTGTTCCGCCAGACCTACGCTCAATTGCGCGCGGCGGCGGCAACGTGAGCGGCCCGGCTATCCATTCGAGGGGGAATTCCATGAAGCATCTGTTCGTGCGGGCCATGCTGGCCCTGGTCTCGGTCGCCCTGGCCGCCGCCGTGCTCACCGCCTGCAGCGGCAAGGCTTCGGACCAGCCGAAGATCGGCTTCTCCATCGACGACCTGCGCCTGGAACGCTGGACGCGCGACCGCGACTACTTCGTGGCCGCGGCCGAGAAGCTCGGCGCCAAGGTCTATGTGCAATCCGCCGACGGCAACGAGCAGCGCCAGGTGCAGCAGCTGGAGAACCTGATCTCGCGCGGCGTCAACGTGCTGGTGATCGTGCCCTCCAACTCCAAGGTGTTGGACAACGTGATCGCCGAGGCCCGGCGCAACGGCATCAAGGTGATCTCGTACGACCGCCTGATCCTGGGCGCGGACGTCGACGCCTACATCTCCTTCGACAACGAGAAGGTCGGCGAACTGCAGGCGCAGGGCGTGCTCAATGCCGTGCCGAAGGGCAACTACTTTCTGCTCGGCGGCGCGCCCACCGACAACAACGCCAAGATCCTGCGCGAGGGCCAGCTGAAAGTGCTGCAGCCGGCGATCGACCGCGGCGACGTCAAGGTGGTCGGCCAGCAGTGGACGCCGGACTGGGATGCCTCCAAGGCGCTGCGCATCGTCGAGGACGCGCTCACCGCCAACCACAACGACATCCAGGGCATCGTCGCCTCCAACGACGCCACCGCCGGCGGCGCCATCCAGGCGCTGGCCGCGCAGCAGTTGGCCGGCAAGGTGGCCGTGTCCGGCCAGGATGCAGACCTCGCCGGCGTGCGCCGCGTGGTCGACGGCACCCAGGCCATGACCGTGTACAAGCCGCTGAAGACCATCGCCACCACCGCGGCGGAGCTGGCGGTGAAGCTGGCCAAGGGCGAGGCACCCGCCTACACGGGCAAGCTCAACAACGGCAAGAAAGACGTGGATTCCGTGCTGCTGCAGCCCACGGTGCTGAGCAAGGACAACGTGGACACCGTGATCAAGGACGGCTTCTACACCCACGACCAGATCTACGGCGCGAAGTAAGCGGTGCACGCGATGGCCGGGGACAGCTGCCTGTTCGAGATGCGCGGCATCGCCAAGTCCTTCGGCGGGGTCAAGGCGCTGGACGGCATCGATCTGGCCTTGCGCGAGGGCGAATGCCTGGGGCTGTGCGGCGAGAACGGCGCCGGCAAATCCACCCTGATGAAGGTGTTGTCCGGCGTCTATCCGCACGGCAGCTGGGACGGCGAGATCCGGTGGCAGGGCCAGCCGCTGCGCGCGCGTTCGGTGCGCGACAGCGAGCGCGCCGGCATCGTGATCATCCACCAGGAGCTGATGCTGGTGCCGCAGCTCTCGGTGGCCGAGAACATCTTCCTCGGCCACGAGCTCACCCGCCCCGGCGGCCGCATGGACTACGACGCCATGTATGCCAGGGCCGACGCGCTGCTGCAGGAACTGGGCCTGCACGACGTCAACGTGGCGCTGCCGGCGATGCATTACGGCGGCGGCCACCAGCAGCTGTTCGAGATCGCCAAGGCGCTGGCCAAGGACGCGAAGCTGCTGATCCTGGACGAGCCCACTTCGTCGCTGACTTCCAGCGAAACCGAGGTGCTGCTGCGCATCGTCGAAGACCTCAAGCGCCGCGGCGTGGCCTGCATCTATATCTCGCACAAGCTCGACGAGGTCGAACGCGTGTGCGACAGCGTCTGCGTGATCCGCGACGGCCGGCATATCGCCACGCAGCCGATGCGCGAGCTCACCGTCGACACGCTGATCGCGCTGATGGTGGGCCGCAAGCTGGAGAATCTGTATCCGCGTGTGGAGCACGCCATCGGCGAAGTGATCTTCGAGGCGCGCCACGCCACCTGCCTGGACCCGGTCAATCCGCAGCGCAAGCGCGTGGACGACGTGTCGTTCCAGCTGCGCAGCGGCGAGATTCTGGGTATCGCGGGGCTGGTCGGCGCGGGCCGTACGGAACTGGTCAGCGCGATCTTCGGTGCGTACGCGGGCAAGAGCTCGGTCGAACTGTTCCTCGAAGGCCGCCCGCTGAAGATCCGCTCGCCGGCCGACGCCATCCGCGCGGGCCTGGGCATGGTGCCGGAAGACCGCAAGCGCCACGGCATCGTGCCGCTACTGGGCGTGGGCGACAACATCACGCTGGCCACGCTGGAGCACTACGCGCACGCCGGCCATATCGACCGCCAGCGCGAACTGCAGACGGTCGAGGCGCAGATCGCGCAGCGCCGCGTCAAGACCGCCAGCCCCGCCCTGCCCATCGCACGGCTTTCCGGCGGCAACCAGCAGAAGGCCGTGCTGGCCAAGATGCTGCTGGCGCGGCCGAAAGTGCTGATCCTCGACGAGCCCACGCGCGGCGTGGACGTGGGCGCCAAGGCCGAGATCTACCGCCTGATTTTCGAACTGGCCGCGCAGGGCGTGGCCATCCTCCTGGTCTCCTCGGAAATGCCGGAAGTGCTGGGCATGGCCGACCGCGTGCTGGTGATGGGCGAAGGCCGCCTGCGCGGCGACTTCCCCAACCAGGGCCTGACCCAGGAACAAGTGCTGGCCGCGGCGATCGACTCCAATGCGTCTGCGCGCGCGGCCTGACTCAAAGACACGGAACCCGCATGCCAGCCCAGTCCATCCAGCAACTGTTCGCGCGCTACAAGATCCTGGCCCTGCTGCTGGCAGTGGCGGCGATCTGGATCTTCTTCCACGTGGCCACCGGCGGCGACTTCATCACCGCGCGCAATGTCTCCAACCTGTTCCGGCAGATGGCGATCACCGGCATGCTCGCCTGCGGCATGGTGTTCGTGATCATCGCCGGCGAAATCGATCTGTCGGTGGGCTCGCTGCTGGGCTTGCTCGGCGGCGTGGTGGCGGTGCTGACGGTCAACCATGGCTGGTCCACGCCGGTGGCGATCGTGGCGGTGCTGCTGCTGGGCCTGCTGATCGGCCTGTTCAATGGCTTATGGGTGACGCACCTGCGTGTGCCGTCGTTCATCGTGGGCCTCGGCGGCATGCTGGCCTTCCGCGGCGTGCTGCTGGGCACGACGCACAGCGCGACCATCGCGCCGGTGCCGGCGGACCTGGTCTATCTCGGCCAGGGCTATGTGTCGCCGCTGCTGTCCAGCGTGCTGGGCGTGGCGATCTTCGTGGTGGTGGCGGTGCTGGCGCTGCTGCGCCGCCGCCGCCGCGCGCAGCTGCAGATCCGCCAGCTGCCGTGGTGGGCGGATGCGCTGAAGGTGCTGGCGATCGGCATCGCGCTGGCGGTGTTCGTGGCCACGCTCAACAGCTATGGCGGCATTCCGCTGCCGGTGCTGATCCTGGTGGCGCTGCTGGCGCTGTTCTCCTACCTCGGCGCGCAGACCGTGCTGGGCCGGCATATCTATGCGGTGGGCGGCAATCTGGAGGCAACGCGGCTGTCCGGCGTGAACGTGGCGCGGGTGAAGCTGGTGGTGTTCGGCATCATGGGCGTGATGTGCGCGTTCGCCGGCATCGTCAACACCGCGCGGCTGGCGGCGGGTTCGCCGTCGGCCGGCACCAATGGCGAGCTGGATGCGATCGCCGCGTGCTTTATCGGCGGCGCCTCGATGCGCGGCGGCGCGGGCACCGTGCATGGCGCGCTGATCGGTGCGCTGGTGATGGCCAGCCTCGACAACGGCATGTCGATGATGGATGCGGAAACGTATTGGCAGTACATCGTGAAGGGCGCCATCCTCGTGCTCGCCGTATGGGTGGACGTACTGTCCCGTCCGCAGCGCGACTGAAGACCAGCCTGCTTTCCGCATCTTCGCGACGCGGACTTCACCACGCGTTCGCGCCTGCGCTTCCTATGCTCCGGGCATGGAGGGGCTGATCCGCCAGGCATACCGGCGCTACGACTTCGCGGTGTCCATCGCCGCCGTAGTCGTGGCTGCGGCCGCTTCGATCTGGCTTACACGCTACGGCGGGCCGCTCGCCACCGTCTGGGTGGCCAATGGCCTGGCGATCGCGGCGCTGATGCGCCGCGGCGGCCAAAGCACGGCCAGCTTCCTGGCCATCATCAGCGCGATCGTATGGCTGCTGTGCGTATGCAGCGGCTTTACCGTGCTGGATGCGATCAACCTGACCCTGGTCAATGCGCTGGAAGTGGGCTGGGTGGTGCGCATGCTTGCCGACGGCGAGGGTGTGACCTATCTGGAGCAGCCGGCCGGCGTGCAGCGCTTCATTCTGTGGGCGGTGATCGTCGCGCCGCTGGTCACCTCGGCGCTGGCGGCGCCGGTGCATGCGATGGAGACCGGCACCAGCGTCTGGCTGACCGTAGGCATGCGCTGGTGTTCGCATGCGCTGGGCAATGCGATCGCGGTGCCGCTGGCCTTCGGCATCGCGCGCTGGCGGCGCATCGCCCCGCTGTCGCAGCGGCGCACGCGGCGCTGCCTGCTGGCCTTGCTGCTGCTGGCGCTGGCCACCCTCGGCGCCTTCGTGCAGCCGGAGGTGCCGGGCCTGTTCGTGGTGTTTCCGCCGCTGGTGCTGCTGGCGATGGTCGGCAACCGCCGCTGGGGCATCGGCGGCGTGCTGCTGGTGGCCTTGCTCGGCGGCTGGCTGACGGTGATCGGGCGCGGGCCGATCGCCGAACCGGAAACGCCGCCGGCGCTGGCGACCATGCAGTTCCAGCTGTTCGTGCTGTGCTGTATCGCGGTAACGCTGCCGCTGGTGACCTCGATGGAACAGCGCCGCCGCCTGGGCCACACCCTGCGCGGCAGCGAGGCGCGCTACCGCATGCTGGCCGAGCATTCGCACGACCTGGTGCTGCTGCTGGACGCGCAGGGCTATTGCAAATACGTGTCGCCGGCCGCGTACTCCATCCTCGGCTACCGGCCGGACAAGCTGGTGGAGAGCTCGCTGCAGAGCCTGATCGACGAAGCCAGCCTGGCCACGGCGGTGGAGCTGTGGCGGCGGCTGATCAACGGCGACCACCCCGGCACCACGCTGTTGCGCATGCGCCATGCCGACGGCTCCTACCGCTTCATGGAGGCCGCCGGCGGCGTGATCGACGAGGAGCCGGACCGCGTCATCCTCACCCTGCGCGACGTCACCGCGCGCATCGATGCCGAAGAAGCGCTGCGCGAGGAGCGCCATCTCACCGACGTCACCTTGAAGGCGATCGGCGATGCGGTGTTCACCCTGGACGGCGAAGGCCGCCTGGGCTTTGCCAACCCCGCCGGCGCCGCCCTGCTGGAGCGCTCGACGCGGCCCGATGCCGAAAAGCTGGAAGACCGCCTGCCGCTATGGCGCGGCAGCGAACGCCTGAGCGAAGACCACCCGGTGCGCACCGCGCTGCACACCGGCGCGCCGGCCGGGCCGATGCTGTGCGCGCTCGAGCTGCACGGCGAGCCGGCGCGCGCGATGGAATGCTCGGCGGTGCCGATCCGCAACGAGCTGGGCGGCGTGATCGGCGCGGTGTTCGTGCTGCACGACGTGAGCGCGATCCTGGCGCTGTCCGAACGCATGGCGCACCTGGCGCATTTCGATGCGCTGACCGACCTGCCCAATCGTCCGCTGCTGCTGGACCGGCTGTCCGGGGCGCTGGTGCGCGCGCGCCAGGGCGCGCATCACCTGGCGGTGCTGTTTATCGACGTGGATCGCTTCAAGCAGATCAACGACACCCTGGGCCACGTCTCCGGCGACGCGGTGCTCAAGCAGGTGGCGGAGCGGCTGCTGTCGGTGATGGCCGCCGGCGATACGGTGGCGCGGCTGGGCGGCGACGAGTTCGTGGTGCTGATACCCGAAGTGGGCGACCGCAGCGCGGTGGCGGCATGCGCGCTGCAGGCGCTGGAAGCCTTGAGCGTGCCGATGCGGGTGGGCCGGCGCGAGCTGCGGCTGACCGCCAGCATCGGCATCGCCATGTTTCCCGACGACGGCGACGAGGCCGACCTGCTGATCCGCCACGCCGATATGGCCATGTACGCCGCCAAGCGCGGCGGCCGCAACGACTACCACTTCTATGTCGCCAGCATGGATGCCGGCGCGCAGGCCGAGTTCGACCTGGAAAACGCCCTGCGCGCGGCGCTGGCGCGCTCGGAGCTGTTCCTGGATTTCCAGCCGCGCATCGACACCAGCGACGGCCGCATCCTGGGCGCCGAGGCGCTGCTGCGCTGGCGGCGCACCGACGGCACGGTGTGCCGGCCGGATGCGTTTATCCCGATTGCCGAGGCCAGCGGCTTGATCCTGATGATCGGCGCCTGGGTGCTGAAGGAGGCCTGCCATGCCTGCAGGAACTGGCAGGACGGGCCGCTGCACGGCGTGGGCGTGAGCGTGAACATCTCGCAGCTGCAGTTCGGCCGCGAGAATTTCCTGCAGCTGGTGATGGAGGCGCTGCGCGAAGCGGGCCTGCCGCCGCAGCTGCTGGAGCTGGAACTGACCGAGAGCATGCTGATGGAACCCACCGACGCGGTGCGCCAACGCATCGCCGGCCTGAAGTCGCTGGGCGTGCATCTGTCCATCGACGATTTCGGCACCGGCTATTCCAGCCTGGCGTATCTGCGGCGCTTTGCGATCGACACCTTGAAGATCGATCGCAGTTTTATCGCCGACATGGCGGACGACCCGGAAGACGCCTCGGTGATCCACGCCATCATCGCCCTGGCGATCAGCCTGGGTAAGCGGGTGGTGGCCGAGGGCGTGGAGACGCAGCGCCAGGCGGACCTGCTCACGGCGCTGGGCTGCCACGAGATGCAGGGCCATCTGTACAGCCCGCCGGTGGATGCGCGGCGGCTGGCGGAGTTTGCGCACAAGCGCAGAGTCAGCCGGCGCGATCGCACGGCGTAGGTTGGGGTGAGCCGCAGGCGAACCCCAACGTTGCGGTGCGATTGAAGGTGGCGATGTTGGGGTTCGCCTGCGGCTCACCCCAACCTACAAGAGGCTACAAGAGCCGCTCGCCGACGAAATCCACGAACGCCCGCAGCTTCGGCAGCATGTGCCGCCCCGACGGCCACAGCAGGTAGAAGGTGCCGCAGACCTTGGCGTAGTCGTCCAGCACCGGCAGCAGTTCGCCGGACGCCAGCGCCGCGCGCACGGCATGTTCCGGCACGTAGGCGATGCCGCGGCCGCGCTGGGCGAAGCACACGCGGGTGTCCACGTCGTTGCACACCATGCTGACGGGAATCTCCACCTCCGGCGGCGTGGGCCACCGCTCCAGCTTGCCGCTGGTGGGGAAGCGGTAATGCAGGCACTCGTGCTGCTGCAGATCGGCCGGCTCGCGCGGCGTGCCTTGGCGTGCGAGGTACTCAGGCGAGGCCACCAGCAGCCGGCGGAAGGTGCCGATGCGGCGTGCGCTCAGGCGCGAATCGCCCGGCTCGCCGACGCGCAGCACGGCGTCGAAGCCTTCGTCGATCACGTCGACCAGGCGGTCGTCGAAATCCAGGTCCAGCCGTACCTGCGGATAGGCCTGCATGAAGTCCGACAGCACCGGCAGCAGCAGGCTGCTGGCCAGCGGCAGGCTCACCCGCAGGGTGCCGCGCGGTTCGCTGGATGGATCGGTCAGCTCGGCCTCGGCCAGTTCCAGCTCGTCCAGCGCCCGCCGGCAGCGCGCCAGGAACAGTTGCCCTTCGGCGGTAAGCGCCACGCTGCGGGTGCTGCGGTGGAACAGGCGCACGCCCAGCTGCTGTTCCAGCCGTGCGATGGCCTTGCCGACGGCGGAGGCGGACACGCCCTGCAGGCGCCCGGTCTCCACGAAACTGAGGGTGTCGGCGACCTGCACGAAGGTCTGCAGGACGCCCAGGCTGTCCAGGGTTTTCATGGATTGCGGAAGTTGATGTCCGGAAAGCCTGGAACTCTACCCGTCTTTTTCCGCCGGCGCGCGGTATCTAACTTAGGGCTCCTCTTAAACCCAAGGAGCCCTGCCATGGAGCTGAAGCCGGAGCGGCGGCCATGAGCGCCGCCGACAAAGCCCTGCCCTATCAGGCCTGCGAACCCGCGCCCGCGCGCCTGCCCATGCTCGGCCTGCTGGCGCTGGCCTGCGCCTCCTTCATCACCGTGCTGACCGAATGCATCGTGGCCGGCCTGCTGCCGGCGATGAGCCGCGACCTGGGCCTGAGCGCGGCGGCGGTGGGCCAGCTCACCACGGTGTATGCGCTCGGTTCCCTGCTGACCGCAGTGCCGATGGTGAAGCTCACCAGCCACCTGCCGCGGCGGCCGCTGCTGATGGCGGCGATCCTGGGCTTCGCCCTGGTCAACAGCGCGATGGCGTGGACGGTTTCGTACACCCTGATGCTGGTGTCGCGCTTCCTCGGCGGCGTCGCCGCCGGCCTGCTGTGGGCGCTGCTGGCCGGCTACGCCAGCCGCATGGTGGCACCGCAACTGCAGGGCCGGGCGATCGCGGTGGCGATGGTGGGCACGCCGCTGGCGATGTCGATCGGCATTCCCGCGGGCACGTGGCTGTCGCAGCTGATCGGCTGGCGCTGGGTGTTCGGCCTGATGTCGATCCTGAGCGTGCTGCTGGTGGGCTGGTCGCGCGCGGCCTTGCCGCCGGTGCCCGGCGTGCCGCCGCAGCACGGCGGCAGCCTGCGCGACGTGCTGGGGCGGCCCGGCCTGCTGGCGGTGTACGTGGTGATGCTGCTGGCCGTGCTCGCGCACAACGTGCTGTACACCTATATCGCGCCGTTCGTGGCGCTGTCGGGTTCGCAGGATGCGCTGGACCGGCTGCTGCTGTTGTTCGGCGTGTCGTCGGTGGTGAGCATCGCGGTGACCGGCGCGCTGATCGACCGCTGGATGCGCGCGCTGATGGCGCTGGGCATGGCGCTGTTTCTGCTGGCTTCGGTGGCGATGGCGTTGTGGCCGTCTTCGCAAGGCGTGCTTGTTGGTGCGGTGGCGGTGTGGGGCCTGGGCTTCGGCGGTGCGGCGACGCTGATTCAGACCGCCGTGGCCCGCCGCTCCGGCGAGCAGCAGGACCTGGGCCAGTCGCTGGTGGTGGTCGGCTGGAATCTCGCCATCGCCGGTGGCGGCGTGGTCGGCGGCGTGATGCTGAAGTCGGCCAGCGCGGCGCTGCTGCCGTGGGCGCTGGTGGTGCTGCTGGTGTTGACGCTGTGGGTGGCGGTGCCGGCGAAGAAGGCGTGGGCTTGAGCGTGGAGCCCCTCTCCGCCGATGGAGAGGGGCATGCGGCAGCGAGAAAAAACCAACCGTTTGTTTTTTTTTGCCCCGCTACGGATATCCCCACTTCCACATCAAATCATTCGCCCGGTTGATCAAGGCCTTGCGATACGCCTCGATGATCATCCGCGCATCCGTACTGAGGCCCGAATCCCAGCCGCGATCCATCGCTTCGAACAGCGCATGCGCCACCGCTGCGTCGTATTCGATCTTGGCGAGGTCGAAATCCTCGGGAGAGGGTCGGAAGTTTCCCTCGACGCAACGCATCGGTGCTTTCAAGCGCATCGCACAGTCCTCCGCCGGGTGTGGAGGCCGGCGATTACAGCAAGCAGGAGCAGGGCTTTGTAGTAGCCAAACGGCCGAGCGGCTTTACTCGCCGTCCGGCGCATCCGCCACATGCGCGGCCCACAACTTGCGTGCGAATTCGCGCAAGGCCTTGGGCGCTTCCATGAAGGCTGTATCAAAACCGTAACTGCCGCCCTGTCCGCCGGCGTCCCTGGTTTCGCCGCGCATCGCGTACTTCTGCGCGCCCTGATACGCGATCACCTTCATCGTGTCCGAAGAAATATCGCCGCGGCACATCAGGCGATACGCCATCCACACTTCCGCCGTGCCGTTGCCATCGAGGTCGGTGACCTGCAGCGCCGCGCCGCGGAAAAAAGTGGCCTGATGGTCGACGCCGCAGTCGTGCACGTAGTCGTGCAGATTCCAGCGCAACTGCGCCTTGCCGCCGGCGAGGGTGTAGCGCACGGCGTAGAGGTCGTCGTTGTAGCCGTATTCGCTGTTGTCGTCGCTGTGCGCGCTGACCACGACGAGGTTGTCGCCTTCGGCGTCGGTCCAGCGGAGGGCTTGCTTGAAGTTGCCTTTGAAGGTGATGCCGGCGGGTAGTTGTGCGGCGGTGACTGCAATGGCGGATGGCGCGGCCTGTGCGGCGATGGCGAAAGCAGACAACAAGGCAACGGCAAACAGCTTCATGGATTCGTCCTTGAAAATCGAAACGTGCGGCATTGTCCATGAAGGCAGGCGCGGCGTGTACTCGCCGCGCCTGTTGCATACCGTCGCTCAGAGATCGGAGAAGTGCGGATCCAGCGGTCGCACTTCGCACTCCACTTCCCACTGGTCGCCATGCGCCTGCAGAAAGCGCTCGATCCAGCCAGCGGCTTCTTCCGTGCTTGCGGCCTTGAGCATGAAATAGCCGCCGATCACTTCCTTGGTCTCGGTGAACGGGCCATCCGTGGACTTGATGCGGCCCTTGGACAGCCGCAGCCGCTTGCCGTCCTTGGTCGGCGCCAGCCCGGCGGTGTCGATCAGCACGCCGGCTTCTTTCATTTCCTCGATCAGCTTGCCCATCTCGGTCATCAGGCGCTCGTCGGGGGCCTGGCCGGAGTTTTCGTTGATGCGGATGAGGGTAAGGAAACGCATGGATTTCTCTCCTGGGTGAGTTGGAATAGTGGCGGCGCAACCTGTCGAGGCTGCGTTCCATCCAGGCGACGAACGATGGGCGGAGGAATCGACATGCGTAAGAATCTGAATCTGAGCGCAAAGCCTTGTCGGGCACCGGTGAGCCGGGGCAATGTGGCGGCAAGAGGGGCCAAGGCAGGCCAAGGGGAAGCAGGTGATCCCATCTTTCAATCATTCCGGCGTTCTTCCGCCCTTTGTGGGGGAGGCACACCGCACGGACGGCAGGTCGCCTTACGTGACTGATCTCGCCACCATCAGTCGTCAATGCGTGACGAGCGATGAGAGGCAGAAGATATTCGAAGGACTGCTCCGGTATCGTTCGGCTTTGCGCATCGTGGGACTCGTCGCGGGGTTCCAATGGATCGATGGAAGTTTTGTAGAGGCCGCCGAGCTCACCCGTCTGCGGCCACCGGAGGACGTTGACGTCGTCACTTTCTGTTGGCGACCGAAGGATATGGACATCGATGCATGGGTCGCTCTAGTCAATGAGCGTACGGATCTCTTCGATCCGGAGGAAAGCAAGCGCATCTACAAGTGCGATGCGTATTTTGTGGATCTCGGCGTAGCTCCAAACTGGCTGGTGATGCAAACAGCGTATTGGTCAGGGCTCTTTTCGCATCAGCGAGAAACATTCCTGTGGAAAGGTCTGCTTCAGATCGACTTGGGAAAGGATCTGTCGGTCGAAACCGCGGAGGCTGGCCATGATTAAGCAGCTGAGGCTTCAAGGCTTGCGGGCCGATCTTGGCGCGGCCCGCTCCATGCTGGCGGGCGCGGAGAAGGCTGGCGACCCGGTCGGGATATTGCAGTTCCAGAAGAAGATCGATGCCCTGGAGCAGGAGCTCGCGGAGCTGGCAGGGGCCACGGATAAGCTGGCGAAAGTTGCAGTCTTCTTTGGTGGCCGGCCTGTCATCGGTTCACGCGGCGTGGATGCAGAATTCGCCAGCAAGGCCATGGACAGCTTCCAGAAGCTCGTATCGCGTCAGTTCGCGCGTATGGAAGCCGGCGATCTTGGCTCGCGGGGTCCCGTTCCGGTGCAAGGCGAGGCGCGACTGATGATTACCGATGTGACGCGGGGCTCTGTGGGTTTTGTACTTGAGGAGGCACCGGAGCAAAGTCAGATGGTTGAGACTGAGCTGGCGGTCGCCATAGAGCAGATCTCCGATGCCATCTCCAGGCTGGGAGGAGACGGAGACGAGTGGGTCGATACGATCGAGCAGTTCGATGATCGCGTGGTCGCTTGTCTTAAAGAGTTCTTTTCTGTGCTGGATGAAGGCGGGGCGACCTTCAGGATCGTGGAAGGCAGTCGAGACCGGGAGGTATCGCGCGCTGAAATAAGCAGGGCGCGATCCAGGGCCGATCTGACGCGAATAGCCCAGGAGCAGACGGGGTGGATCGAAGGTCAGATCGTTGGCTTTACCAGCAAGTCATTCGAATTCGCCCCAGCGGCGGGTGAAAAATTGACAGGAAGGATGGACCCAGGGCCTGCGCGCCTGCTCGAAAAGGCCGGCATGGAGCATGAGCTCGACAAATTGCTCTTTACGCCGATACGAGCCAAGTTTCAGGTAAGAACGGTTGCGAATGGCTCGTTGATTCGTCGTTACCACACGTTGATCGCGATCGATGATCGCAGCAGGAGCGATTGAGCTTTGCTGAGTTTCCCGGGTTGCTTGGGCGGAGTTCGCGCTATCAGGCCAAACCCCAGAGGTGCATGGCTTCTGCCGCAATGACCTCCGGATACTCCTCCTGAAAGAACAACTTCCCTTCCGCCACCCGCCGTATCCCACGCGACCGCGGAAACATCCGCTCCAGATACTCCGCATCCCCCATCGCAAAAATATCGTCGCTCGCCCCCCACACCATCCGCACCGGCACCTGGCTGCGCTTGAGCTTCGCCTCGATCCCCGCCAGCGGATTCGGCTCCAGCGCCAGGTGGAACGCGTGGTACTGCTTTCTCCGCAGCGGCGTGCTCACCAGCGGCGTCACGTAGTAGTCGATCGTGTCGTCCGCGAAGCGGCTCGGGTCGTGGAATACGCCGGCGCCGAAGGTGGCGCGGGCAAGAGCGCGATCCGTTAGCCATTGGGCGGTGGCGTCGGCGAGCGTGCCCTTGCGTGCCATGTCGATGACGGGTTGCACCTTCGCCGGCGGGCTGTCGATTTCCACGTCGCCGTTGGTGAGCAGCAGGGTGCGCACGCGCTCGGGGTAGCGGACGAGGAAGAGCTGGGCGATAGCGGTGCCGCAGTCGCTGGCGACGATGTCGACGTCGTGGATGGAGAGCTTGTCCAGCAGCGCGGCAAGCATGGCCACCTGGTCGGCGGCGGCGAGCGCCTGGTTTTCCGGGACTTCCGAATAGCCCAGGCCCATGAGATCCGGAGCGATGCAGCGGCGATGGGCGGCGAGGCGGTCGATCGCGCCGCGCCACTGGTAGCTGTTGAGCGGAGCGCCGTGCAGGAACAGGGCGGCCTTGCCGCGGCCGCGGTCGGCGTAGGCGATGCGGCCGAACGGCAGTTCGGCGTAGCGGCGCATGGCGCGGAAGGCTGCGGCGTCGGTGCTGCTTTCGTTGGGCAATCCGCGTGCATGCACCGGGACGATCGATCCAACCATGGCACTGGCGGCCAGGGTGGCGAGGCTGTACTGCAGGAACTGGCGGCGCTGCATGGTCGGACTCCGGCGGGGGACGGCAGCCATGCTGGCGCCTGCGCGTGAGGTGCACCGGCACGAATGGCCGGCGCCGTGCACGGATGGATGATTTCCGGCACATGCCGGTCGGCCGGGATCGTCGAACGATGGCGGGCATGACCGGCCGCCCCGACTGCTACCCCGTCCCTTCCGCCGCCGCGGGGCCGTTGCCGCTGCTGGATGTGCTCACCTCGCCGGTACCGTCGGGGCGTTTCGATTCGCCGGTCGACCATCGCCACGTGCTGTGCCTGCACCTGGGCGTACCGGTGCCGGTGTCGTACCGCGCCGGCCGCGTGGAACGCGAAGGCACCCGTCTCCACGGGCAGTTCTGCGTCGTCCCCGCCGGCTCCAGCACGCGCTGGACGCTGACCGCGCCGGCCACGTCGCTGCTGCTGCGCTTGTCACCCCAATTGCTGCGGGAAACGGCCGAAGCGATGGGCACCGGCGCCTATGACGCCGCCCTCGCGCCTTCCATCCATATCCGCGACCCCCAGGTCGAACGCATCGGCTGGATGATGCAGGCCGAGGAACGCGACGCGCACCCCGGCGGGCGCCTGTTCGCCGACAGCCTCGCCTCTGCTTTGGCCGCGCGCCTGCTGGTGCTGCAGGCGCGCCGGGAAGCCCCGGCCCAGACGCGCGCCCTGCCCGCCTGGCGCCTGCACCGCGTCGTCGAATACATCGAGGCCCATCTCGATGAAGACCTCACCCTGCCGGAACTGGCCGCCGTGGCCGGTTACAGCCTGTCCCACTTCAAGCCGCTGTTCCGCCAGGCCACGGGGCTGCCGGCGCACCGCTTCGTGATGGAGCGGCGTGTCGAGCGCGCGCGGCTGCGCTTGATGGAGGGCCGGCTGAGTCTCACGGCGATCGCGGCCGAAGCGGGCTTTGCGCATGCGGGCCACATGGCGCGCTGCGTGCGGCGGGTGCTGGGGGTGAGTCCTTCGCAGATCGTGCCAGGCGAGCGTTGAATTATCCGAATTTGCCCGTGGCATGAAGCGGTTCACATCCTCGCGTTACCGTTAACCGCATTTACACCCGGCTCCCGCACAAAGCGGCTAAAGTCCCGCCGCTACTGTGATTTCGCAGGAAGCCGACCGTGATGCGAAGGAGACGTCAGATGTACAAGATCACCGGGGCAGGACTCGCCCTGTCCGTGCTGCTGCTGAGCCAGACCGCCTGTGCCGCCCCCGCGCCGGACCTCAACGCCATCGTCAAGGCGGTGATGCAGGACCAGTACGGCAAGCAGTACGACGCCAAGCACGCCTGCTGGACCTTTACCCACACCACCGAGCAGGGCGACGACCTCACCTATTGCATGCAGCCGGGCAAGCCCGAGCTGGTCGACACGGCCAAGGGCAAGCAGCTGTTCGTCTACGCCGCCAATGCGTACGACATCCACGACGACAACCGCTACAGCTACGGCCAGACCGATCCCGGCCTGCTGGGCGCGTTCCAGGTCAGCATCGACGCCAAGGGCGAGTGGACCTTCGTGGCCATGGACAGCGCCATGGAATTCGGCAGCAACGGCTACTGCGGCTGCAACAAGGCCGGCCTGGTCAAGCTGAGCAACCAGGGCGACTACGGCTGGCTGTTCGTCAGCGGCAGCGCCATCCAGGGCAAGGTGGTGGCGGACTACAGCATCGTCATGCCGCGCCAGGGCGGCTTCGTCGACGTCAGCCGCATCCCCCAGACCAAGGCCAATGAGCAGGACACGACCTACGAGCTGAAGGTCGCCGAGCGCGCCGGCCCGGGCCTGTTCCCGCTGACCGTGACCAAGACCCGGGCGAAGGCCAAGGTCGAGGACGTCACGGTGAATTTCGATCCGAAGAAATACGCGTACCAGCTGCCCGCGGCCAAGTAAGCCGCCCGGGCACCCTTATTCACGGAGGAAACGAACATGTCCAAGATCGACGAACGTTGGGAAGCGAACAAGCAGGACCTCGCCGATGCCGCCGCCAAGGCCGGCATCGAGCCGGGCCTGATGGCCAAGATCGCCGGCTTCGAATCCGGCTACAACCCGCATGCGCGCCCCATCGCCGGCGCCAAGCACGCGGAACTGAACACGGTGACGCAGTTCGACGGCACCAAGGCGATGTCCTCGGCCTATGGTTACGGCCAGTTCCTGGACGACACCTGGGTCGGCATGGTGCACAAGTACGGCGAGAAGTACGGCGTGCCCAACGCCGACAAGCTCACCGCCGACCAGATCAATTCGCCGGAGATGCGCAACAACTCCAAGCTGCAGGCCGGCATGCTGGCGGAATTCACCAAGCAGAACATGCAGCTCGGCGCCAAGCTGGGCGGCCCGGACGCGGACGCCAACGTCTATGCGCTGCATAACCTCGGCCAGGGCGGCGGCACCAAGTTCCTGGAGGCGCTCAAAGCCGACCCGAACCAGCGCGTGGACCACGTGCTCTCGCACAAGGTGATCGAGCGCAACCCGGGCCTGTACGGCGACGGCAGCATGACGGTGGCCGACGCCTACAAGGGCATGGGCCAGCAGATGGACAAGTACGCCAAGTACGCGCAGGAGCTGGAAAAGGGCGTGCCGGCCAAGTCGGCCAATGCGCCGGCCGCTCCAGTCCCGGTGCCGCCCGCCAGGTCCGAGGCGCAGCCGCCCAGGCACGCGGCCCCGGCCGGCCACACGGTGCTCAAGGACGGCGACAAGGGCCAAGACGTCAGCGCGCTCCAGAAGCAACTGCACGACCTGGGCTACAAGGGCGCCGACGGCAAGCCGCTGCGCGTGGACGGCCACTACGGCCCCGGCACCAAGGGCGCGGTGGAAGCGTTCCAGCACGACCATCACCTCAAGCGCGACGGCGAAGCCGGCCCGCTCACCCAGAAGCAGCTGCAGACGCAGACCAAGCTGCATGCGCAAGAGCAGGCCGCCAAGCCCCTGCTCAACCAGCCCGGGCACCCGCAGAACGCGCTCTACAACCAGGCGCTGGACGGCGTGCAGAAGCTGGGCGGCGGCGCCTCCAGCGCGCAGCGCGAGAACTTCGCCGGCTCGCTGGCCGTCGAGGCCCAGCGCCAGGGCCTGAAGGAGATCAATCACGTGGTGCTCAACGACGACGGCTCGCGCGCCTGGGCCGTGCAGGGCGACCTGCGCTCGCCGTTCAAGCAGCACGCGGAGGTGAACGTGGGCCAGGCGATCAGCACGCCGCTGGCGCAGAGCAGCGCCTCCAGCGCGCAGTTACAGAGCGCGCCGGGCCAGGAGCAGGCCAAGAACCAGCAGCAACAGCAGCAGCAACAGCAGACGCAGGGCTCGCACTCGCGATGAGCCGGCGGTCCGGAGGGAGCGGCATCGGCCGCTCCCTTGCGCTGTCCGCGGCATGCCTGGCGCTGGGTGCCTGCCATTCCATCCACAACCCGAATGTCGCGGCCGCCGAGCGCTTGCCGGATGGCCCGACCGGTTGGTCCCTGGCGCCCGGTTCGGCGGAGGCGGAAAAGCCCGACTGTTCCAGCGATAGCTATCGCCGCGAGCACCAGGGCGTCTGCCCGCCGCCGCGCACCGACTACCACTGCGACAACCCGGTGGTGCGCGAAGCCCTGCCGCAGAGCTGCCAGCCGCTCGAAAAATCGACACAACCGTAGGTTGGGGTGAGCCCGCAGGCGAACCCCAACGATGCGAATGGCCCCAGCGTGGCGATGTTGGGGTTCGCCGATGGCTCACCCCAACCTACATCGTTGTGCGCCCGGTCAAGCTTTGATCGCCATGGCCGACATATGTTGGCTACAGTGTCGGGCTGATCCGCAGCGAATACGCGTCATGGAAACCCATCGAGCCACTCCTCCGCCCCGCCGTTCCGCCGGCCCGCAAGGCACGCGGCTGTTTTCGGCCGAGGAGCTGAAGCGGCTGGCTGCCCAGGCCGAACCCGATACCGACGGCCGCGCCAGCGCGCAGTCGCCGGTGCTGGAAGGCGCTTCCGAAGGCTTCGAAGGCCGCCGTTTCGCCCTGCATGCGGGGCGCCAGACGGTGGGCCGCGGCGGCCATAACGACGTGGTGATCGACGACCTCAGCGTGTCGTCCACCCACGCCTGGATCATGAATCAGCAAGGCCACTACGTGGTCATGAACACGCTGTCGACCAACGGCACCTTCGTCAACGGCCAGCGCGTGCACGAGGCGCCGCTGCGCCATGGCGATCGCGTGCGCTTCGGCCAGGCGGAGTTCGTGTTCCTCACCCGCGAACCGGGCGGGCGCATGCGCGCCGTCACCGGCTGGCTGATCGCCGCCGTGGTGGTGGCGCTGGCCGGCGCCGCGGCGCTCACCTGGTGGCTGACCACCCGCGTATGAATGCCGTCGCCGCACCGCGGATGATCGGCCGCTACCGCATCGACGGCGTGCTCGGCGCCGGCGCCATGGCCATGGTGTATGCCGGCTTCGACCCCGGCATCGACCGCCCCGTGGCGATCAAATGCCTGCACCGCCGCGCCGCCGCGCGCGGCCTGGAAGAACGCCTGCTGGCCGAGGCGCGCGCCGCCGGCCAGCTGGTCCATCCCAATATCGTCACCATCTTCGATACCGGGCGCACCGAGGACGGCCGCGCCTATATCGCGATGGAGCGGCTGCCGGGCGAGTCCCTGGCCAGCCGCGTGGCGCGCGAAGGCCTGCCGCCGCTGTCGGTGGTGATCGAGCTGGCCACGCAGATGGCCGCCGCGCTGGACTACGCGCACGGCCAGGGCGTGCTGCACCACGACGTGAAGCCCGAAAACATCATGCTGGTCGACGACTGGCACTACGCCAAGCTCAGCGATTTCGGCATCGCGGAGCGGCGCGCCGAAGGCGCCGGCGACGGCCGCATCGTCGGCGGCACGCCCGCCTACATGGCGCCGGAACGCCTGCGCGGCGAAGCGTCCGATGCGCGCAGCGACCTGTTCTCGCTGGGCGTGGTGCTGTACTGGCTGATCACCGGCAAGCTGCCCTGGCCGGACATGCCCGACCTGCCGCGCCTGCTGCGCGAACGCCAGCGCCTGCCGCGCCCGGTCATCGACCCGATCGACCCGGCCACGCCGGCCATGCTGATCGGCGTCGTCAACACCCTGCTCTCGCCCACCCCGTCCACGCGCTACCAGCGCGGCGCCGAGGTGATCGACGACCTGCGCCTGGCGCGCAAGGAGTACGAGCGCGCGCACGAATCGCCGCTGGCCTCGCGCATCATCTCGCTGCGCACGCGCTGGATCGGCGCTCTGGCCGCGATCCTGTGCGTGGTGCTGCTGGCTGGCCTGGCGGCCATCTATGCCAAGCAGAACACCGCGGTGAACGGGCTGGCCACGGATTTCGGCGGCTCGCTCGGCCGCGTGGTCGCCGGCGAAGCGGCGGAAAACCTGCTGCTGCACGACGACGCGGCCACCCGCGCGCTGGTGCAGGACGTGGCGCGCAACCAGCAGATCCATTACCTGGCCATCGCCAACCGCGACGGCAACGTGGTGGCCAGCACCGCGCCGGTGGAACTGGGCGGCGCGCTGGCGCCCGCCCCGCTGTCGCGCCGCGTGCTGGACGACGGCGTGACCAGCTACCAGAGCCGCATGGGCAGCGCGGGCGAAGCTTCGATGCTGCTGTTCGACGTGCCGATCCGCTACCAGGACAAGGGCGTCGGCATGCTGCGCCTGGGCGTGAGCACGGCGCCGCTGGCGGCCGCGCAGCGCACCACCTTCTGGGTGATCGCCGCGGTGCTGGTGGTGACCCTGGCGGCGATGGTGGGTGCGGCCTATGCACTGTTCCGCCGCCCGCTGGCGCTGCTGGGCATGCTGGGCGAAGCCATGCTGCGCGTGGCGCGCGGCGAATACGGCTACCGCATCCGCCTGGCGCGGCGCGACGAACTGGGCCGGCTGTTCGCCACCTTCAACCTGATGAACAGCTCGCTGCAGGCACGCCAGCCGGGCGAGACGCCTTCCGCCCCGGGTGCCGCCGCCGATGCGGCCGCGCAGCCCACCCTGGTGCTGCAGACCGACGACGAAGACCGCCAGGCGCTGGGCTGAACCCGCCTCAGAGCTGCTTCAGGCGCTGCTTCAATTCCACCGCGCGGGCGCGATAGATCACCGCCCGCTCGTAGCTGGGGTCGATATCCAGCACGTGGTCCCACAGCGCGATCGCCTGGTCCAGCTTCTGGTCGCGGTACAGCAGCACCGCGCGCTCGTGGTAGGTGGACAGCAACTGGTCGCGCAGCATCTGGTCGCCGGCCGGCTTCAGGTGCGGATCGAGCTTGAGCGCCTGGTCCAGCCGCGCCAGCGCGTCGGTCTTGCGGCCCTGGCGCAGCAGCGCGGTGCTTTCGGCCTGCAGGCGCTGGGCGTCGGCGGGTGTGGCCGCCGGCGCGGGATTGCCCGCGGGCGCCGTGGGCGTTGCCAGCAGATCGTCCGCCGTGGCGCGCACCACCAGGGTGTCCGCTGCCGGTGCGCGCGACGGCGCGGTCGGCAGGCGCACGGTGTCGCCCACGTGCAGCGCGGACGGGTCGTCCGAGCCGTTGTAGCGGGCCAGGATCAGAAACCGGCTGGCGTCGCCCAGGAAACGCGAGGCCAGCGTGCTGTACGAATCGCCCGGCTGCACCACGTAGTTGCGCGAGGCCGCGCCCAGCGCTTCGCGCGGATCGGCGGTGAGCTGGCGCAGCAGGCCCTGCGCGGCGCGGTCGCCGGGGTAGCGCGCCAGGTACTGGCGCAGGCGGCGTTCGCCGTCGGCGTAGCGGCCGTATTGCAGATAGGTGTTGACCACGGTGGCCGGCGGCATCAGGTCCGCGTCGCGCACATCGGCATTCGCGGCCGGCGCCGTTCTCGGCGCGGGCGGGTTGCCCAGGGCCTTGTCCACTTCGGAGCGGACCACGCTGACCTGCGCGCAGCCGGCCAGCGCCAGCACGGACACCATCAGCGCCAGGCGCCTGCCATACAACGAAACCACCACCGTCTTCCCCTGTATCGTCCGGCGCCGCCTTGGTCGGCGCCGCCCCGAAGCGGCGATCTTCCGGGATCGCCCGCCCTGCCGCGTTCTTCCCGCATTCGCGCGCGGAAGAGCGAAGCGACATTAGCGCCGACACGGCCGGCGCGCGAGAGGGCCAAGCCTGCATGGCCCCGAATGACCAAGCCAGTCATGTCGATTCGCCATCGCTGAAATACGCCCCGGCCGGCTGTTGGACGAGGCGGCGCGGGCCTAGCCTGCGCTTGCACCACCACTCATCGAGGATCCCCATGCTTCGCCATCGCACTCTCATGCTTTCGGGCGCCCTGCTCGTGGCGCTGTCCGCTTCCTTCGCCCAGGCCGCCGTTGCCGCGCCGCTGGACAGCGCCGCCGCCAAGCCCGCCATGGACATGGCCGCCATGCCGGTGCCGGCCTGGCTGGTCGGCACCTGGACCCTGGTCCGCTGCGACAACGTCTATCCGGACGGCCGCCGCGTCGAGCTGTACGGGCACGATCCGCAGGGCCAGTGGATGATCGACGCGCACGGCCATTACGCCATGGTGATCGCGCGCGCCACGCGCACGCCGTTCGCCGCGGGCGACAAGGCCAAGGGCACGCCGGAGGAATACCGCGCCGCGTCGCTGGACATCAATGCGCACTACGGCACCGTCGGCCTGCAGGGCGACAAGCTCACCTCGCATATCGCGCAGGCCACCTTCCCGAACTGGAACGGCCGCGGCGGCAGCACCGGCTTTACCCGCGACGGCAATCAGCTGACCTATATCGTGGCCAAGCCTTCCAGCGGTTCGTCAGAGGGTGCGCATGGCGAAGTCGTCTGGCAGAAGGTCGACTGATGGGTAGGTTGGGGTGAGCCGATGGCGAACCCCAACGTGGCCGCAGCGTTGGGGTTCGCTGTGCTCACCCCAACCTACGCCGCCAGGTGCTTGAACGCCTCCGCCAAGGTCCGCAGCGCCTGCCGCGAGCGCGGATCGTTGAGCCCCGTGTACAGCACCACGTCCTGCCGCGGCAGCTCCGGCAGCGACAGGGCCGGTCCGATATCGACCGTGCCGCCCGGCGCCGCGCGCCGGGCGAGCACGGCCACGGCAAGTCCAGCCGCGGCGGCCGCGCCCAGCACTGCCGCGCCCTTGCCGATGAAGACTTCGGTCCAGGCGATGCCGGCCTGGTCCAGCGCGCGCACCGCCGCCGCGCGGATGCTGCACGACTCGCCCTGCGTCGACAGCGGCAGCGGCTCGCCCGGGCGCAGCCGCCAATGCGCCGCGGCGATCCAGGCGAACTGCTCCGCGTAGATCACCTCGCCCTCCTGTCGGCGGCTTTCCGGCTGCATCACCAGGATCGCGTCCAGCGCGCCCTCCTCGTAGGCCTGCAGCAGTTCGCGCGAACCGCCCACGCGCAGTTCCAGCAGCAACTGTGCGTCGTGCTCGTTCATATGGCGCAGCAGGGCCGGCAGTTCGCTGCCGACGATCAGCTGGCTGATGCCCACGGTCAGGCGGCGCCGCTCGACATGGAACGACGACACCGCACGCTCATGCGCCCCCACCAGCTCGCGCGCCGCTTCCAGGAACAGCGAGCCTTCCGCCGACAGCCGCACCTGGCGCGGCGTGCGTTCCAGCAGGCGCCGGCCCAGCTGTTCTTCCAGCCGCCGCAGCTTCAGGCTGAGCGCCGATTGCGTGGTGGCGAGCGTCTGCGCGGCGCGGGTGAAACTCTGCAGGTCGGCGATGAAGACGAAGGCCTTCACGGCATCCAGGTCCAGGGCTTTGGTGGAGGACTTCATCGAGGCGCTTCCGGTGGACGGTCCGTGTGACTGCGGGGCGGCGCGGCGGTTCCGTGCGCGCCGGGCGCCTTCTTGTAAAGCGTCCGGCGCGGCAGGCATAGTCCCCCGCGGCAGTCGACGTGGGGAATGGCATGCGGGTCCGCCTGGAAGACGTAGCGCGCGCAACGGGCGTGTCGCCCAAGACGGTGTCCCGCGTGCTGAACGAGGAGCCGTCGGTCAAGGAATCCACGCGCAAGAAAGTGCTGGCCGCGATGGAGCAGATGAACTACCGGCCCAGCCCCGCCGCGCGCGGCCTGGCGGGCAGCCGTTCGTTCCTGATCGCGATGCTGTACGACAACAACGAGAACCCCGCGTCCACCTACCTGGCCGAGATCCAGGACGGCGTGCTCGATGCCTGCGATGCGCACCGCTACAGCATGATGGTCAGCCCGCTGCGCCTGCGCGGGCACGATCCGATCCGCCGCATCGACGCGCTGGTGGCCGACCACCATATCGACGGCGTGATCATGACGCCGCCGCTCACCGACCACGCGCCCCTGCTGCGCCGTTTGCAGGAGCACGGCGTGCCCTGCGCCAGCATCTCGCCGCTGCATCGCGAAGCGGCCATCGGCGTGTGCATGGACGAGCAGCAGGCGGCGAAGGCGGTGGTGGAACATCTGCTCGAGCTGGGCCACAAGCGCATCGGCCATATCGTGGGCATCGCCAACCACGGCGCCAGCCGCTGGCGCCTGCAGGGCTACAAGGACGCGCTGGCCGCGGCCGGCCTGCCGTTCGATCCGGCGCTGGTGGTGCAAGGGGAATTCACCTTCGGCTCCGGCGTCATCGCCGCGCGCGGCCTGTTCGAGCTGGCCAGGCGGCCGACGGCGATCTTCGCGGCCAATGACGACATGGCGGCCGGCGTGATGTGGGCGGCGAACGAGCGCGGGCTGAAGGTGCCGAAGGACCTCTCGGTCTGCGGTTTCGACGACACCCCGCTGGCTACGCAGCTGTGGCCGCCGCTGACCACCGTGCGGCAGCCGAGCCGGGAGATGGGGAAGCTGGCGACCTTGCAGCTGATGGACAAGCTGCGTGGGCGCGGTCCGGGCTTGCTGTTGCAGGTGCCCTATTCCCTGCAAATACGCGAATCCACCGCCAAGCCCTGACGTAGGTTGGGGTGGGCCGCAGGCGAACCCCAACATCGCAACGTCCAAACGCGCTGCACCGTTGGGGTTCGCCTGCGGCTCACCCCAACCTACGGCTTGGTCCCAAAGTGCTGCAACGCCAATTGACAGCGCTGTCATTTCTGGCAGGCTCAGGGTACTGGGGGCAGCTCCGAGGTGAGCGCCGATGGTTCTTATCGTGGAAGGGAGAAAGGCGTGCTGGCGTCCGTTCGTCGTATGCGTATTGCACCGATCGCTTGGGGCCTCGCCCTCACCTGCCTGCCGCCCGGCGCCGTGACGGCCGCCGATACGGCCGTCCATCCCGAGCAATGGCCCGCGGCGCATTGGCCGCTGCCGCGCGATGCGGCGCTCGAACAGCGCGTCGCCGCGCTGATGGCGAAAATGAGCGTGGAAGAAAAAGTCGGCCAGCTGATCCAGGCCGACATCTCCGCCATCACGCCGGATGACCTGCGCAAGTATCGCCTGGGTTCGATCCTCGCCGGCGGCAATTCCAAGCCGGAAGGAAAGACCACCGCCACCGCGGCACAGTGGAAGGCGCTGGCCGACGCGTTCTACCGCGCCGCGATGGACACCAGCGACGGCCGCCAGGCCATCCCGCTGCTGATCGGCATCGACGCCGTGCACGGCCACAACAACACCGTGGGCGCCACGCTGTTCCCGCAGAACTCCGCGCTGGGCGCCACGCGCGATCCGCAGCTGATCCGCGACATCGGCGCGGCCACCGCGGCCGAAGTGCGCGCCACCGGCATCAACTGGACCTTCGCGCCCACCCTCGCCGTGCCGCAGGACCTGCGCTGGGGCCGCGCCTACGAAGGCTATGCGCAGGACCCGAAAGTCGTGGCGCAATACGCCGCCGCGATGATCGAAGGCCTGCAAGGCAAGGCCGGCACGCCGCATTTCCTCGACGCCTCGCACGTGGTCGCCTCCGCCAAGCACTTCCTCGCCGACGGCGGCACCAAGGACGGCAAGGACCAGGGCGACGCGCAGGTCAGCGAAGCCGAACTGCGCGAAGTGCACGCCGCCGGTTATCCACCCGCGATCGATGCCGGCGTGCAGACCGTGATGGCCTCGTTCTCCAGCTGGAACGGCCAGAAGATGCACGGCAACAAGGCTTTGCTCACCGGCGTGCTCAAGGGCCGCATGGATTTCCAGGGCTTCGTGGTCGGCGACTGGAACGGGCATGGCCAGGTGCCGGGCTGCAGCAATGTCGACTGCCCCGCTTCGATCGATGCGGGCGCGGACATGCTGATGGCGCCGGACAGCTGGCGCGGCCTGTACGAGCACACGCTGGCGGAGGCGAAATCGGGTGCGATCTCTGCGGCGCGGCTGGACGATGCGGTGGCGCGCATCCTGCGCGTGAAGTTCCGCGCCGGCCTGTTCGAAGCCGGCCTGCCCTCCGCACAGCCGCTGGCCGCGAAATCCTCCGAGGTGATCGGCAGCCCCGCGCATCGCACGCTGGCGCGCCGCGCCGTGCGCGAGTCGCTGGTGCTGCTCAAGAACAACAACGGCCTGCTGCCGCTGGATCCGCGCAAGCGCATCCTGGTGGCCGGCGATGCGGCGGACAATATCTCGCGCCAGAGCGGCGGCTGGACGCTCACCTGGCAAGGCACGGGGCTGAGCAACAAGGATTTCCCGGGCGCGCAGTCGATCGGCGCCGGCATCGCCGAGCAGGTCAAGGCGGCGGGCGGCCAGGCCGAAATCGCCGCCGACGGCCGCTACGCGAGCAAGCCGGATGTCGCCGTGGTGGTGTTCGGCGAAGACCCTTATGCGGAATTCCAGGGCGACCTGCCGAACCTGCTGTATCGCCCCGGCGACGAACACGATCTGGAACTGCTGCGCCGCCTGCATGGCGACGGCATTCCCGTGGTGGCGGTGTTCCTCAGCGGCCGTCCGCTGTGGGTGAATCGCGAGATCAATGCCTCCGACGCTTTCGTCGCCGCGTGGCTGCCGGGCAGCGAAGGCGGTGGCGTCGCCGACGTGCTGCTGCGCAAGCGCGACGGCAAGATCGCCAACGACTTCCACGGCAAGCTCGCTTATGCGTGGCCGGGCAGCGGCGTGCACGGGCAGGGCGAATCGCGCTTTCCGTTCGGCTATGGCCTGCGCTACGCCGACCATGCCAACGTCGCGGACTTGTCGGAAGCCTCGGGCATCAGCGGCGAGCAGATTCCGGTCGGTAATTACCTGGAGCGCGGCAAGTCCGTGCGCGGCTACACCTTCCGCCTGCTCGGCGCCGATGGCGTTGCGGCGGTGGTAAGCACCTCGCAGTCCGTGACCGGCGACAGCAGCCTGCGCATGAGCGCGCTCGACTACAAGGCACAGGAAGACGCGCGCCGCTTCGAGTGGAAGAAGAGCGGCGCCGAGTTGACCATCCAGTCGCGCACACCGTTCGATCTCGATCGCCAGACCAATGGCGACGTGCTGCTGGTGGCGACGGTGCGCGTGGATGCGCTGCCGGGCAAGGACGCATGGATCGGCATGGGCTGCGGCGCCGGCTGCAAGGGGCGCGTGGCACTGGGTCCGACGCTGGCGGCCTTGCCCACCGGCACGTGGACGCGCATCGGCGTGCCGCTCAAATGCTTCCGCACCGCGGGCGCCGACATGCATCGCATCGACCAGCCGTTCGTGTGGGGCGCGGGTGCGGGATCGTCGGTGGCGCTGGCGCGCGTCGCGTTGGGCACTGACGCCGACCAGGTCGTCGATTGCGCCAGATAAGGCGCCGGGAAGGGCAGGGAAGTCCGGCGCTGACATAAGCCGCTTCCCCGCTGCGCACCATGGGTGCCGCCACGCTTGCTGGCGGACCCTCGCAAAGCCAGTCACAGCAAGGGTTTGACGTGGAATTCACGCGTGCTGCCACGCGTCAAGCTTCCGCGGGAAAGGCGGTCTATCATCGCCAAATGACAGCGCTGTCATTTTGAGATCCAAGCATCACGCCGCCGTCGGGGAGACGGCGACGCCCATCGCCAAGAAGTAGGGGAGACTTACATGAAGTTGCGCTACTCAGCTTTGCACGTCGCCTTGGCCCTGGCGCTCGCCACGCCGGCGGCGTTCGCGGCGGACGATCCGCAGGCCGCGCCGAACACACCAGCGCAGGGCAGCACCGCACCGGACAAGAAGGTCAAGCAGCTCGACGCCATCGAGGTCAGCGCCACCAAGCGCGAGACGCCACTGCAGAAGACACCGGTCGCCGTCAGCGCCATCACGCCCGACACGCTCGACAAGGAGCGCGTGATGACGGTGCAGGACCTGACCCGCCTGGTGCCCGGCCTGCAGGCCACCGCGCAGGGCGACCACGGCGTGGTGACGCTGACCATGCGCGGCATCGGCAACGACAGCGCCAAGACCGAATACGCCGATCCGGAAGTGGCGACTTTTGTCGACGGCGTGTACTCGCCGCGCGCCGAAGCCGCCGCCGGCCTGCTGCTGGACATGGATGGCGTGGAAGTTCTGCGCGGCCCGCAGGGCACGCTGTGGGGCCGCAACTCCACCGCCGGCGCGATCAGCTTCCAGACCGCCAAGCCCGACATCAACGCCGGCTTCTACGGCAATGCGCAGGTGGAAGCGGGCAACTACAACATGATGGGCGCGCGCGCCGCGGTGAATCTGCCGATCAGCAGCACCTTCGCCATGCGTGTGGCGGTGGTGCACGCCCAGCACGACGGTTACGTCGATTACCAGAATCCGTCCAGCCAGCTGCCCAGCGTGGCGCAGCAGCAGACCGCGTATCTCGCCGCCGGCGGCAACCCCGCCAAGTTCCGCCCGATCGACCCCAGCCTGTTCGTGCAGGGCGGCGACAAGTACAGCGCGCAGGACCAGTCCGCCGCGCGCGTCAGCGCCTTGTGGCAGCCGAGCGAGGCGTTCAAGTGGAACCTCTCGTACGAGTACTTCATCGATCGCGGCACGCTCAATATGAGCCTGATGCAGCAGCCGCGGCAGGGGCAGGAGTTCTGGTCCGCGCTGATCGACACCGCGCCGTATCTGCACCGCAACTCCGGCACGGTGCGTAGCCGCATGGACTGGAATATCGGCAGCAGCATGCAGCTGAGCTACGTCGCCGGTTACAACCACTTCTCCGGCAAGAGCCAGTTCGACCAGGATTCCGGCGTGCAGGTGCCGACCAGCTTCGCCACCGGCGCTTCCTCGCAGAACGACCGCACCAACTCGTCGAACTACAAGAGCTACAGCCACGAATTCGATCTGAAGTCGGTGGGCGAGCAGACCGTTGACTGGATCGTCGGCGCCTATTACGGCTACGAAGACAACAACATCCGCTTCGACATCCCGATCATGAACGGCACGATGGTGTCGGAGTCGGTGGCGTGGCAGGGCTCCTTCATCCAGCCCAAGGAGACGGTGAAGTCCACCGCGCTGTTCGGCCAGGCCACTTGGCATCTGTCCGACCACTGGCGCCTGACCGGCGGCCTGCGCTGGTCCGACGACGAGAAGAAGAATATCGGCGGCCGCGGCTGGGGCTGGGCGTACGACGCCACGGTGCCGCAGGTGCCGATCGCGCCGAGCACGTATCCGAGCCCCGCGACCGGTTTCAATATCTCCACGCGCAACGACGCCAAGTACAGCGACGACCGCGTGACCTGGCTGGGGCGCATCGATACCGACATCAGCGAACACGGCCTGCTGTATGCCAGCGTGTCCACCGGCTACAAGTCCGGCGGCACGCAGGACGCCGGCACGCTGTACAAGCCCGAGACGCTGACCAACTATGAGATCGGCACCAAGTTCGTGTTCCTCGACGGCAGGGTCACCTGGAACACGGCGGCGTATTACGAGGACTTCAAGGACTTCCAGCTGTCCGCGCCGATCACCTATCCGGACGGCAACCGCGGCCTGGGCTTCAACAACGTCAAGGGCAGCACCAAGGTCGCGGGCCTGGAGTCGGAGCTGGCGTATCAGGACAAGGACGACCGCGCCAACCTGGTGCTGTCGCTGATCCCGAAGAAGGAGCTGGGCACCTTGCTCTATGCGGGCAGCAACGATTACCAGGGGCTGCCGGCGTGCGCGCCGCAGTCGGGTATTTCGGCGTGCATGAATATCTCCGGCAACGATCTGCCGCACGCGCCGAAAGTCGCGCTCACCGCGATCTACGAGCACGATTTTCATCTGGGCAATGGCGGCCGCCTGACGCCGCGTTTCAGCGGGCAGTACCAGAGCGACCAGTGGCTGAGCACGTTCAATCTGGGAGCAGGGGATAAGCAGAAGGCTTATTTCCGCGGCGACCTGGCGCTGCGTTATACCGAGCCGCAGGACCGCTGGTGGGCGGCGGCCTTCGTGCAGAACGTCACCGATGGAAGGGTGCGGACCAGTGCGGGGCGATTTGCGATGCCGGACGGGAGCTTCCAGTACGTGTCGCAGTATCTGCCGCCGCGGACGTTCGGGGTGCAGTTGGGCGTGTGGTTCTGATCGGGTTCCATCCGCCGGCGCAGCGATGGCGCCGGCGTACTCCCCTTGGCCGGGTCCTCGCGACCCGGCCTTTTCTTCAGGGCGAAAGCGGACACGTTGCTGCCGCTTGACGCGTAGGTTGGGGTGAGCCGGAGGCGAACCCCAACAGACCTCCCGTGTGGCCGCACCGTTGGGGTTCGCTGCGCTCACCCCAACCTACGCTGCTGCCACGCGATGTCAGCAGTCCGGTTTCCCCGCGACCGCTTCGACCATGCCTGCTGGCATCATGTACGGACCTCACCCCGTGATGGCCCCCACATGCCACCCCGCAACACCCACACCCAGGTCGCGCTCGCGATCGGGGTTCTACTGATCGCCATGGTCTCGTACCAGTGCGGCGCCTCCCTGGCCAAGCACCTGTTCCCCCAGGTCGGCGCGCAGGGTGCCACGGCGTATCGGCTCGGGCTCAGCGCACTGATCCTGCTGCTATGGCGCCGGCCGTGGCGCCGCGTGCACAGCGGCAAGGACTGGCGCGCGCTGTGGGGCTACGGCCTGGCGATGGGCGCGATGAACCTGGTGTTCTACATGTCGCTGCGCACGATCCCGCTGGGCATCGCGGTGGCGTTGGAATTCACCGGCCCGCTGACGCTGGCGATGATCGGCTCGCGCCGCCTGATCGACTTCGTGTGGATCGCGCTGGTGATCGGCGGCCTGCTCCTGCTGCTGCCCCTGCAAGGCCAGGTGCATGCGCTCGATCCGGTGGGCGTGATGTATGCGCTGGCGGCGGGCGTGGGCTGGGTGCTGTACATCGTGCTGGGCCAGCGCACCGGTGCGGCTTATGGCGGTGATGCGGTCACGCTGGGCACGTCGATCGGCGCCTTGCTGGCGATCCCCTTCGGCGTGGCGCACGCCGGCACCGCGCTGCTGTCGCCTTCGCTGCTGCCATACGCGCTGGGCGTGGCCTTCCTCAGTTCCGCGCTGCCGTACTCGCTGGAAATGATCTCGATGACGCGCTTGCCCGCGCGCACCTTCAGCACCTTGCTGAGCCTGGAACCTGCCGTCGCCGCGATGGCCGGCGTCACCCTGCTGGGCGAGCGCCTGACCACGCTGCAGTGGCTGGCCATCGGCGCCATCATCATCGCCTCGGCCGGCACCGCCTTGAGCGTGCACCGGCCGACCGCCGTCGAGCCGGGCACGGCCGTGAATTAAAGCGGCTCAGCGCTCCACCACCGGCAACCACACCGCCGACGGTTGCGCGCTCGACCGCAGCACCGTGATCTTCGCCGCGCGGTAATCCCCGGGCTTCGCCTCGAAGATACTCGGCACGAAGGTCTGCGGATTGCGGTCGTACAGCGGAAACAGCGAGGACTGGATCTGCACCATGATCCGATGCCCTGGCTGGAACACGTGGTTCACGTTCGGCAGCTCGAAGCGATAGCGTTGCGGCTGATTCGCGGGAATCGCGGTGGGATGCTCGAAGCTCTCGCGGTAGCGGCCGCGGAAGATATCCAGCGCAATCGGCAGTTCATAACCGCCCATCGACGGATCGTGCGTCACCTGCGAGGGATACACGTCGATCAGCTTCACCACCACGTCACCATCGGTGCCCGTAGTGACCGCGCGCACGTCCGCCACGGGAATGCCTTGCACGCGCACCGGCGCGGTCAGCACCGGCGTTTCGTACACCAGCACGTCGGTGCGTCCGTCCACAAAGCGCTGATCGCTCACCAGCCATTTGCTCCAGGGCAGATAGCCGGCATAGGTCGAGCCGTAGGCGAAGAACGGATCCAGCACGGGGCGCGGCAGGAAGGGCACCGGCCCGGCCGGATCGCTGACATAGCTGTCGCCCGCATCCGCTTCGGTAGGCGCGGCGAAGCTAAGGCCGAAATCCTTGCCCAGGTACAGCGGCTTCAGTGCGTTCGCGCAGCCGTGCTCGCAGGCCGTGGGCCAGTCCTCGAAACGGTCCCAGCGGTTGTCGCCGGTGTTGTAGACCGAGACGTGCGCCAGCGGCGCCGCCGGCTTGTCGCGCAGATAGTGCTCGAGGAAGGGCAGCACCATGTCGCGGTTGTATTCCAGTGCGGTGTCGCCCGACCACTTGAGCGGCCCCAGCGCAGAACCGGTGCCATTGACCTGGCTGTGCGACCACGGGCCCAGCACCAGCCAGTTGTTGGACAGATGGCCGGCGGCTTTAAGCGCCAGCCATGCGTGGTTGGCACCCCACATGTCCTCCTGGTCGAACAGGCCCTGTTCCCACAGCGTGGGCACCGAGGAAGGATGCGCCGCCAGCAGCCGCACCAGATCCTGCCCCTGCCAGAACGCATCGTAGGCAGGGTGCTCCATCACCCGCGCCGTGAACGGCAGCTTGTCCAGGCCGCGGCTGCGCACGTAGTCGCCGGTGGAGCCGGCGCGCAGGTACTCCTCGTACTTGTCGTAGGTGTCGCTGGGCGTGACCGCGCCCGCGCCCTTCTGCACCGTCTGCATATGCACGTAGCCGAGCATCAGGTTGCGGAAGGCGCCATGGTGGAACCAGTCGTCGCCCATATAGGCGTCGATCACGGGACTCTCCGGCACCGACGCCTTCAGCGCCGGATGCGGATCGAGCAAGGCCATGGCGGCGGTGAAGCCTTCGTACGACGAACCGATCATGGCGACACGCCCGTTCGATTCCGGCACGTGCTTCACCAGCCAGTCGATGGTGTCCCAGGCATCGGTGACGTGATCCACCTTGGTGGGATTCAGCGGCCCGCGCACCGGCCGCATCATCACGTAGTCGCCCTCCGAACCGTATTTGCCGCGCACGTCCTGATAGACGCGGATATAGCCGGCCTGCGCGAACACCGCATCGCCCAATGGCAACGCCGACAGCAGCGACGAGCTCGTCGCATTGCCCGCGCGTTCGTCCGCGTTGTACGGCGTGCGCGTCAGCAGGATCGGCGCATCGTGCGCACCCTTGGGCAGCATGATCACCGTGTAGAGCTTCACCCCGTCGCGCATCGGGATCATCACCACGCGCTTGACGAAGTCCTGCCCGCCCGGCACCGCGTCGTCGAATTTTTTCGGGATATCGTTGACGCCATACAGCGGCGCCTGCTTCTGCGGTGCGTCGGCCGCGGCCACCGTGGCCGCCATGGCGAAGAGGCACAGCAACAGCGACCTGCCCAGGGTGGTCCTCATGCGTCTGATCCTTTCAGCGGGGATGTCCGTTCGATCTTAGGCACGGCCCGCGCGCCGGCGACAACTAAAAACGCTAATGGCTCGCATAAGATGCGATTATCCGGCGAGGCCCGGCATCCCCCACGGTCCGGCCCACCCACCTGATCATGGACAGCGGCATGGGCATCCGACTCGATATCGCATTGCTGCGTAACTTCGTCGCCATGGCCGACGCCACCTCGGTCAGCGGCGCCGCCGGGCAGGTGGGCCGCACGCAGGCCGCGCTGAGCCAGCAGCTGAAGAAGCTGGAGCAGGCCGTGCAGCAGCCGCTGATGATACGCAGCGGCCGCGGCGTGTCGCTCACCACGCATGGCGAGCGGCTGCTGGCGCATGCGCAGCGCATCCTGCGCACGCACGACGAAGCGGTGGCCGACCTCACCGGCGAGAACCTCTCGGGCCGCCTGCGCTTCGGTTGTCCGGACGATTACGCCCGCGTGTTCCTGCCCGGACTGCTGCAGAGTTTCGCCAGCCTGCATCCGCAGGTATTCATCGAAGTGGTGTGCGCACCTTCGCCGCGGCTGCTGGAACGTTTGCGGGACAAGTCGCTGGATATCGCCCTGGTATCGCAGCCGGACAGTGCGGAACGCGGCCACTTCCTGCGCCGCGAACCGCTGGTCTGGGTCGGCAGCAAAGGCAGCCAGGCGTTCCGGCGCGATCCCCTGCAGTTGGCGCTGTCGGATCCGGATGCGCTGGATCATCTGGCCGCGACCGCCAGCCTCGATCGCGCGGGCCGCGATTACTGCATCGCCTATGCGAGCGGCAGCGTGGCTGGCCTCACCGCGGTGGTGCGTTCCGGACAAGCCATCACCGTGATGACCCTCACCGGCGTGCCACCGGATCTGCGCGTGCTGCCGCCGTCCAGCGGCCTGCCGGTACTACCCTCGATCGGCATCACCATCCAGAACGCCGCGCATGCATCGAAGCTGTCGAGCCGCTTCGAGGCGCATGTGCGGGCGGTATTGCCCACGCTTTGACGTCCATGCGCCGCCGTTGATGCCGGCACCGGGGGCTTGCATCGTCGCAAGCCCCTGGCTCCCGCATCAGAGCCCGATCTTCAGACTCGCAATGCCGGTCGTTGTCGCGCCGGAGCCGCCGGCCTCGGTCACCCACAGTAGGCCGGCACGCTGTTCGAGTGCGATGTTGTAGTAGCCGCTGTTGGCCGGCACGATCGTGTATTCCGTGACGCGGCGGGCCTTCGGATCCAGCATGCCGATATAGCCTGCGTCCTGCTCGAACCAGACCCGGCCCTGGCTGTCCACGCGCATGTCTTCCGCATTGGCGTTGGCGATGGGCAGGGGATATTCGATCCAGCCGCGCGTTACTTTGGGCTTGACCTCGCTGGTGCTCGGCGGTGCCGGTGCAGGCGTAGGCGTCGCGCGTGCCGTGACGGTGGGTTTGATCGTCGCCGGCTGCTGGCTCGCCGCGTGCGTCGCCGGCTTGGCGGCTTCGTCGGTGTGCGGCGCCACGGCCGGGTCGAGCAGCGCCAGCGCATTGCCGTAGTACTCGGACACCCACACCGTGCCGTCGGCATTGGCGATCACCCCGGAAGGAGTGCCGCCGGCAGTTGGCACCAGATACGTACTGACGATGTTCGTGCCCGGGTTCAGGCGGCGGACCTTGTTGGTGCCTTTCGGGCCGGCACCGGCGTAGTTGCGTTCCACGAACCACACGTTGCCATGCGGGTCGAGGCTCAGCTGTTCCATATGGTCGTCGGGATGCTCCAGCAGCACCGTCCACTCGGTGACGCTGCCATCCGGCGCGAGGCGTCCGACGCCGGCGGTGACGGTGAACCATTGGCTGCCATCCGGCGCGAGCTGGATGAAATACGGTTTCTCGCGGGAAGGAATCGCGTACTCGACGAGTGCGCCGCTGCGCGGATCCAGATGCCCGATCGCGCGGCGGACCTGATCGGTGAACCAGATCCCGTTCTTGCCGGCTTTGAGAATGAAGGGCTGGCCGCCATCGGGCAGCGGATATTCCGCCGAGCTGCGATCCGGGCGGAGCACGGCGATCTTCCCGGCGCTGGTTTCCGAGTACCACACGTTGCCATCGGCGGCGACGTCGACGCCTTGCGGCGTGCTGGCCTGGGTGGGTGTGGCGAAGGTGTCGAAGCCGGTTTTGGCGGGAGCCGCATCGGCGGCGGCGAGAGCAGGCGCGGGAAGCAGGAGGGCTATGGCGCCGAACATGGCCGGCGCGGCCAGATAGAGCATGCGATGCATCACTCATCTCCTTGTGATGGGCGGGAATGCCCGCGATCCGGACGGCTGCCCGGATCGCGCGGCACGCTAGCACAGGGTTTCGTGAAGCCCCGTGCATGCGGCTCCCGCACGGCGCCGCTTAGCGCTCCTTCGGCTTGCGGAACTTCAGCGCGAACTTGTCGGTGTGGCCTTTGATCTCCACGGCGAACACGGTCTGGTCGTGTGCGTCCTGTGGATTGGCCAAGACATTGCTGCGGCTTTCGAGCACGAAGCCCGCCGCCTTGGCCTGCGCGATCACCGTTTCCGGGTCGATGCGGTGCAGGGCATGCGCGTCCGCTTCGCCGGCGCCGGGCTTGGCCACGTGGTCGACCACGACGAAGACGCCGCCCGGCTTCAAGGCCTTGAACACCGCGGCATCGAGCTTGGCCGCTGCGTCCGTGCCGGTGGTGCCGTCGACGCTGAAGACGCTGACCGCGCCGTAGATGTCGTGGTAGTTCTGCGAGATCCACACCGCGTCCAGCGGCGCGCCGACATCGAGGCTGTCGTAGGGGCGGGTCTCCAGGCTGGTGTTGTCGCGGTAGGCCGGGTCGGCGACCAGCGTGCGTATCGGCTGCAGTTTCTCCGGCGGCGCCTTGGCGACGAGGGTCTCCGGCAACACCGCATAGACGTGGCCCTTCGGCCCCACCACCTTGCTGAAGAGGCGGGTGAAGTAGCCGCCGCCCGGCAGGATGTCGGCCACGCGGTCGCCCGGCTTGATACCCGTAAAGGCGATCAGTTCGGCCGGCTTGCGCGCGGCGTCGCTCGCCTTGTCGGCCGCCGGGCGCGCGCTGTCGCCGATGGCGGCAGCGATATAGGAAGGTACCGCCGCGCTGGCGGCTGCGATGCCGAGCAGGCAGAGGGTGGCAAAACCCAGCAATGGCCTTTTCATGACTACCTCGTGGCGGGTGCTCGTTGGAGCGGAATGGGGAGCGGGCATCGTAGAAAACCGCCCCTCCGGTCGACAGTCGCGAAAAGCAATTTCTATGATGGCGTTTTTAAATGGCCGGCGCGGACAGAAGGCCCAGCGCCATGGCGGTGCGTTCCTGCCAATCGCCGGTGAGCAGGCGATAGCGGATGCCGCGGGCAGCGAATTCGCGCAGGTACCACTGGTGCTGCCAATCGCGGAAGGCTTCGTCGCGCCGCGTGCCGTCCTGGATGAAAGGGGCATCGGGTGCGCACAACAGCACCTCGTCGTAGGGGCGTTGCGCGAGCGCTTCCAGTTCGGGGCAGGCATGGCCGAACATAGCCTGCGCGTAGAGCAGGGTGGTCAAGGGCGTGGTGTCGCAGAGCAAGAGGCGTTGTGCGGTTGGCGCGAGTTGCTCTTCGCGGGCCACCTGGGTCCGGGCGATGTGCAGCATATCGTCCACTACGAGTCGCCCCTGCTTGTTCTCCCACAGTTCGCGGCCGTATTCGGCGGCGTGGACCGTGTCCAGCGCGGTGGCCAACCGTGCAGCGAGCGTGGACTTGCCGGTGGATTCGCCGCCGAGGATCGCCACGCGCCGCACGAAGTCGCCGTACACCAAGGGGGCTAGCGACGAGCGCGCACGATGGATGTCGGCACGCACCGCCGTGCCCGACACGGGGATGGCGGTGCGCGCGGCATCCACGGATACATGCATGACCGCCGGGCCACCGCGCTCGCTCTGCGCCCGCGACAGCGACGCGGCGAAGCCGTCGCCGTAGGCCTCGCTGGTAAAGACGGCATCCACGTCGACGCGCAGCACTTCGCGCAGCAGCCAGGCCACGAAAGCGCGATGTTCCTCGTCCGATGCTTCGTTAGGCGGCAGCGCGACGCCATAAGCCGCCAGCCGTACATCGTCGACCACCAGGCGCGTGGCATCCGGATACAGCGCCGCCAGCCAGCGCTCGCGCCGCTCCGGTTCGTAACCGGGAAACTCCGGCTTGGTATAGCTGATGACCACCAGCCGCGCGCACGCTGCCTGCGCACGATCGAGCAGGTACTGATGGCCCCGATGCAGCGGACAGAACTTGCCGACCACCAGCCCGGTGCGGAAACGCTTCACGCCACCGCTTCCGCACGCCGGAACAGGTTGCGCCAATGCCGCCACGCCACCCACGCATTGATCCAGTACGCCGAATAAAGCACGGCCGTCAGCATCAGCCCGCGCGAGGCATACAGCGGCACCGCCACGCTGTTGACCAGCACCCAGATCGGCCAGGTCTCGATCCGCCGCCGCATCAGCAGCAGCTGCGCCAGCACCGACAAGGCCAGCACGGTCGAATCGGCAAACGGCGCGTAGGCGTCGGTAAAGCGATGCAGCAGCGAACCGTAGACGAGCGTGGCCACCGCCGCACCCGCCACGAACCAGGCCAGCGTGCGCGGCGCGGTGCGGCCGATCGGCAGCTCCGCGCGCTCGCCATGCCGGCTCCAGTACCACCAGCCGACCACGCTGGCGCCGACGAAGAACACCTGCAGCAGCACGTCGGCGTACAGGCGCGTTTCCCAGAACAGCAGGGTGAACAGGGAGCAGCCGACAATGCCGGTCCACCAGGTATGCACGCTGTTGCGGCCGGCCAGCAGGATCGATGCGGTGGCCAGGGCGTTGGCGACGCCTTCCAGCAAGGTCATGCGGCCATGCCTCCGGGCAGGTCGGTGGTGTATTGCAGCACTTTGTCCTCGCTGGTGAGTTCGATAACGCGGATGTCGCGTCCGCGCAGCGCGGCGGAGACGCGGCTCGCCGCTTCGCTGGCGTAGTTCATTTCGGCCTGTGGCAGTGCCACCGCAACCTCGCCGTTCGCGGCTTGATGCACGGTGTAGCGCGACAGCGGCAACGGCAGCAGCGCATGGGTCAGGTCGATATTGTTGATCCAGTCGCCGTCCCGGGTGAGGAAGCGCACCGGCTGGCGTCCATGCAGTTGTGCGATGGCGGGACCTTCGGGCGCGTCGATCAGTACGCCGTGGTCGCCGGTGCGGTAGCGCAGCAGCGGCAGGCAGAAGTTGAAGCCGCCGGTCAGTGCGATTTCGCCGGGTTGTCCGTGCGGTACCGGATGGCCATGGGCATCCAGGGTTTCCATGTACATGCGGGGCTGAAGCAGCACGAAAGCATCGAGCGCCTCGTCGTACACACCCAGCGGGCCCGCTTCGTTCATCGAATACACGTCCAGCACCGGGCAGCCGAAGCGCTCGCTCAGGTTCACACGCAGCGAGGCGGACAAGGCCATCGATACCGAGAGCAGGGCACGCGGCCGATGCTGTACCGGCAGTTCCAGCAGAGCCGCGAAGGAAATCGGATCGCCCGCGATCACCTCCGGCTGCATCGCATCGAGATAGCGCGCACGGTCGGCGGGATCGCGCCAGTCGTCCGGATGCAGGTTGATCTTGGCCAGGCCCGACTCGTCCATGGTCGGCGTGACCGAGATATAGGTGAAGCATTTGCGCTGCAGGCCTAGCAGCATCACGCCGACCTGGCCGCGGCCATGGCGCAGCTCGATGCCCACGCGCCGCAGCGCGCGCTTGTGGAACGCCAGATAGCGGCCGGCCACCAGCGGGTGCGATGGCAGGATCAGCGGATGGCCGGTGGTGCCGGTGGTGCGGAAGTTGATCAGGCGGTCCAGCGGCACCGCATCCGGCACGAACTGCGCGATATCGGCGGCGAGGTCGCCGCGGCCTACCGTGGCGATGTCCTCGAAGGCGGCAGGCCGTCTGAGTGCGCGGTAGTGCGGTACTTGCGCGAACACTTCATCGACGAAGGCATCGAGCCATGGCGGCGCGCAGCGCGTGCTCCATGCGAAGCGTGCATCGGCGACCTCGCGCTCATAAGCGCGCAAATCCTCGATCTCTTCGGCCAGCAGGCGATTGCCGCTGCGATTGCGCAGCATCGGCGCACTCGGATGCTCGCTCATGAAGCGCAGCATCGCCTGGCCCGCTTCGCTCAGCGTCGGATAGCGCTCGGCATCCGTCGGTTCGCGGCTCACTCGCGCGTCCACTTGTCTGCCGATTCCTCTGCCGCCTTGCGCGCCAGCGCTTCGCGGATGGCGCGCGCACGCGCCTCGGCTTCGCGGCTGGCCTCCAGCAGCCGGCGCCGCTCGACGCCGCTGACGCTGGCGAGTCGATCCGCCGCCTGGCTGGCGGTTTCGCCGTCGGGCGTCAGGCCCAGCCGTGCGATCGCGGTGCGTGCCAATTCCTCGCGGCGCTCGGGTTCGAACACGTAGCGCGAGGCGTTCGCTTCAGCCGCGAGCGCGGGAACTGCGTCGGCGAACAAGGCGGGCAGCGCGGGCGAGGCTTTGGCGAAGCCGTGCCATGCGTCGTCGGCCAGCAGCCAGGCCAGCACCGCCGACAAGCTCAGCTGCTCGGCGGACACGGCTTTCAGTTCGCCGGACAGCGTGGCGAGCAGGCTCATCGGCGCCTGGCATTCCAGCGCGGCGAGCACGTCGTTGACCACGGCGGCCACGCGCACCTGGCCTTCGCCGCCGCGCCACGGCGGGGCGAGGAAATCCGGTGGCGTCTCGATCAGGCGCCGCAGCAATCGTTCGAGCGAAGGTCCGGCCGGCATGCTCATGTCCCGAACTTGGCGAAAACCTGGGTGGAAGGGCAGTCCGCGCACACCGCCGCGGACTGGCGGACGGCAAGGCGGGCGCGCAGGGCGGCCACATCGTGCGCGGTGCGGATGTCGTGAGTGGTCATGGGGCTATGGTCGATGGTGAAGCTGCACGGCGCGATGCGGCCATGCTCGTCGATAAAGATGGTGGGACGGCGCGGTGCGCAATCGGCGATGGCAATGGCGCGGCCAGTGGCGCTGGCCTCGAAGCGGTCGAGGTAGGCGTCGTGAGCGCACAGACGCACGCCACGCGCGGCCATGCGCGCCACCAGTGCCGGCAGATGGGCGCGCAGCCAGGTCACGTCGGCGGCACGCAAGGCGTGGCCGGCGTGGAACTCCGGACGGTCGCGGCCGCCGAGCTGGTTGAAAGTGATCTCGTCCACGCCCCAGTCCGCGAGGCGCTCGCACAGCACCGGGAAACGCTCCAGGGTGTCGCGCATCAGCACCGTGTTGACGCGCAGTTTCGGTGTGCTGCCTGCAGCGCCGCCTTGTGCAACCAGGCGTCCGATGCCCTGCTCCAGCCGCCGCCAGCCACCCGGCCAGCCGCGCAGGCGCTCGTGCGCCTCGCCGACATCGTCGATGCTGAGCGTCACTTCGTCGAACGCCGCGGCCATGGCCTCCACCACGCCGGGCCGATGCAAGGTGCTGCCATTGGTGGTGACGCTGATGCGCAGGCGGTGGTTTTCGCGCAGGCGCTGCGAAAGCGCGAGCACGCCCGGCCACAGCAGCGGTTCGCCGCCCAGCCAGCTGATCAGCATGTCTTCGCCATGAGCGCGACCGTACTCGCCGAGCAAGGCGGCGAAACGTTCGACCTCGGCCGGCTCGGACTCCTGCCGCACCAGCCGCAACCGCCGGTCATACGCGCAGAAGCCGCAGGCCAGGTTGCATAGCGTGCTGACGCGCCACAGCACGATCATGCGCGCACTCCTGCCGCCGGCCGCTCGTAATGCCGCCGGCTGAACTCGCGCGCAAAACTGAGCAGGTCGGCCATGTCGCGCACCGCGTGGATCGCCCAGCCGGCCTCCTGCGCCCGCAACAGGTCCGCTTCCCAGGGCCGGCTCGTCGGCGCCAGATGCGCAGGCAACGGGGTGTACAGGTTCAAGGCCATGGTGCCGCCCGCGCGGCCCGCGGCCAGCGCACGCGCCGCGACATCCCAGCCGCTGTTGCCGCGCTCGTCATTGGCAAACATGGTGGTGATGCCGTCGTCGGAGATATGCAGGATATGCACGGCGCGTTCGTGCGGCGCGCGGTGGGCGTAGGTATCGCGCAGGCGGTGGATGGGGAAGGCCGTGCCGCCGCCGAAGAAGCCGGTAAGCACGCGCAGGATGTCGTCCTCCGAGCGCACGAAGCCGCCGGTATGCAGCACCTGCTGCTTGCCGCTCCACAAGGTCGCCTGCACGCGCGCGCCGACGCGCAGCGCGGACAGCGCGATGATGGCGCCGGCAAGCGTGAGGTAAGAGGTGTGCGTCTGCGGATTGGGCATCGAGCCGGAGCTGTCGACGTACAGATCCAGGTCCACCGGCTCGCTGGCTGGATCCTGCCCCGACGCATCGCCGTACGCGCGCTGCACCGTGGTCAGCCCCGGAATCACGCGTGGCGACTGCAGCAGGCTCTGCATCCAGTCCAGCGCATCCAGCGGATCGCCCGCTTCCCACGGCTCCAGCCCTTCCAGCTGCGGCTCGAACGCCTGCGGCTGCGGACGCACCGGAAAGCGGATCAGATGCGGCAGCGCGCGTTCGCGGTAATAGCGCACGGCGATATCGTGATCGCTCAGATCCAGGCCGGCGGAACGCAGGATCTCCCCATACTCGAACGGCTCCCGCGCCTGACCGCTCTGGCGATCCGGCGCGGCGGGCAGTTCCTCGGAAGGCCGTGTCTGCGGCGGCGTCACCGCCTCGCCGGTGATGCGCGGATCCAGCGCGGGATGCACGGCCTGATCCAGCTCGCCGTCCTCGATGCGCTCCAGTCCCACCGGCTGGCTGCCCTTTCCGGCGTCACGCGTGTCCATCAGCACGTCCACCCGCCAATCCTTCACCGAGCGCAGCAGGTGCGGCAGCAGCAACGTGGCGAAGCGCGAGGCGCCGTCCATCCATTCGCCGGCATAGACGCGCACCACGCGCGCGCCCAGCCAGGCGTCGCCGCGCAGGGCCGTGTCGTCCACCGGGCCGCCGAGCGAGCCGGGCGCCAGCTGCCATAGCTGCTCGTAGATGCCCATGTAGAGCGCCCACACCGGCGTCGTTTCTTTCGACGTGTCGCGCTCGGCCAGGCGGCGGTAGATGTCCGCCATGCGCAGGCCGCACTGGCGCTGCAGGCGATCGTTGATCAGCAGGTCGGTGTAGAGATTGGCCACCATCGGCGCCTGTGCTTCCAGCGTGGGCAGCGCATGGCGCAGCCGCGCCAGCAGGCGGGCGTGGTCGGTGGCGGTGGCCGGGGCCAGCACGTGGTGGCCGATTTCGTGCGCCAGGATTTCCACGGCGTGGTCGGTCAGGCCCAGGCGTTCGACCTCCGGCAGGTCGATCACCACGCGCTGGTCGAACAGGCGGATCATCGCAAAGCTGCCGAGCAGGCCTTCGGCGGCGGCATCGACGCGGCTGTCGCACAGGCGTGGATCGCGCAGGCGGGTGAAGCGGCTCCAGGCTTCCAGCGCCGCCGGCCATGCGGCCTGCCAGCGGGACAGCGTGTCGGTGGCCGGCAGCTCGCTCACGCGCGCGCCGGCACGATGCGCACGTGGTGCGACCACGGCGAGAACAAGGCCACGCTGTCGGGGCCGCCCACGGCTTGCATGCGGTCGCCCGGTACGGCGAACGCGATTTCTGTTCCGCCTACGCTGCCGCCGCGCTGGGTGATCGCCACGCCGGGCGCCGCGGCGGCATCGGCCTGTGCAAATTCGTTCGCGGCGGCCGGCAGCACCACCGCGCCGAAGGCATCGGCCATCAGCAGGAAATGGCGCCCCGCGCTTTCGGCCACGAAATGCCCGCCGCCGGCGCGGATCGCCGGCGGCACAGCAAAGGGACCGTCCATGCCGCTGAAACCGCCCAGCGTCTGGCCCTGCGCGTCGACGTTGCCGGTGGCCGGATTCCACCAGCGATCGGCGGACAGCCGTTCGCGCAAGCTCGCCCATGGCATGTCGGGCGCACCGAGTGCGGCCGAAGCCAGCGCGGAATCCAGCCGATCGGCCTGCGCCAGCGCCGGTTCGCGCAGATGCGCCATGCCGGCGCGCCAGGCGCACAGCGCGCCGAGTGCGCGCAGCTCGTCCAGCGTGCCGCAGCGGCCGGCCAGCGCGCGCATGGTGTCGATCCAGTCGTCCACCCGCACGCCGCGCACGCCGCTCAAGCGCACGATGGCATTGGTCACCGTGCCGAGCGTTTCAGTCGGCGCCTGCGCGATCAGCCTGGCGATGGACGGCGTGAGCTGTTTCCACGCGCGGTCCACCCACGGCAGGCGCGCCTTCGGTCCGGCCAGCCCCTGGCCGACCAGGGTGAGGCCGATCTCGAACGCCGCTTCCACCGCCGCGCCGGTGGCCAGCGGATCCACGGCCTGCACCGCGCCGCACACCGTATTGAGCGTATCGCCCACGAAGGCACTGAAGGCCGCGGTATCGAACCCGGGCTGCTGATGCCGCGCTTCGGCCACGCGCTGGTTGAGCAGCGCGCGCCGCGAGGCCAGCACGCCGGCGAGCGTGTCCGAGACCATCAGCGCGCCTGCTGCCAGTGCAGGTAATTGGTGTAGCGCTGGTGCAGGTATTTGAGCTTCAGCAGATCGTCGTACAGATGCCCGTAGAGCTTGCGGCCCTTCACCCGTTCCTCGATCAGCCGCTCGATGCGCACCAGCCGCGCGCGCGTCTCGCGCTCGCTCAAGCCGTCCAGCCCGCGCGCGAATTCCGCCGACAGCTCGCCCACCGGGTCGTTGCGGTCCAGGTCCAGGCGGTCGTATTCGGCGTTGGAGGCGTCGAACAGCCAGCGCAGCCAGCTGAGCCGGTCGGTGCGGTAGGCGGCGTTCTCGGGCAGGCCGAAGAAGGGCGCGTCCAGGTCCGGCTGCAGCTTGTCGTTGAGCACGAAGGGCAGGATGTGGCGCACGTCGTCGAGCGTCACCGCCGCATGGCCGCGGAAGTAGGCCAGCGACTTGGCGAAGACCAGCAAGGTGGTGAGGTTGCGCACCGACAGGCCGTTGCGGGTCTGGCAGCCCAGGTCCTTCATGCGGTCGCGGCCGGTGTCGGCGGCGGTGGCCTGCGCCCAGTCGGCGCCGGCCAGGCGCACGGTGTCCTTGGTGAGGTATTCGAACTGCGCGCCGGCGGTTTCCATCAGCTCGAACTGGCTGGCGAAGAACTCCACGCGCCGGCGCACGTCTTGCGGCACGTCCACCGCGCGGATTTCCTCGCACAGGCGGTCGACCTCGGCCTCGGAGAAAATCACGTCGCGCGGCACCACTTCTTCCGGCCGGATGTTCTCCTCGATGCGCAGCAGCAGCTCGTCCAGGAAGCGCGGATTGAAGGCCAGCGCCTGCACCACCACGTCGATGCGGTCGCGCAAGGCTTCCACCACCTGGTAGGTGCCGCCGCCGCGGTCGTCGTTGGCGGTGAGGTACCAGGCCGACTCCGGGCATTCGTAGACGTGGTTGAGGATCTCGGCGTAGTTGTCGCCCATCACGGTGAGCAGGGCGCTCTGCGTGCGGGTGGGGATGCGGTTGTACTCGTCGATGATCTTCACCCGCATCGACAGCCACTTGCGCCAGGCGATGCGGATGTCGCCCATGTCCTGCGCGGCCACCAGGTCCGCCGGCAGCGGATTGCCGAGCAGGTCGGCGATGGTCATCTGCGGATGCCCGTGCTGCATGGCGCGGCGCACCTCGCGCACCGGATAGCCGGCGAGCACGCCCATCAGGATGGCGCTGGCCGTCTTGCCGCGGCCGGGGCCGCCGATGAACAGGCATTTGCGCCGCGCCGCGAAGGCAAGCAGCGGCAGCAGCACGTAGCTGGAATAGCTTTGCGCCGAGGGCAGGGTGAGCGTGCGGCGGGTGTCGCCCACCGCGAAGGTGGCGGCGGGGCCGTCGTGGTATTCGATGTCGTAGTGCGGGCTGATGATCGCGTTGTTGACGATCCAGAAATACGCCTGGCGCAGCTTCTCGTCGAGGCGGACCGGTTGCGCTTGGGCATCGGCCGCGGTGCGCACGGGCCCTTCGTACAGCTCCGCCACGTCGAAGTTGCGCGGCGCCGGCTCGGCCCGCGGATTGGTGGGCGCCTTGGACACGCGCTGAAACAGATTGAACGGCGACACTCGATCCCTCGCTACGCAGCCATTCGCGGCATTCTAGAACGCGTGCCTGCCGGCCGTAAGTGCGGCGCGGGGATTCCCTTTGCGGCTGGCCATGTGACAAAGCTGCCAGTCCCACCGCCGCGGGATAGCAACCGCGGCGTGGCTGGTCATAATGGCGCCCATGACGACGACTTACCGGTTCGGCGCATTCGAGCTCCATCCGCAGGCACGCGAGCTGCTGCAGAACGGGGATCCCGTCGAACTCACCGCCAGCGCCTTCGATTGCCTGGCCTACCTGGTCGAGCATCGCGAACGGGCGGTGGGCAAGGACGAGCTGATCGCCGCGGTCTGGGGCAGCACCGAGATCAGCGACAACCTGCTGGCGCAGACCATCGTCCGCCTGCGCCGCGTGCTGGGCGACAACGCCGACGAGCAGCGCTGCATCAAGACCTTGCCGCGCGTGGGCTATCGCTGGGTGATGGCTACGTCGATGGTGTCGGACGCTCCGTCTCCGCCAGCCGAGGGTGGCGATGAGCCGGTGGTTGCCGCGCGCCGCACGCCATCGCCCAGGCGCCGCCGCGTGTGGTGGGGCGTGGCGCTGCTGCTGGTGGTGGCCGTAGCCGGTTTCGGCGCATGGCATTTCTACGGGCGTGCCAGGCAGGCTTTCAAGCAGGGCACCGCTGTGGTCCTGCCCGCGCAGATTCATGCGCCGGAGGAGTGGTCATGGCTACGCCTGGGTTTGATGGACCTGATCGTCGGCGACCTGCGCGGCGCCAGGGTGCCGGTCGAAGGCAGCCAGGCCGTGGTCAATATGCTCGACCGGCCGGAGCAGGGCGGCACGGCATCGTTTGCGTCATATGCGCTGGTGATCCAGCCGCAGGTGACGCTGGACAACGGCCGCTGGCATGTCCAGCTCGATGCAAGCGTGCGCAACGGCAGCGCCCTGCACGCCGAGGCTTACGCGGACAACATGCTGAAGGCCGCGCACGAAGCCAATGCCTTTCTGCTCGCCCAGCTGGGCGCGGGGGATTCCGACCGCGTCGCCTCGGATGACGACAAGGAGCAATACCTGCTGCGCATGGAGGCCGCATCCCACACAGGCACGCTGAAAGTGCTGCGCGAGCTGATCGACAACGCGCCGGCGGATCTGCGCACGACGCCGGAGTTCGCCTACGCCAAGGTCGCCTTCTACTGCGACCAGGGCGAGTACGAAGAGTGCAAGACCGAGTCGGCCGACCTGCTGGACCGCCTGCCGGCCAGGACCCAGCCGGTGCTGCGCGCAAGGACGTTGGCCAAGCGGTGGTATGTCTACTTCCGCGAGCACCGGCACGCGCAGGGCGCGCAGGCGCTGCTCGAAGCGATCGACCTGCTGAAGCAGCAGAACAACACCGGCTATCTCGCCTACGCTTATGCGCAGCGCGCGGAGCTGCTGAACATGGTGGGTCGCTTCGACGAGGCCGAGGCGGATTTCGGCGATGCGCGCGTCAACTACGCCCTGGCGGGCGACACCGCCGGCGCTGTTGGCATCGATGAATCCTTGGCGGAACTGAGCATGCAGCGCGGCCATTTCGCGCAGGCGGTTCCCGCGATCCAGCGTGCGGTGGAGCAGTACCAGCGCATGGGCATGCGCCAGTATCTGCCGCCGCTGCTGGTGCATCTGGTGATCTCGCAGAAGATGCTGCTGCAGCATGCCGATGCCTTCGCCACCACCGAGCAGTACTGGCCGCTCGATGAAAAATTTCCGGGCTACACGGAGAACATCGGCCGCCACATCCTGATGTTCCAGCGTGCCGACGCCCTGGGCGGCATCGGCCGCGCCGCCGACGCCAGCGCGCTGCTGGAACAGGTGCTCGTGCAGATCGAGGCCGACCCGCACGGCGAGCCCGGCCTCAAGGGCACGGTCTATACGCTGCTGGCCAAGCTCGCACTCCAGCGTGGCGATGTCCCCGGTGCGCAGGCGTGGATTGCCAAAGCCCTGTCGGGGCGCCTGCTGGAATGGGACAGCGACCAGCACGACACCGCCGACGCCTGGCTGCTGAACGTGCTGATCGCGCAGCAGGCCGGCGATGTGAAGGAAATCCAGCGGGCGCTGCCCGCCATGCAGGCCTGGGCCGACAAGCTCGCTCCCGCCGACCGCGACGACTGGGTCGCGATCCAGCTGCTGCGCGCGCAAGCCGCCCAGGCCCAGGCCGAGGACCGCCGCGAACAGGCGCTGGATCTGCTGAAGCAGGCCATGAACCGGGCCAGCCGCTACGGCGTGCCGGAACTGATCGCCGATACGGGCCTGGCCTACACGCTGGCCCTGCTGGAAAGCGGCAAGGCCAGCGAAGCCTTCGTGATCAGCGGCCAGCTTTCCGCCTGGGGCCAGCTGGACTGGCGCGTGGCCTGGGCACAGGCCTGCGTGTACCGCGCGATGGGGCAGACCGCGTCCTGGAACCGCTATCAGCGCAAGGCCAGGGAGCTGGCAGGCGACCGCGTGTTGCCCGCTCCGCCCGCAAAGGCTTGAGGCGGGAGCGCCCGCCGCTATGATGCGGGTGACGGGCAGGGGAGTCAGTGATCCGGCATGATTTGCAGCGCAGGCGACAGGGTTTCTAAGCACCATGGATGAGCGAGGATCGGAAACCGGCCGGATGGCCGCCGTCTTCATCGCTTTGATCGCCCTGCTCACCCTGGGTGCGCTCTATGTTCCGCGCTTCGAAAGCGCCCCCGTCAAATCCAGGATCGTCACGTCGGCACGGCCGATCATGCCTTCGGTGGCGCTGTGGCTGAGCACCGAAGACCGCCGCCTGCAGCTGAAACCGCAAGCCGATATCGAGATGAGCATCCGCGGCGAGCAGGATGCGGACGTCATCATCGACCCCAAGACGACCTACCAGACCATGACCGGCTTCGGCGCGGCCATGACCGATGCCTCGGCCTGGCTGCTGCAGAACAAGCTCAACGTGCTGCAGCGGGCGACGCTGATGCACGAGTTGTTCGGGCCGCCGCCGAACCTCAACTTCAACATGCTGCGCCTGACCATCGGCGCCTCCGACTTCTCCCTGCAGCCCTACACGCTGGACGACGTGCCGTTCGGCGAGACCGACCCGGGCCTGGCGCATTTCAATATCACGCCGAATCTGCAGCAGGAGGTGATACCGGCGGTGCGCGAGGCGCTGGCGGTGAATCCCGCGCTGCTGATCGTCGCCTCGCCGTGGAGCGCGCCGGCATGGATGAAGACCAGCGAGAACCTGATCGGCGGCGAACTGCTGGAGCAGTACGAGAGCACGTACGCGGATTATCTCGTCAAATATCTCGACGCCTTGCGCGGCTTCGGCATTCCGATTTTCGCGCTGACCCTGCAGAACGAGCCCAGTTTTACGCCGGTGACTTATCCCGGCATGGAAATGGGGCCGGAGACGCGGGCGCGCATCGTCGCGCAGTACCTGGGCCCGAAGCTGGCCAACCGCCGGCCGAAAACCCGCATCCTGGAATGGGACCATAACTGGAGCCACCCCGAGCAGCCGACCAGCGTGCTGAACAACGCCGACGCCGCGCGCTATATCGATGGCGTGGCCTGGCATTGCTACGAGGGCAGCCAGTATGCGCAGGGCGAGGTGCATCGCGCGTTCCCGCAGAAGGACGCCTACCTCACCGAGTGCTCCGGCGGCGACTGGGCGTCGAGCGTCAACGGCGAGCTGATCTGGTTCACCCGCAATCTGCTGGTGCTGGGCACCAAGCAGTGGGCGCGCGGCGTGATCTATTGGAACCTGGCACTGGACGAGAACCATGGCCCGCATTTCGGCGGCTGCGATCTGTGCAAGGGCGTGGTGACGATCGATTCCAAGACCGGCGCCGTGAGCCGCAACGACGAGTACTACGCGCTGGCCCATTTCAGCCGCTTCGTGCTGCCGGGCGCCGTGCGGGTGAAGTCCACCGATACCGATGCCGACAAAGGCATTGCCAATGTGGCATTCCAGAACGAAGCGGACGGTTCGATCGTGCTGGTGATGGTGAACACCCATGCGGCGGCGCGCACCGTGACCGTGGCCGAAGGACCGACCCGCTTCGAGTACACCATGCCGGGGCGCAGCGTCGGGACCTTCGTGTGGAATTCGGATCGGGCGGGGTCGTTGATACGGCGGGCGTTCCGGTGGTTGAAGGGAAGCCGGTAGCCGGGTGGTTGCCGGCGCAGAAAGAGGGGCTGCGATGGAAAAGGTAGTCGTATTCACCGGCGCCGGCGTCAGTGCCGAAAGCGGATTGAAGACGTTCCGGGACATGGGTGGCCTGTGGGGCGAGTACGCCATCGAGGACGTGGCTTCGCCGGCGGGGTGGAAGCGCAATCCCGCGGTGGTCCTGGATTTCTATAACGAGCGCCGCAAGGCGGTGCTGGCGGCGCGGCCCAATGCCGCGCATGAGGCCATCGCGCGTCTCGAAGAGAAGTTCGATGTCGTGGTGGTCACGCAGAATGTCGACGACCTGCACGAGCGGGCCGGCTCATCGAAGATCATCCACGTGCATGGCGAGATCCTGAAAGCCAGAAGCTCGATCGATGCCTCGCTGGTCCACGTGCTGGACAAGCCCACGATCGAGCTGGGCGAGTTGTGCGGGAAAGGCAGCCAGCTGCGGCCGGATATCGTCTGGTTCGGCGAGAACGTGCGGCATATGGATGAATGCGCCGAACATTTCGCCGAGGCGTCGCGGGTGATCACGATCGGCACGTCGCTGACCGTCTATCCCGCGGCTGGCCTGGTCGACAAGGCGCCGTGGCGCGCCGAGAAATACCTGGTCTCGCCGGAGCCGCAGGACATTCCCTACGGCTTCAAATTCCTCAGAGGGGCGGCGGCCACCGTCGTGCCCCACGTGGTGAAGTGCTGGCTCGAAGGGCGCAAGCCCGTGTAGCTCCGTACTACCGGGAGACCGGCCGGGATTCCCGCACGCCCCCACGCACCGAATGCAGGCTGCTCACCGCCTCATGCCGCGGATAATGCGCGGCCGACGGCCGCGTCACCGTCCGGAACACCGACTCCGGCATCACGTAGTAATAACCCAGCTGGATCGCCTTCTCGATCAGGTCCTGCTTGGTCAGCACGTTGAACTTCTCCTTCAGGAAGGTCACGTACTGCTCCACGGTGCGCGAGGAGATGGAAAGGAAATCGCCGATCCGCTTCGCCGTGGCCCCGCGCAGCATATAGAACAGCACTTCGTACTCGCGGCGGGTGATATCGAGATCCGTATCGCCGCCGGCGATCACGTAGCTCACGCCGCCCGGCTGGTCCAGGTCGTTGAACACGCGCGGCGCATTGCTGCGGTAGGGGCCGAGCAGGCCGGTGTTGAGCGCGGACATGTCGGTGAGGTGGAACAGCACGCCGCAGGTTTGGGTTTCCAGGTCCACGAACGGCTTCTTGGTGACCAGGAAGGCGTTGATGCGGGCGCATTTCATCCGATAGACGTTGAAGGTGGTCATCGGCGTCTTGCGTTCCAGCACGTACTGGTCCTGCTCGCGGAAGGTCTGTGCATGCACCGCCATGTCGCCGGGCAGGTCGAAGTCGGTCAGGCCCGCGATCGGCTCGTCCGGGCGCAGGCCGGCGATGGCTTTGAACTCCTGATTCGCGTAAAGGAAAATCGACTGTTCGTCCTTGCAGCCGCAGGCGCCAGGTATCTGGTCGATAATGGAAGCTAATTGTCTGCTAATGGCTTGCGGCATGGCTTTGGCTCCTTGCGTATCGATATCAATGGCGTAATTACTTAATCGCCCGCGGCCTGTGCTTTATTCGAAATAAAGCGCGGCCGGTCGTGATCGTCCTTTTTCATCGGCGCAGGCGTTATACGCGGCAAAAACCTCTGCGCCTATCTGTCATTTGTATTACGGCCAAAATGCACAAACGCCTTGTACCAGGCTGTTTCGCGCAGCGCCGTGCGCCCGCGGCCTGCGCAGTGCAGTCGCGAGTGCCAGGCTCCGTCGAAGCCTCTCGTGTTAACCCTTCGGCAGGGTATAAAAGTAAACACGAAACCAGTTTCGGTTTCGTGACGTGATTAACCGTTGCTTTGTTTCCGAATTTCGCCGCGGCGCATTAATAAGATTAATTCCGAGCGTCTCGACGGATGCTTCACAAACCTGTGTTGACTAATGAACATGCGGCCATTCGCTTTAATGAATTGGGCGACTATGACTAATGTCGGTGTGAAAGCGGCGTGTAACGACCCGGGCCTGGGCAGTGGATCGCAAGTCTCGCCACTGGGCGCAAAAAAACAGCTACCGCGACGCTCGGTCGCGATAGCTGTTCGGGTCGACAGCAAGAACAAGTTGTCTACGGCACGGCCACGCGCTCAGGCAATCGGCGTCGCCACGCTGTCGTTCGAAGGCGTCCGCAGCGGCGTGTGGAAGGCCGCCGGGGCGAAGCCGTAGCCGGCGTAGCCGCTCGATACGATTTCAGCCAGCTTTTCACGATAAGCCGCCAGCCCGCCGAAGAAGAACAGCACCCGGTTCGGCCGGCCTTCGATATTCGCGCCGAAGATCCACGACTTCACCTGCGGGAACAGCGTGTAGGCGGCCATGTGTTCGCACTGCACGGTCCACTCGTCTTCGGCTGTCGCATCCGTGTCGACAATCAGCTGGCCCAGCTGCTCGGCGCGGCCCACCAGATGGGCGATCCAGTCCACCTGGGTCTCGATCGCCGGCGCCAGGTTGCTGAACACGCTGTTGGGCCCCAGCACCATGAAGAGGTTGGGGAAGCCGTGCACGCTGATGCCGAGATAGCTGCAGGGCCGGTCGCCCCAGTGGTCGACCAGCAGGCCGCCGTCGCGGCCGGCGATGCGCATCTCGCGGTAGCTGCCTTCCACGCATTCGAAGCCCGTGGCATAGACCAGCACGTCGAGGTCGTGCTGCTTGCCGTCGGCAGTGCGGACGCCGCTCTTGTTGACCTCGGCGATCGGGTTCGCCTTCAGGTCGACCAGCGCAACGTTCGGCCGGTTGTAGGTCTCGTAGTAGCCGTCGGCGCAGACGGGGCGCTTGGCGTAGGGCTCCCGCGGCGAGAGCTTCGCCGCCGTGGCCGGATCGGTGACGATGGTGGCGATCTTCTCGCGGATGAAATCGCAGGCCGCCTCGTTGGCCGCCGGATCGATCGCGATATCGCAGAACGTGCCGAACATGAAGCGGAAGCCGTTGCCGGCATCCCAGTGCTCCTGGAACACGCGGGTGCGCTCCTCGGCCGAGACGGACATGGCCGCCACGCCGGCCTCGGCAAAGCCACAGGCGATGCGGGTCTGGCGCAGCTGGTCCCAGTAGCCGCCGAAGTTGGCGCGGTACTCGCGGATGAAGTCGGGCGACAACTGATCGTTGCCGGCCGGCACACAGTACTGCGCCGAGCGCTGGAACACCGTCAGATGGCCCGCGACCGCGGCCGCGGCCGGAATGAACTGCACGCCGGTCGAGCCGGTGCCGATCACGCCCACCTTCTTGCCTTCCAGCGACAGATCGTCCGGCCACGCACCCGTATGCACCTGGCGCCCCTCGAAACGATCGAGGCCGGGAAGGTTCGGCTTGTTGAGCTTCGACAACACGCCGACGGAGGTGATCAGGTAGCGCGCTTCCACCACCTCGCCATCGCTGGTCTCTACGGCCCACACGCCGCGTGCCTCGTCGAAGGTCGCCCCCACCACACGGGTGTTGAAGCGGATCAGCGGACGCAGGCCATGCCGGTCCACCACGGCATTCAAATAAGCCAGCATCTGCCCCTGCGATGCGTACTTCTGCGTCCAGTTCCAGCCGTCATAGGTTTCCTGGTCGAAGGAATACCGGTAGACGAAGCTCTCGGTATCCGATCGCGCTCCCGGGTACCGGTTCCAGAACCAGGTGCCTCCCACGCCGGCGCCCTTCTCGAAGCCGCGCACCTTGAGCTTCAGCTCATTGCCCAGCTTGTGCAGCGCATAGATGCCGGCAATGCCGGTGCCGATCACGATGGCGTCAATTGCGGGTTTCTGATCGATGTCCACGACATAACCTCCTTGAGAATGGCTTGGATCCTGCGTACAGCACGGGAGAAGGCTGCCTAGCCGCTGCGTGAGGAGCGCTCGGCAACTGCGTTGTAAGTGCGGGTGATGCGGTCGATCTCGGCGGCCTTGTCGGCGCCCGCCGCCACGGCCAGCGAACGCTCCGCCGTATCGCGGTCGCGATTGGCCTGGGCGATGCTGCTGGTCGGCGCCTGCCGGCGGATCTCGTAGTCGCGCAGGCCTTCCACCAGGTCGGTGCTGGCGGCCAGCGTGTCGGCCAGCTCGAAGCCGTCGACGATGGCCTGCGAACCGCCATGCGCGCCGACCGGATACATCAGGTGCGCCGAATCGCCCAGCAAGGTCACGCGGCCCTTGCCCCACCACGGCAGTGGCGGGCGGTCGACCATGGCCTGCCGCAGCACGGAGTCGCTGCCTGCCAGCATCGCCTGCAGGTCGAACGTTTCCATGGTCCAGTCGGCGTAATGCGGAAGCACGTCCTGCGCCGACACGCGCTCGCGCGACCATACATCCGAGGTCGACGGCAGCAGTTCGTCGGGAATCATGCAGACCCAGTTGACCAGTGCCCGGCCTTGCTGCGCGTGCCGTGCCGAGATGGGGTAGGCGATCAGGCGCCGCTTGCTGCTGTCGTTGGCGACGATCATGGTCTCGCCATCGAAGAACGAAGGCAGCTCGGTCACGCCGCGGAACATCTGCAGCCCGCCGGAACGCACGGCCATCGCTTCCGGATGCAGCTGGCGCCGCACATTGGAGTGAATGCCGTCCGCGCCGATCAGCAGGTCGCCGGAAATCTCGTTGACGCCCAGCGCCGCGCCGGACGCCAGCCGCACGGTGACCGTGTTGTCCGATTCATAGAAGGCGACCACGCGGGCTCCGCCGATCACGCTCTCCGGCCCAAGGCGGTCGCGCACCGCATACAGCAGCATCGCCTGCAGGTCGCCGCGATGCAGCGAGTACTGCGGAAAGCGATGCCCCGCCGCCGTGCCGCGCGGCTCGCTGCGATGCTGCCGGCCGAACTCGTCGAGGTAGGCGATGGCGCGCGTGCGGATGCCGCTGCGCTCGAACTCATCGCCCAGCCCCGCCAGGCTCAGCTCCGCCACCGCCGCGGGTTGCACATTGATGCCCACGCCTAAGCGCTCGATGGTCGGCGCCGACTCCAGCAGGATCACGTCGCGGAAGCCCGCCGCATGCAGGGCGAGGGCGCAGGCAAGACCGCCGATCCCTGCTCCGGCGATAAGAATGCGCGGCTGTTGCGCGGACGACTTCATGCAATCCCCTCCCAGGGCAGGCAACGGATGGAACCGGGCGCCGTGCGGCGCCCGGTTCCGGTGCGATCAGGCCGTATGCACCGACGACACGGTGAACACGTTCGGCGTGGCCTTGGCCAGCTCCGCCATGCGCTTGGCGAACGGCGCCGCGTTGGGGTCTTCGCGGGTGGCCTTGACGTCGTCCAGCGACTTCCACTGCGCGTAGTTGACGACGCGGGTGCCGTCCTTGCTGGCCAGCACGCTGGCGGAGATGAAGCCCGGGCGCTTGCTGATCACCTTCTCGGCGCCTTCGTTGAGCACGTCGATCAGCTGCTGCTGCTTCTCCGGCTCCACGTCGAAGACGCTGATGAAGGTGACGGTCTCGTCGGCGCGGATAACGGCTTGCTTCTTGGTCATGATGAATTCCTTGACGTACGGGGGTATGGCCAGTCGATGGCTCGGTAGACACCCGGCACGCTGCTCGGTGCCGGGGCGTATTCGACGGTAGCGAGGGGGACGGCGCAGCACATCGGTAATTTCTACGGACTCGTTTCGCTGCGTTCGCCGAGTGCGATCGGCACCGGCGAAGTTCACGGCATGTCCACATCGCTGCGTGTCTTCAGACCGGTACCGCTTCGACGATGCTCATGCCGGTGGACGTCGGGATGATCCGCTGCAGCTTGAAACCCGACGCCGCGAACAGGTCGCGGAACTCGTTGGCCGTGCGTTCGCGCGCGCCGAGCAGCACCGCCATATGCAGGTCCAGCCACTTGCCGAAGAACGGCGTCTGCCCCTCCGGCAGCACCAGCTCCACCACCAGCAGGCGGCCGTTCGGCGCGATGGCGCGGCGGATGTTCTTGAGGATGGTGATGCTGCGTTCCTCGTCCCAGTCGTGCAGCAGCAGCGACAGGATGTAGGCATCGCCGCCCGGCGGAACGGACGCAAAGAAATCGCCGCCTTCGGCGAGACATCGGCCCGTGAGACCCGCGGCCTGGATGCGCGCGAGCGCGGCGTCCGCCACGTGCGGCTGATCGAAAAGAATGCCGCGCAGATGCGGATAGCGGCCGAGCAGCTTCAGCAGCATCGGGCCATAGCCGGCGCCGACGTCGACCACCGTGGCGAACGGCGTGAAGTCGTAGGCATCCACGACCGCGCCCGCCACTTCCTTCGTGTAGCCGGCCTGGGCTTCGTTGAACACGCGGTCGGCTTCCGGGTGCTCGGCCAGATAGCCGAAGTAGGTCTTGTCGTACTCCTTCTCGAATGCGATCTCGCCGGTCTTGACGTTCTGCAGCACGTGCGACCAGGCGCGGTACTGCTCCTCGCCATGCATGATGGCCTGCGGCCGCATGGTGTTGGGCAGGTCCGAGCGCAGCATGTTGGCCAGCGGCGTCAGGCCGTAGCTGTCCTTGCCGTGCGCGGTGAAGATGCCGACGCTGCTGAGCGCGCGCAGCACGCGGTTGAGCAGGTCGGCCTGGGCGCCGCAAGCGCGCGCAAGATCGTCCACCTGGCGCGGGCCGTCGGCGACGAGATCCGCGATGCCGAGCTTGGCGGCGACATAGATCGACTGCGTCATCCAGTAACCGGTGATCATCTGCAGCAGCTGGTAATGCGGCGGTACGTCGGCGGCGGCGTGCGTCTCGCGCACGGCTTCGGCTTGCGTTGACATGTGGCGCTCCTCGGGTTGGTTGGGCCATGGCATAGGCCAGTCGCAATAGCTGGCGTGCGCAACGTAATGCACATGTACCGGCGACGCTTACCGGGTTTTCTACGGTTCTTTGCCCTGATGCGTTTTGTTAGCTTGCCGATCCGCCGATGCAAGTCGTCGCTGCATCGCGTACCGCCGGTCAGGGCCGGCGTATCCATGTCGTCGCACACGGAGGTCGGTGAGATGAGCAGTCAACACAGCCACACGCGGGAGAACGGCGGCTGGCATCCGGCGTCCTGGCGCTCGCGCCCGGCGCTGCACCAGCCCACGTACGAGGATGGCGCCAGGCTCGATACGGTCGTGCGGCGCATCGGCAAGTTGCCGCCGCTGGTGACGTCGGGCGAGATCCAGGAACTGAAGCGCGCGCTGGCCGACGCGCAGGAAGGCCGCCGCTTTCTGCTGCACGGCGGCGACTGCGCGGAGAGCTTCGGCGATTGCGACGCCGATACCATCGTCAATCGCCTGAAAGTGCTGTTCCAGATGAGCCTGATCCTGGGACATGGACTCAAGCAGCCGGTGATCCGCATCGGCCGTTTCGCGGGGCAGTACGCCAAGCCGCGTTCGAGCGACAAGGAAACCATCGGCGGCGAAACCTTGCCGGTGTTCCGCGGCGATATCGTCAATGCGCCGGAATTCGATGCGCTCGCCAGGCAGCCGGATCCGGAGCGGATGTTCCAGGCCTATGCCTTCTCCGCGCTGACGCTGAACTTCACGCGTGCGCTGTTCGAGGGCGGCTTCGGCGATCTGCGCCATCCGGAGTACTGGCAGCTGGACTGGATCGACCAGTCGCCGCGCGCACTGGAATACCGCACGGCCGTCGAGGAGATCGCCAACTCCTGGCGTTTCCTGCACACGCTGGGCGGACAGATGGGCACCGAGCGCGTCAGCGCCGGCTTCTACACCTCGCACGAAGCGCTGCTGCTGCCGTTCGAAGAAGCGGTGACACGCCGCGTGCCGCATCGCCGCGGCTGGTTCAATCTGTCCACGCATCTCCCGTGGATCGGCATGCGCACCAGCGCTATCGACGGCGCCCACGTCGAGTACTTCCGCGGCCTGCAGAATCCGGTGGCGCTGAAGGTCGGCCCTTCGACCAAGCCCAGCGATCTGCTGCAGCTGATCGAAGTGCTCAACCCGCACGAAGAGCCGGGCCGCCTGACGCTGATCACCCGCATGGGCCGCAAGCACATCGCCGAAGCCCTGCCGCCGCTGCTCGCGGCGGTGCGCCGCGCGGGACGCCACGTGCTGTGGGTCGCCGATCCGATGCACGGCAATACCGAAACCACGCCCACCGGCATCAAGACCCGGCATTTCGACAATATCCGCTACGAACTGGAAACCGCTTTCCAGATCCACGGGGCCGAAGGCACCCGCCTGGGCGGCGTGCATCTGGAAATGACCGGCGAGGACGTGACCGAATGCCTGGGCGGCGCCCGCAGCCTCACCGAGCAGGATCTGCCGCGCGCCTACAAGTCGGCGGTGGACCCGCGCCTCAACTACGAGCAGGCGATGGAGCTCGCCATGCTGATCACCAAGGCGGAGCGCTCCGGCCCCAAGGCCGTCGAACGCACCGCTGCGGGCCCCAGGCCTGTCGCCGTTATCTGACCCGCGCTTCTTTCGACTCGCGCCTTATCGACATCAAGAGGTTTGCAGACGCCATGACCGGGATTCCCGCGATCAGCGCTTACACCCTGCCCGTGTCCGGGCAACTGCCGCGGAATATCCCGCGCTGGACCATCGATCCGTCCCGCGCGGTATTCCTGATCCACGACATGCAGCGCTACTTTCTGCGCCCGCTGCGCCAGGCCGGCCTGGATGTGCCGTTGATCCGCAACATCCGCGCCATCCGCGATTTCGCGCTGGACCACGACATGCAGGTGGCCTATACGGCGCAGCCGGGCGGCATGAGCCGCGACGAGCGCGGCCTGCTGCGCGACTTCTGGGGCGACGGCATGCAGGTGGCGCCGGAGGACCGCGCCGTGATCGACGAGCTCGCGCCGGAAGACCGCGACTGGGTATTCAAGAAATGGCGCTACAGCGCGTTCTGGAAATCCGACCTGCAGGCGCGCATGCGCGTGCATGGGCGCGACCAGCTGATCATCGGCGGCGTCTACGCGCATATCGGCATTCTGACCACGGCGCTGGAATCGTTCTCGCACGACATCGAAACCTTCGTGGTGGCTGACGCCACCGCCGACTTCTCGCTGGAACGCCATCTGATGGCGCTGGAGCATGCGGCGCGCTGCTGCGCCGTCGTCCTCACCACCGGGGAGATCGTGCAATGAGCCTGCTCGAACGGATTGTGAGCGGCAGCCTGAAGGACGCGTTCGCGCTGATCGTGCGCGAGAGCGGCACCGGTCCGCGCCTGCTCGAGGTCTACGCGGGGCACGCGCGGACCTGCGAGTCCTTCGTCGACCTGCCGGAGACGGGCGAGTCCAAGGACGGCGTGCTGGTGCTGATTCCCTACGCCCAGCTGCGCGAGCGCGGCTTTGCCTGCATCGACGACGGCGAGCGGCTTTGCGCGATCGAGATCCGCGAGCGCGAGGTGTATCCGCTGGATGAAGTGCTCGAAGTTTTCCCCGACGTGGCGCTGCACCTTACCGAGGGTGCGTTCGACATGGAGGACGAGGCGTACGAGGACGCGGTGCGCCGGGTCATCCACGACGAGATCGGGCATGGCGAAGGGGCGAACTTCGTCCTGAAGCGCACCTACCGGGCTAAGCTGCATGGTTACTCGCTGGCCACGGCGCTGGCGGGGTTCCGCCGCCTGGCCGTGCAGGAATCGGGCGCCTATTGGACCTTCCTGGTGCACGTCGGCGGCCGCACGTTTATCGGCGCCAGCCCGGAGCGGCACGTGAGCGTCGAGGACGGCGTGGCCATCATGAACCCGATCAGCGGCACCTACCGGTATCCGTCGACCGGGCCGACGCTGGACGGCGTGCTCGATTTCCTCACCAACGAGAAGGAAGTCGACGAGCTCTACATGGTGGTCGACGAAGAGCTGAAGATGATGGCGCACTTCTGTCCGGCCGGGGGCACCGTGCGCGGACCGTACCTGAAGGAGATGTCGCGCCTGGCGCATACCGAGTACTACATCGAAGGCCGCACGCAGGCCGAGGCGCGCATCGTGCTGCGGCAGACGCTGTTTGCGCCGACGGTGACGGGCAGCCCGATCGAGAACGCCTGCCGGGTGATCGCGCGGCAGGAGCGCGAGGGGCGCGGCTTCTATGCCGGCGTGATCGCCTTGATCGGCAACGATGCCGCGGGCGGGGAGCGGCTCGATTCGGCGATCCTGATCCGCACCGCGGAGATCGCCGCCGACGGTTCGATGAAGATCGGCGTCGGTTCCACCATCGTCCGCCACTCGCAGCCGCAGGCGGAAGCCGACGAGACGCGCGCCAAGGCGAAGGCGTTGCTGGCGGCGCTGGGCGTGCAGGCGACGCGCAGCTTTGCCGGCGTGCCGGCCGTCCAGGCCGCGCTCGGCAAGCGTAACGGCGCCGTCGCCAACTTCTGGTTGACCGACAGCAGCCAGCGCATCTGCGTCGACCCATCGCTGCGCGGACGCCGTGCGCTGATCATCGACGCCGAAGATGCCTTCACCGCCATGCTGGCTCAGCAGCTGGAAGCGATCGGGCTGGAAGTGACGATCAAGAGCTGCACCGATCCGGATCTGTTCGACAGCGATTGCGACGTGGCAGTGCTGGGGCCAGGCCCTGGCGACCCGCGCGACGTCCGCGACCGCCGCGTGGCGAGCCTGCGCCACGTGATGGGCGAGCTGCTGGCCCGCCGCAAGGCCTTTCTCGCTGTCTGCCTCAGCCACCAGATCCTGTGCCTGGAGCTGGGCCTGGACCTGGTGCCGCGCGCGGAGCCGAACCAGGGTGTGCAGAAGGAGATCGACCTGTTCGGCAGCCGCGAGTGGGTGGGTTTCTACAACTCGTTCGTCGCCAAGTGCGAGGCGAGCGCGATCAACGTGCAGGGCGCCGGCAATGTGGAAGTGAGCCGCGACCTGGCCTCGAACGAAGTGCACGCCTTGCGCGGCGACCGCTTCGCTTCCATCCAGTTCCACGCCGAATCGCTGCTGACGCGGCGCGGCGTCGACATCATCGCATCCAACGTCAAGAGAGTGCTCTCATCATGATCGCTACGATAAGTTGGTGGAATCTCGACCGCTCGGCGCAGACCATCGAGTCGCTGCGCGGCTACCTGCATGGCGAAGGCGTGGCGCCGTGGGAAGCGATTGCCGGCATGCGCACCAAGTTCTGGATCTCCGACCCCGCCAACAACCTGTGGGGCGCGGTGGTGCTGTGGGAGCACCACGAGGCGATGAGCCAGTCGCTGCCGCCGAACCGCGCGACCGAGCTGATCGGCTATCCGCCGACCTGGCGTTCCAGCTTCGACGTCGAGGCGCTGATCGACCAGGGCTCGCCCACGGCGTGGTTTGGCCTGGCGGGCATCGGCGCGCCGGCGCCGGGGCATGCGCCGGTCGGCTTTCCGCAGGGAGGCGCCTGACCATGGCCGAGTACGAAGTGGCGACCGTGGCGGCGCGCGATACCAGCGTATTCGGCGCGCCGCCGGCCGATCCGATGGCGGTGATCCGCAACTGGTTCGACGAGGCGCGCGAGCTGGGCGTGCCGGAATGCGGCGCGATGGCGCTGGCGACCTCCGATGCGCAGGGGCGCTCTTCCGCGCGCATGGTGCACGTGATCGAGGTGCGGCCGGATGCGCTGATCTTTACCACGCACCGGCATAGCCAGAAGGGCCGGGAGATCGACGAGACGCATTGGTCGTCGGGCGTGCTGTATTGGCGCGAGACGAAGCAGCAGATCACGATCGCCGGCCCGACGCGCCTGGTGTCGACCGAAGTCTCCGACGCACTGTGGGGCCGCCGGCCGATCACCACGAATGCCATGTCGTTCGTGTCGCGCCAGAGCGCGCCGCTGGACGACGAGGCCGCGCTGCGCGACGAAGCGAACGCGCTGCTCGCCGCCTCGCTGGGCCTGCCGCGGCCCGATGGCTGGGTGGGTTATGCCATTTACCCCGAGAGCATCGAGTTCTGGCACGCCGCGCCGGATCGCCTGCACCAGCGCCTGCGTTACGACCGCGATGGGCAGGCCTGGAACTGGCGGAGGCTGCAGCCTTGAAAGCGATGCCTTATGCCGTGGCGGATGTGTTTACCGAAAATCCGCTGGAAGGGAATCCGGTGGCGGTGTTCTTCGATGCGCAGGGGCTGGAAGCGCAGGACATGCAGCGGATCGCGCGGGAGCTGAACCTGTCGGAGACGACGTTCGTGTTTCCGCCGCCGGCCGGTGCCGATGTACACGTACGCATCTTTACGCCGGTGAACGAGTTGCCGTTCGCCGGACATCCGACGCTGGGCACGGCCGTGGTGCTGGGGCAGCGCGGGCATAGCGGCACGCTGCGGATGGCCACGGCGATGGGCACGATACCGTTCGAGCTGGAACGCGACCGCGAAGGCGTGGTGCGCGCGGCGTCGATGGTGCAGCCGGTGCCGACGTGGTTGCCGTACGAGCACGCCGATGTATTGATCGATGGCTTGGGGATCGAGGGTTCGACCTTGCCCGTCGAGGTGTATCACATCGGTCCGCGGCATGTTTTCGTCGGGCTGCCGACGATCGAGGCGCTGTCGGCGGTGAAGCCGGATCTGAGGGTGCTGGCGACCTTGCCCGACGTAGCGGTGAATTGTTTTGCCGGGGCAGGGCGGCATTGGCGGATGCGGATGTTCTCACCGGCCTATGGCGTGGCGGAGGATGCGGCGACGGGCTCGGCGGCGGGGCCACTGGCCTTGCATCTGATACGGCATGGCTTGTCGGAGTTCGGCACCGCCATCGAGATTCTGCAGGGCGTCGAGATGGGGCGCCGCTCGCTGATGCGGGCGACGATTCATGGGTCGATGGATGCGATCGGGCCGATTGAAGTGTCCGGTGCGGCCACGGTAGTGGCACGCGGCGAGCTGCTGCGCTGGAAGGCATAGAACCGAAGAGTCCAGCTTGCGTAGGTTGGGGTGAGCAAAGCGAACCCCAACGGTGCGCAACGTTGGGGTTCGCCTGCGGCTCACCCCAACCTACATTCGGAAACTGACGAAAGGAATGCTTATGTCGACCACCAGCTTCGCTAACGACCACGAACTGCGCACCCAACACCGCCGCGTCATCGAAGACTACTTCAGCCGCCGTGGCGAAGGCCGTCTTACCCGCTACCAGCTCTTCACCGAAGACGGCAGCGGCGGCCTGTGGACCAACGACACCGGCGGCCCCATCGCCTCCTACGGCCACGAAGCCCTGAAAGCCCACGGCGCCTGGTCGCTGCAATGCTTCCCCGACTGGCAATGGACCAACGTGCAGATCTTCGAAACCCAGGACCCCAACCGCTTCTGGGTCGAATGCGACGGCGAAGGCCAGATCCTGTTTCCGGGCTATCCGCCGGGCATCTACCGCAACCACTTTATCCACTCGTTCCAGATGGAGAACGGGAAGATCAAGCAGGGCCGCGAATTCATGAATCCCTATGAGCAGATGCGCGCGCTGGGCATTCCGTTTCCCGCCATCAAGCGCGCCGGCATTCCGGCCTGAGCGAAGACGGGTGGCCGCTTCAAACCTGCGGCTGGTGGTGCGTGACGCAATGGATGCCGCCGCCACCCGCCGCAATCGGGTCGATATTCAGCTGCACGATCCGGTAGGAGGGATAAAGCGACTGCAGCAGATCCCTGCAGTACCGGTCGGCATGCGCATCGCCGAACTGGGGCGCGATCACCGCGCCCCGCACCACCACAAAGTTGATATAGCCGGCGGCGAAGGCATCGTTTCCGTTGGTAAAGCGGTTCTTGCGCAGATCTTCCGGCGGCGGCAGCGTGTGGATCTCCAGCCGGCGGCCGCTGGCGTCGGTGGCGTTGCGCAGGATGTCCAGGTGCTTCCTGGTGACCGCGTAGTCGTACGACGACGGGTCGTTGTCGAGATTGGCCACCACCACGCCGGGCCGGACAAAGCGCGCATAGAAGTCCACGTGCGCATCGGTGATGTCCTTGCCCTTGATGCCCGGCAGCCAGATGATTTTCTTCAGGCCCAGCACCGACTTCAGCTCGTCCTCGATCTGGTCGCGGCTCCAGCCGGGGTTGCGGTTGCGATTGACCCAGCAACTCTCGTTGAGGATGGCCGTGCCCTGGCCATCCACTTCGATGCCGCCGCCTTCGCCGGTCAGCGCGCTGCGGATATATTCGGCGCCGGCATCGTTGCCGACCAGACGCGCCACGCGCGCATCCAGGTCGTGCTCCTGCTTGTCGCCCCAGCCATTGAAGTTGAAATCCACCGCACCGAGTTCGCTGCGGCTGCCGATCACGAAGTTCGCGCCGATGTCGCGCATCCAGATGTCGTCGAGTTCTGTGGTGATGAAGCGCGTGTTGTAGGTACCGCAGAGTTCGCGGGCCAGGTCCAGCTCCTCCTCGCGGCACAGGATCGTCACCGGCTCGTATTCGGCGATAGTGCCGGCGACCAGCCCAAGGCAGGCCTGCACGTCGGGCGTGAAGTCTTTCCAGATCGCGGTCTGCGCGCCAAAGGCCATGAAAGTGCGCGTATGCGGGTGGCTTTCGTCGGGCATGAGCATGTCGCCATCGGCACTGCCGCCCAGCCACGACGAGTAGCGCGAAGCGCCGAATACCAGCGGGGAGACCAGGCCAAGGCCGATCAGGGATGAAGCTCGGGTAATGAACTGCCTGCGCGTAGTCACACTGCCACCTCACTGGCCGGGTTTGAATCAGTCGTTGGCGAGGAGGCTAAAAGAGGCTGGGTAACAGCAAGGTAACAGGCGCCCGGAAAGCTCAGCGGCCGGCGTAAATCAGCTGGATCTCGAACCGCTCGCCGGTCCGCGACACCACCACCTTCCAACCCATGCGCTCGGCAATGCGCTCGACCAGATGAAGCCCGACGCCAAAGCCGTGCGTGCCGCCTTCGTCCGGCTCGTCCTTGCGGATGGCATTGCCGAGGTGGAGGCTTTCCGCATCGGCGCTCAGGCGGATGACACCCGGGGCGCCATGCTCCAGCGCGTTGCGCAGCAGGTTGTGCATGGTCATCTGAAGCAGGACGGGGACGGCGCGTACGGTCAGTCCGGGTGCGAAGTCCATTTGCAGGGTGAATGCCTGCCCGGGCATCCGCGCGCTGACATCGCGCCAGGCCTGCTCCACCAGCGGCATCAAGGGCACCGCAACCAGCGGCAGCTCGTCGCGTCCTTCGCGCCACAGCCAGAGCAAGGTCTCCGTCATGGCGCGCATGTCGCCATGCGCGCGGCGGATCCGGTCGAGCTGGTTGTGCCACGGCGCCAGCGCATCGCGCTTCTTGTCCAGCAGATCGAGCGTTGCACCGGTTACCGCCAGCGGCGTGCGCAGTTCGTGGCTCAGCGTCTGCAGGAAGTACTGTTCGCGCTGATGGGTGGCGGCCAGTTCGGTCATCGCGCCATGCAACCGGGCTGCCAGGGCGTCGAGTTCATCGATGGGTAAAGCCGGAGCCGGTTGCGGTGCTGCGCCCGGCTGGCCCGACAGGGTTCCGGCCCAGGCGCTGAGCCGTTCGATCGGGCGGGCGACGGAGCGGAACATCGCGAAGGCCACCACCGCCACGATGGGCAGCGACAACAGCAGCAGGATCAGCGCCACCATGGCCAGGCTCGGGCCGGTATGCCCGGCGTCGTCCTGCGGCAGGAAGCGGTGCACCACGAAGGCTGGCTCGTGCCCCGGTTCCAGCTCGAACGGCAGGATGTAGAGGAAACCCTGGCCGGCATCGACCGTGGTGACTTCGTCCGGTGTCCAATGGGTCTTCGCCAGCGCCTGGCCATAGCGGGCGGAAAGCGCCTTCGCATCGGCGAAGTACTGGCGAAACGTATCGCCGGCGGGCAGCTTGCCGGTCGCTTCGTAATAGCCGCTGGCCTGCTGGGCATCCTTCCACAGATAGAACTCGCTGCTGTCGTCCAGGCCCCAGTTGTAGAGCCGGTAGATGGCATAGCCGTTCAAGCCGCTGACCAGGACGATCAGGACGATCAGGCGTCCGGCGAACAGGCGCCGCAGCTTCATGGCTGCGCGGCCGGTGCGCGCAGCGCGACGCCATGGCCCCGGATCGTATGCATCAACGGCTGCGCCTGGCCATCGTCGATGGCCTGGCGCAATCGATAAAGCACCATCTTCAAGGCGTCCGTGGAAGGCGCGCCGTTCGGCCACAGCAGATCCTCCAGCTGCTCGCGGCTGACCACCGCGGGACTCTTGCGCGCCAGATGCACCAGCACCTCCCACTCCCGGCCACTGAGCGAAAGCGTCCGCCCCTGCCGCGTGGCCGTGCGCGCCGCCAGATCGATTGCCAGATCGGCAACGGCCAGTTGCTGAAGATGGCGGCCACGCAGCGACAGCGCACCGACGCGGGCGGACAGCTCGGCCATATCGAACGGCTTGACCAGGTAGTCATCCGTCCCGCTGCGAAAGCCTTCCAGCTTGTCGGCCATGCTGTCCCGCGCGGTCAGCATCAGGCAGGGCGTGGCGACGCCAGCTTCGCGCATCGCCTTGCACACGGCAAAGCCATCGATCCGCGGCAGGTTCACGTCCAGCACGATGGCGGCATATGCCTGCGACTGCACCCGCTCCAGCGCCACCTTGCCGTCCGCCGCGTGATCGCACTCGTAGCCGTCGGATTCGAGATATTCCAGCACCGACGCGGCGAGGTCTCGGTCGTCTTCAACCAGGAGTACGAGCATCGTTGCTCCAGCCGTGGGTACCGTGAGGCGATGCGCTCTATCGTACGCTGGCCCGGCGGCGCAGGAGAGGGCCGATGCGGCGAAACGGCCGGCTCTTGTGCGCCGGGCGCTACTGCAGTTCGCCGATGCTCCTTTGCATGTCGTCCTTGCGCGCCGGGTCGCGCTCGCTCGCCACCATGCCCTGCAGGATCTTCAGCTGCGCCGTGTCGAGCGCCTTCTTGGCGGAGGTCTTGATGTCCGGGATGACGCCCGTACCTTCCCAGTCGCCATGCGTCACCGGGTTGATAGGCCGTCCCGAGGGCACGAACATCATGAAATGCTCGCTCAGGCGTTGCGGCGAACCGGCATGGGCGGCACCGGCGGTCACCTCGCCGACGATTTTGGCGCGGCCGGCGTTCTTCAGCGCATAGGCGAAGTCTTCGCAACCGGAAATGGTCTCGCTGCTGGTCAGCACATACAGCGGCCGCGCTTGTCCATAGCGTTTGCCGGTGACGCTGGCGGCGGTCCAGCGCTGCTCCGTGCGGCCTTCGTCGCGGTAGTAGATGTCGTTGAGATGGGTGGGCTGGTCGAACAGATAGCTGGCCACCTGCATGACCGTATCGGGATCGCCGCCATGGCATTCGCGCAGGTCGACGATCAGGGCATCGGTATCGCCCAGCAGGCTCATTGCGGCGGCGATGCGTTCGGCCGTGTGCTGCGGGCGGCCGAAGGCATGCAGTTCGAGCAGGCCGATATTGAAATGCAGCCGGCCGACGTTGGCGAAGCCGTAGTTGACCTTTTTCTGGTGCAGGTCTTCGGCGGCCTGCTCCTCCGGCGACGGCCCGCCATCGGTGCTCGCGGGAATGGCCTGCTCGAAGTACCGGACCTCCAGATGCTTGTCGCTGGTCGTGCCCTGCAGCAGATCGGTCAGGCGTTCGGCCAGGCCCTGGGCGCTATCGATCGCATCGAAATCGCCATGCGCCATGCGTGCGCGCAGGTCCTTCTCGATCGCTACCGCCTTGTCGGGAAAGACGTAGCCGCGATCGAGCTTGGCGATGACGCCTTCGAGCACCGCATCGCGCGTGGCCTTGTCGATGGCCATGTCCTTCTGCGGCGGCTCGTGCGGCGGCCCCTGGTTCGGACCTCCGGGCCAGGCCAGCACCGCCACGCTCCCCAGGCCCGCCATGCCCAGCGCGGCCATCGCCACGAAGATCCCCGTTCGCCTGTTCATTGCACTTCTCGTGTATGGGCGAAATCGCCCGGCCAGCACAGGCTGTGGGCGCAATGTGGGGAAATTGTGTGTGTGGTGGCGAGGTCACCAGTCGACGCGGTAACCGACGCCGTAGATGGAATGGATGATCTCCACCTCCGGCAGCACGGCGGCGAGCTTGCGGCGGAGATTCTTGACGTGCGTGTCGATGGTGCGGTCGTTGGCGTCAAGATTGTCGCGCTGGACTACGTCGAGCAGCTGCGTGCGCGAATACGCCATGCCCGGGCGCCGCAGCATCGTCGCCAGCAGGTGGTACTCGCTCGGCGTCAGATCGAGCGCATGCGCGCCGACGCGAATGGATCGCGCGGCTTCGTCGATCCTCAGCAGCGGACGATCCGTGGCCTCGGCGCGCGTGCGGCGCAGAATGGCCTTGATGCGCGCCACCAGTTCGCGCGGACTGAACGGCTTGCACAGGTAATCGTCGGCGCCGGCTTCGAGACCCAGCAGGCGATCGACCTCTTCGACTCTGGCGGTCAGCATCAGGATCGGCACGTCCGAGAACGCACGCAGGGCCTGGCACACCGCAAGCCCATCGAGCCCCGGCAGCATCAAATCGAGCACGATCAGATCGGGCATGGCCTTGGTGGCGCGTTCGAGCGCGACTTTGCCGTCGCCGATCACCTCGGCGGTATATCCAGCCGCGGCGACATAGTCGGCGACGATGGCCGCGAGTTCGCTTTCGTCCTCGACAATCAGAATCCGTGCGGTCATCGGTCGTCCAGGGGCAGGATCATCGTGGCGCGCAAGCCGCCCAGCGGAGAAGGCGCGAACACCAGGCGGCCGCCGTGCGCGGCGAGGATCTGCCGGCACAAGGCGAGACCCAGGCCGGAGCCGCCGGAGCTGCGGCTGCGCGACTCCTCCAGTCGAAAGAAGCGTTCGCCCAGGCGTTCGAGCGATGCCGCCGGAACGCCCGGTGCGGAGTCGTCGACGATGATGTGGATGGTGTTATCCGCGACGGCGCCGGTGAGCGCGACGCTGCCGCCGGCTGCGGTATAGCGGGCGCTGTTCTCGAGCAGGTTGGCGAGCACCTGCCGGATGCGGACGGCATCGCATGGCGCCACGCAGTTCGACGGCGCCGCGCCGATCGATGCCTGCAGGTTGTTGGCGCCGAATCGCGCCGAGAAGTCGGCGAAGACCTCGCCAGCCATCCGCCACACATCGTGCGGTGCAAGCTCGTAGCGGACCTGCCCGAGATCGCCGCGCGCCAGCTCGTGCAAATCATCGACCAGTCGGTTGAGCGAATGCACCTGCCGCTCCATCAAACTCAGGTGATCGGGCGTGGCGGCGCGCACGCCGTCCTGGACGCTTTCGATCTGGGCGCGCAGCACCGCCAGCGGCGTGCGCAGCTCATGCGAGGTCTCCGCGATCCACTGCTGGCGCATCCGCTCCACCTCCTGCAGGCGCGCGGCGAGGCGGTTGAAGGCGCTGGCGAGTTCGCCCAGCTCGTCGGTGCGGGTCACCTCGATGCGCGTCGCGAACTGGCCGTGTTCGAGCCTGCGCGCACCCGTGACCAGCCGCAGGATCGGCCGGCGCACATGGACGGCCAGCAGCCAGGCGACGCCGACGCTGAGCAGCAGGGCGGCGACCAGCGCCCAGGCCAGGCGGGTCTGCTGATCGATCAGGAAGGCGACGGCCAGTGCATCGTCCGGATGCTGGGGATAGGCCACGAGCAGACTGCCGATCGGACGGCCATCGACGCTCAGCGGGTGCGCGGCACGATCGATCGACGTAGCGGCGATCAGCAAGGGGGATGCGACGGCGCCGGCCAGATACTTACCGTGCGCATCGGTGAGGCCGATGCGATAAGCCACGCTCGAAGCCCCGGACTTCGCATCGGGCGCGCCGGCACGCGAGCGCTCGTACGCATCGCGCAACCAGGCCTTGCGCTGTGCGGTATCGCGGGGAAGAAACGACCAGTCGCCATGCTGCCGGTAGCTGGCCTCCAGGGTGGCGCCCAGCGTGTCGAGAAAATGCGTGTCGGTATCGAGCCGGTGCTCGGCAAAGTTGTCCAGCAGCCGCCACCGCACCAGCTCCATACCCAGCGCCCCGGCGACGACGATCGTCAGCCAGATGGCCAGGAACAGGCGGTAGCCGATGGATAGCTTCAAAGGCGCGATACCGTGCAAGGAAGAAACCTGCCCCCGGGGATCCGGTAGCGCATCAGCTTAGGCAAGCCGCCGCGCGTCGGCTAGGCCTTTATCGCGTCGATCAGCGCCCCCGCCAGATGGCGCATTATCCATGGACAAGATAGCCCGTCCGGCGTGACCATTCGCTTTCACCAAAGGGGGTTGCGATGATGGATATGCAGAACGGACAGGTCAGCCCTGATACGCCGCCGCATGGACCCATAGCGCTGGGCGATTACCGGCTAAGCCTTGACGAGCATGGCCGGCTGATCATCCGTACCGCTTCGGAGCATGAGGCGACGGTGTTTTTTCCCGGGAATTTCAACAGGGAAAGCGTTGCGCTCAGGATCGAATCCACGGGATTGCAGCTTAGACTGCGCAAGCCCTGAAGGTAGGTTGGGGTGAGCCGCAGGCGAACCCCAGCATCGCAACATTCGGACGCATCGTACTGTTGGGGTTCGCCTTCGGCTCACCCCAACCTACGCCCGGTGAAGACAAGTACCAACGGAGAATCGAAGTGGAAACGATCGGGCGCGACCTGAGAGAAATGCAACGCGTGCCGCTGGCCAGCACGCACGTCGCGGCCATGCGGGCGGAAGGCACCGAGGTGCGCTACGCGGCGGGCGATTTCATCGTCCAGCTGGGCGACCCGATCGAGCGCTTCGTCTACGTGGAGGACGGCGAAATCGAAGTGGTGAACCCTTTTACGGGTGAGCGCCATTTCCCTTCCACGCTGGGCCCGACCCAGTTCATGGGCGAGATCTCCTTCCTCAACGGCGGTGTGTGGGCCTTGCCGATGCGCGCGGTGAAGGACACCCGCGTGCTGGAAGTGCCGCGCACCGCCATGCTGCGGCTGATGTCCGAGATCCCGGAGATGTCGGACATCATCATCACCGTGTTCTCGGCGCGCCGCCGCCGCCAGCTCGACGAGCGCGACGGCACCCTGGTGCTGATCGGCGAGGACCTGGACCGGAATATCCAGCGCATCGGCGAGTTCGCCAGCCGCAACCGTTTGCCGTATGCGTCCCACGCGCTGGGCAGCGCGGAAGCCCAAGGCATCGCCACCAGCTGCGCCATTCCCACCGACCGGCCGGCGGTGATCTTCGGCCGCGACCACGTGGTAAGCGAACCGACGCCCGACAAGATCGCCAAACTGATGGGCCTGAGTTTCGAGCTGGCCGACGAGGAAGCGGTGGACGTGCTGATCGTCGGCGGCGGCCCGGCGGGTGTGGCGGCCGGCGTATATGCCGGTGCCGAAGGCCTGAGCGCGATCGTGGTGGAAGACCTCGCGGTTGGCGGCCAGGCCGGCACATCCAGCCGGATCGAAAACTATATGGGCTTCCCCACCGGCATTTCGGGTGCCGACCTGGTGTGGCGCGGCGAAGTGCAGGCGATGAAGTTCGGCACACGCTTCATCATGCCGCGGCGCGTGGTGAGCGTGGAGCGGCGCGAGGACGGCAAGTTCTGTTCGACCTTCGACAATGGGCAGCGCATTCTGGCCGGCGCCATCGTGGTGGCGACGGGCGTGCAATATAAGCGGCTGCCGATCGATCGGTTGGCGGAGTTCGAAGGGGCTGGTGTGTATTACGCCGCCACGGAAAACGAAGCGCGCTATTGCAAGGATGGCGAGGCGCTGGTGATCGGTGGAGGCAACTCCGCGGGTCAGGCGGCGATGTTCCTGAGTCGCGCGGCCAACCGCGTGCGCCTGCTCGTTCGTGGCAACTCGCTGGCGTCGTCGATGTCGAGCTACTTGTCGAGCCGATTGGAAGCGGATCCGAAGATCACCATCGAGTACGGCTCCGCGGTGCGCCTGCTGCACGGTGGCGAGCGGATCGATGCCGTCACCGTGCATAACAGCAACAACGGGTCGGATTACACGCTGCCGACGTGTGCGCTCTTCATCATGGTGGGCGCGGAGCCCAATACGTCCTGGCTGTCGGGGCTGGTGAAGCTGGATCAGAAGGGCTTTGTCGAGACGGGCGATGCGGTGGGGGCGGATTCGCCTTATGCGACGTCGCAGCCGGGGATTTTTGCGGTGGGGGATGTAAGAGCGGGGTCGGTGAAGCGTGTGGCTTCGGCGGTGGGCGAGGGTTCGGTGGTCATTTCCAAGGTTTGGTCGCATTTGAACGGATGAGCGCCTTGAAACAGATACGGATCATCGATGTTCCACCGGGTGAGGCTCCTGCGAGCATCCGCGGAGCGTGGGTTGGCCTGGTTCTGCCATTGGCGGAGACGGCGTATCCGCAGCCTGTTGTATCGATCACCGTCGGTGTTCTTGGAAAGCATCGCAGCTTGCTGGCGCGGTTGAAGCGTCTATTGGGCGCCGCCCCGATGGAGGAGCAACCATCCATCGGCTACATCGTTAACGTCATTGACGCTATCGAAGTCCTGCGCGCCAGTTCGCCATCCGCAGCGGCCTGGTGGGAGTGCCATACGCCGCATCTGCTTGCGCCAGGCAGGCGGTTTTCGTTTGCGGCGCATTGTTGTGAGGAGCAAAAGGGAGAACGCATTTAGTTGCTCTTATTCCCTTTCTGCGTTCGCTTCACTTTCATTTTATTGGGCACTTCTATGTCATCTGATCAATACCGCCGAAGTGCTCTTCAAAAGCAGAACGAGATTGTGGCTATTCAGAAGAAGAAGGCGGCTGAAATCAAGAGGATTTTGGATATCAATAGCCGTATCTTGAGTGTACAGGAGGCTGCCCGGAAAGCATCGAGCGTCAGCGCCTTTGAGTCCCGCTTGCGAGATATTGCGCGTTACCAGCGAGATGTGGCTTCGTCCGAGAAAAAAGTCGCTGACTTCGAGAAGAATATTGGCCAACTTCAGGCCCGAATTGCGGAGGACCAGCGCAGGCAAGCCGACGAGGAGCAACGGGAAGGCAAAAGGCGGATTCAAGACGAAAGCAATCGTATGCGTCAGCAAACACAGCATATGGCAGCGGTCGACTCTACCTTGCGTCATCACTCCGCTTTACATAGACGGACCGAACACGCCATAGCAAAACTTCTGCAGCCACTCGAACGTATCGTGGTTCTATTCCTCGCCTCCAATCCCATCGATCAACAGCAACTACGTCTCGATGAGGAGGCTCGAAGCATTGGTCAGATGATTCGGGGCTCGAAACATCGGGATGTGGTCAAGCTCGAAACCCGTTGGGCTTTGCAAAGTAGCGATCTTCTTCAGGCGCTCAACGAGTGTCAGCCAACTATCGTTCATTTCAGTGGGCATGGAAGCGACCAAGATGAAATCATTTTCCAGAGCCCGTCTGGTCAAGCGAAATCTGTATCGAAGGAGGCGATAGTCCAGGTCATGAAAACCGTCGCCGAGAACATCCGACTTGTGTTTTTCAACACCTGCTATTCGCATGGTCAAGCCGAGGCAGTGGTTGAGCACATCGAGGCAGCTATTGGAATGAATACGTCCATAGGTGATGAGGCTGCACGGGTATTTTCCTCGAATTTTTACTCAGCAATTGGCTTCGGTCTTTCCGTCAGGAAGGCGTTTGACCAAGCACGTGCTGCGCTCATGCTCGAGGGTATACCCGAGCATGACACTCCTATCCTGTTTGTCCAGGCGGGCTTAGATGCTGACGAAATCGTGCTTGTTACTCCGTAGATGAGGAGCTAAGAAGAACGAATGTGGTTGCGCCGGCTTTGCAGCTAAATGGAAGTGGCTAAAGGGGCAGATGCAGTTAACACCATTTAATGGCCCTTATCCCCGCTTGCCCCTATGAGCAGCAGCTCCAGGAGCCTAAGGAAGCAATGCCCTTTGGCGGCATGCCGGAACATTGACGAAGCGCCGGCAAGTCCACGAAACTACCCGCGCATCGTCACGACGATGCCAGTCATTGCGCGCCGATCGTTCGCCGCGCAGTCGAATCCGAGGGGTGCTGCGACGGACTCGATCCGCCACGCTCGGCTTCGATATCCCAGCAAGGGCGCCCTCCATTGATGGAGGATTTGCTATGTCCCATGCCGTTACACATCGTCTTGCTGTCGCTACGTCCTCGATGGTTCCGGGTATCCATCCGGACGACCGGCACCTGGCGGATTCGCTGCTAAGCCTTGGCATCGAGACGACACCCTGCGTCTGGAACGACCCCGGCGTGGACTGGTCGCGGTACGACGCGGTGCTGATGCGTTCCACCTGGGATTACTTCAAGCACTACGCCGCGTTTGTCGAATGGCTGGATCGCCTGCCCATTCCAACCATCAACGATAAAGCCCTGCTGCGCTGGAACAGCGACAAGCGCTATCTGCCGGAATTGGCCGCGCAGGGCGTCGACATCATCCCCACGACCATGGCATCGGGAACCGAGCTGCGGCAGACGCTGGCGCGGATGTCGGGCCAGGAAGTGGTGGTCAAGCCGACGGTCAGCGGTACGGCCTGGTATACGGCGCGCGGCGTCGTTGGCGATCCCGCGTTCGAGCAGGTCGTGGCGCAACTGCCGAGGGAATTCGAGTATCTGTTGCAGCCCTTCGTGCCTGAAGTGGTCAGCGACGGCGAATGGTCTCTGCTGTTCTTTGGCGGCGAGTACAGCCACGCCGTGATCAAGCGGGCGGCGGCCGGCGATTACCGGGTGCAGTCGGATTTCGGAGGGACAGCCGACGCCGTCGATCCCGATCCGGCACTGATCGCCAGCGCCAAGCGCGCCCTTTCCGCCGCGGCGGCGCTCGGCCATGCCGATAGTGCTTATGCACGCGTCGATGGCGTGATCTGCAAGGGCAGCTTCCTGCTGATGGAGCTGGAAATGATCGAGCCGTTCCTGCACCTTGGGACGCAGCCGGAGGCGGCGGAGCGTTTCGCGCGACATCTGCAGCGGCGGTTGGCTGCTCGGGTCGCCTGAGCATTTCCGGTGGTTTAAAGGGGGCGGGTGTAGTTATCACCGCTTAATTGCTCTCGTCCCCTTTGCCACCCTTTGCCAGTGGTTGCCGGATGGGTCATGCCAGGTGTGTTCCATATTGTCGGTAGTTTTGGAATAACTACCGACGTTTCGGAACATGCGCTCGTCCGCCCCCGACCCATGGCCCGCCTGCATCAACCCATCGGTTTTATGCCCCAGGCATGCAACGCTCGGCGTACTGAAAAAAGACTTCCATCGCCCCGAGTTGTTCCGTGCCAACGATAGCCGCGATATACCCATCCGGCCGCACCAACACCCACTCCCCCGCCGACACCGCATAGCCCGCCCGGAAATGACCCCGATCATCGACAAGCTCCCCGCCTTCACCGATGGTGTGGATACGAAGCCCCGCCCGCGCAGCTACACAAGCACGATCAGCCTCATAACCCAGCAACGTCCAATGCGTACCTTTAAGCAAATCGAATAGCCGCACCGCTTGGCCGCTGACACCACGCATCGGCGCATCGGCAGCGCGGTCTCCAGCGAAAGGACCATGCCGACGCTCCGGCATTTCCAGCGCAAGCGCCGAATTCGCATAACCAAGATCCAACTGCCGCACATTGCGCCCACGCCGCATATCCCCCTGCTTCGCCGCGGCAAGCAACTGCGTGGAAAGCCCAAGCACCTCCGCAGCGACAGGGCGACGCTCCTGCTCGTAGGTATCGAGCAACGCATCTTCTGCACCGCGCAGCACGGCGGCCAGCTTCCATCCAAGGTTGTAAGCATCCTGGATGCTCGTATTGAGGCCCTGCCCACCCGTCGGCGGATGGATATGCGCCGCATCGCCCATCAGAAACACCTGCTGCACGCGATACCGATCGGCCAGCCGCGCATTCATCTGATAGGCCGACGCCCACGAAACGGACTTCACCAGCAAGTCGCTACGCCCGGATCGATCGTGCAGCATGGCGGTAAGCCCGGCGGCGGAGAGATCGACCTCGCCTTCCACCGGTATCGGCGCCTGGATCTGAAACAGCTCCGTGCCCGCCAGCGGACAGATCGCCATTTGCCGTTCCATCGAGCCATCGTTGAAGCGATGCCACGCGTCGCGTGACAAGCCGTCCAGGGTGACATCCGCCACGACGGCGCGCGCACCCAGCGTCTTGCCGGGAAAGTCGATGCCCAGTGCTTTACGCACGAAGCTCCGTCCGCCATCCGCACCCACCAGGTACTGCGCGTGCACCACCTCATCGTTGCCAAGCTTGCGCAGACGCGCCACAACGCCGGCTTGGTCCTGGCTGAAATCGATCAGCTCGCAGCCGAATTCCGGAGCGTGGCCCAGCTCGCACAGCCGATCGCGGAGGATGGCCTCGGTGAGGTACTGAGGAAGCATCTGCGGCAACGCATAAGGCTCGGCGGGCGTCGGATCCGCGCGCTCGACCACCTCCGATTCGGTATAGCTGCCGTCGCTGCGGTATTCGCGCACGGCCGGATAAAGGCCGCCGGCCGCGATGATCCGCTCCACCACGCCCAGGTCCTCGAAGACCTCAAGCGTGCGCGGCTGTATGCCCTTGCCGCGCGAACCGTGGAAAGGGCTGTCCATCTTTTCCACCAGGCGGAAGGCGATGCCCCGCCGCGCCAGCTCGATGGCCAGGGTGAGTCCGGCGGCGCCAGCGCCGCAAATCAGTACGTCGACCTTCGAATGACTGGTCATGATCCCTCCAATATGTGTAAAGTGCACATAACTGGAGCGAGCATATGCCAAGCAAAAAGAATGTGCAAGATGCACATATATCGAGTCAGCTGCGAACCCTGCACGGCGCGCTGATCACCATCATCGGCGTGTTCAACCGGCCCGACCGCGACGAGGCGATGATCCAGGAGGCCGGCATATCGCTGGACCGCGCCCTGTTTCCGCTGCTGGTGCTGGTCGAGCGCCTGGGGCCGATCGCGGTGGGCGAACTGGCGGGGCGGGTAGGGCGCGACTATTCGACGGTGAGCAAGCAGGTGGCCAAGCTGGAAACGCTGGGGCTGGTCGACCGCCAGGCCGGCGCGACCGACCGCCGGGTCACCGAAGCCAGCGTCACGCCGAAAGGCAAAGTCATGACGGATGCCCTGGACGCGGCAAGAGAGCGTTTCGGCCGTGCGCTTTTTGCGGACTGGGAGCAGGGCGAAATGGATGAACTGGTTCGCCTGCTGCAGAAGTTTGCGCACGACATCGATGCGCTGAAATAGACCTGAGGGGCACGGGTGCGGTTATCCCGCTTCAATCGCTCCCGTCCTTCCTTACCTTGGCCCGCCACTCCTTGACGAGAAGACGGCGATTCCCAAGGTAGCGATCGTCCAGCACCGCCGCACTCGTCATGCGGTCCGTCCGGAACAGCCGAAAATCCCCCCGCAGCTCGCACCATGCGGCGATAAACCGTTTGGTCTCCACGAAGCCCAGCAGGATGGGCCAGATAATCCTCTGCGTGTCGCCGCCGCCTTCGCCCTTGTAGCCGATGCGCATCTTGCGCTGTTCGCGCATGGCGCGCCGGACCTGGGCAAGGTCCACGGGCGAGACGTCCTCTTTCTTCTTTCCTATGTAGAGCGCATCGTCGTCGAGCGCGCGCCGCAGCTCCGGCGGAAGCACGCCGTTGATCTTGCCCAGAGCATTTTGAGCGGCCAGTGCAAGCGCATCGTCCGTCTGCCGGCTGACCCATTGCATGCCGGCAACCAGCGCCTGCAGCTCCTCCTGCGTAAACGACAGCGGAGGAAGAATGAAGCCAGGCCGCAGCACATAACCCACGCCCGGTGCGCCATCGATATCCGCGCCCATGGCCTGCAGCGTGGCAATGTCGCGCCGGATGGTGCGCAGCGAAACGCCCGCTTCGCGCGCCAGCGTTTCGCCGGACACCGTGCCGCGGTGCCGGCGCAGCACCTGCATCAATTCGAACAGTCGATGGCTGCGCGACATGGTCAGTCCATTGCGACGAGGCCCTTGCCGTCCAGTCTAGTACCGGTCTCCAGGGCGGCGATCAAACCGATGGCCTTGTCCAGCGGCACGATGCGAGCCACCGGCAGGCGCAGCCAGCCCTGGGCGGCAGCGGCGGCGAGGCTGTCGAGAATATCGGCGCGCGGCGTGCAGACGATGGGTTTGAAGCGCCGGTTGAACAGCGCTCGCATGAACTTGCCCGGCGTGGGGTCGATGTCGAGGAACACGCCGTTGCCTTCCAGCATGCCGAGCCCGGTGCCGGAATCCATCGTGGCCGCGGTGTCGTAGACCACGTCGTACCGGTCGCTGAGTGTCGAGAGGTCGGTAGTGCGGTAGTCGTAGACCACCTCGACGCCCAACGATCGCGCCCTCGCCATGGCCTGCGCGCTGGTGCTGCCGTGAACCTGCGCGCCAAAGCTGCGGGCCAGCTGGACCGCGGCGGCACCCACGGCGCCCGTGCAGCCATTGATGAAAATGCGGCTGTCGCGACGCAGCGTGGTTTTATCGACCAGGCCATTCCACGCCGTAATGCCGGGTGTCGCCAGGCAAGCGGCATCTTCGAAGGCGAGGTGGTCGGGCTTTTTCGCCAGCAAGGCTTCTTGAGCGATCACCGCTTCGCCGAATGCGCCGCTTTCCTTGAGCCGCGTCAGTCCGAAAACGGCATCGCCCGGTTTGAACCGGCTCACGCCAGGCCCTACCGCAAACACGGTGCCCGCGAAGTCGCTGCCCATGGCACGGGGAAAGGCTTTGCCGGTAAGCATCCGGAGCTGGCCGTGGCGCACTTTCCAATCGACGGGATTGATGGCGGCGAACCTGACTTTCACGGCGACCTCGCCATGCCCAGGCTCCGGCAGGTCGACACGCGCCAGCGTCATGACGTCCGGGCCGCCGTACTGGCTGTACTGAATGCGTTTCATGAAAGCGCTGCCGCCGTCAGTGCTGCTTGGCGCCGGCGGCGTAGGCGGCAAAGGGCGTGGCGTCGTAGATGACGTCGGTCGCGGCGATCTTGCCGTCTTCGATGATGAGGTACTCGGCGACCAGGGCGCGGGCGACCGGATGGGTTTCCACGTCATAGACCACCACGGCCTGACCCTCGTCACCGAAGACGGCGAGCGCGGTCAGGTTGACGATCATCCGCGCAAAGCCTTCCTGGAAGCCGCGGAACTTGTCGATGCCGGTGATCTGGCCGAGCGGGGAGGTGCAGACGATATGGTCGGAGGAGATCGAGAGAATGGTGTCGACGTCCTTGCTGGCCATGGCGTCGACGTAGCGGCGGGCGATGTCGTTGGCGGTGTTGCTCATGATGGGGCCTCGGTGGTGGATGAGGCCCAATCTAGAGTGGGGGTGGGACAGTTTTTGTCACCATGCTGAAGGCGGCGACTATCCCGTTGTTCCAGCGCGCTACAAGCTGCCGCGCTGGCTTACTTTGAAAGCAATGGCGATATCGGCCGCCGGCGGCTGCGGCGCATCGATGGACGTTTCAAAATGCCCATCGAGCCGATTGCCGGAGGGATCCTCCAGCATGCCGTGCACCATCAGTCGATAATCCCCCGCCTTCCACGCCGAGTCCGGCGTAAACGTCCACGTCGTTTCGCCATCTCGCAGTTGCCGCTCGCCCTCGACCAAGTGATCGCCGGCATCGACGACAGCCAGATAACCGGCGTCCCGGCCATCGATGGGGCCATCGAGGCTGACGACAAACGGCTCCCGCGTACCGGGCCGCACCGACGAGAGCTTCCACGCCGAAGCGACCGGGCCGTTTCCATCCACGGGACCGATATGCCACCGCTTGATGGGGCGCCCATCGAAGCTAAGCACGACATCCTCTCCCTCGCTCAGGATCGGCCCCTGCTGCTCCCGCGCGATCAGGCCGGTTTTTACGCGGCCGGGATGGAACAGCAAGGTCAGCACCTTTCCATCGGGCGACCACAGTTCCTGCTGCAGAAACGGCTCCTGCAGTAAACGCCCGTCAGCACGCGAAAGCGCGATCCGCGGCAACACCTCGCCTTCGATCGGAGCGGCAAACACCACCGACAACCGCAACAGATTGGCGGGCACCGCGGCGCCGGAAGGCTGCACGGCGACAACCTCCGGCGCCGGCTGCGCCGCTTGCGCGGCGGGCAGGGCGGCGGCAAACACCATGCCGCCGATCAGCAATCGCCAGCGCATGGCTTTAATCCGACGCCTTGATCAGGTCGGGAAAGCCCTCGTCCTTCAGCAGCATGTCCTGCCTCGGCTTGATGTACTTCTCCTGGAATGCATTCCCCTTGAAGCTGAAGTTCGGAAAGGCGTACTCGGAGATATGGTCCGACAGGCGGAAGCTCAGGTCCTTGCCCATCGACACCAGCTGCAATTCGTCGTGCTGCAGATCGCGGCGAACCATGATGAACGACTTGTCGTCCAGGTTATCCAGCCGCATCACACCGGCCAGCGGCGCCTGCGCCACATTAAGCCCCGCGATCTGGCCGAACGGCACCTGCTTCTCGATGCCCGGCCCCATGCGCGCCGCATCCAGCTCCGACACCGGGATGACGTTCGACACGCGGTTGTAGTTCACCAGCATCAGGTACTCGCGGGTCTTGCCCTGCTCGGTCTGCGAGTAGGCGACCATATCGGCCGGCGTATTGCCGTAGCCGAGCTCGCCGACGGTCTTGCCGCGGATATGCGCGCCGTCCTTCAGATCGTCGAGAGGGATGATCACCAGCGGCGTGCACGTATAGGCCGCCACGAGATACGGCTTGCCGCCGAGCTTGGCGAAACTCATGGCGCGGATCGGCGCGCGCGTTTCGATCATGTTGTGTCCGCCGTGGAAAATCTCGACGGAAGTGATCGACTGCTTGGCGTCGAAGGGATAATGAATGCGCCGCAGCGTCGAAGCGAAATCCTGGTTGGAAAGCCCCGCCACGAAAAGCTCGCCGTCATGCCACTTCATGTCGGTGACGGTGAAGCTGCGCTCGGGCATCTCCTTCCAGAACTTCTCGTTGCCGGTGGGCGCGTCGCGCAGCGCCACCGAGGTGCCTTGCGAAGCTTTAAGGTCGACACGGCGCGCCTTCTTGTCGCTGGTCACGGCGAACAGGGCGGGCGTCTTGTCGGCGCCGTAGCTCACCGCGACATAGACTTCCCCGGTGCCGGGCCGCGCGACCATATCTTCGACCATGACCCTGGCGCCACCCACCTGGTCGGACAGCAGCTTCTCCAGATCGAGCACGTTGAACACCGCACCCGCGGGTTGGCGGGTGGCCGGTGCAAGCTTGATCGCATGCACTTCCGCCGCTTTCCAGTCGGCAACGAAAAGCACGCCGTCCGGCCCGGCGGCGAGCCGCGAAATGGATTTGACGTCCGCGGCCGCAGCATTGACGGACAAGCCCAGCAGGCAAGCCATGGCGATAGTGGAAAGGCGCATAAATTACCCCTTGATACGACAGTGAAACGAAGCCCCAGGAAGCTGGAGTCATGGCCCGTATTGGCTTGCGTGCTTGGCAAGGCGGGGCCGGGTAACGCCCTGATTCGCGCCGATGCTAGGAGGGGTGCCAGGCTGGCGGGTAGGCGCGCGAACCGAATCACGGTGGTGATCGGTGGGCATCAATGACACTTCACGCGGGGGTAATGTTTTTCGATTGACGTGTAGCTGGAGCGCAACACAGAATCCCGAGCTCGCCCTGCCACGGGTGTCTATGAGCGGTCAGGCCTTATGAAGCATGCGCCACCCGGATACGCCTGTCCGTTCTGCGGTATTGCCGACACGCTTCCATCGCCTGCGCCGGAATCGGCCGTTGTGCTGGTGGATGCCAACGTGTTCGCCCTGGTTCCCACACATCACTACGCCGGCATTAAAGGCAACTGCCTGGTGGTGCCGCGGGGCCACTACGAGAACGTGCTGGATATGCCGGACGAGCTGGGCAGCGACTTCTTTCGTGCCACACGTCGCCTGGCGCTTGCCATGCGGAACGCTTTCGGATGCGAAGGCATCTCCACACGCCAGCACAATGGCCCGGCTGGCAATCAGGATGTGTGGCATTACCACCTGCATGTGTTTCCGCGCTACTCGAATGATGGGTTGTATGGGGGGCGGAAGGTGCCCTATGCCATCGAGGAGCGGATGCAGTTGGCGGCAAGTCTCCGAGCTGCTTTGCAGTAGCACCCACAGCACCTACAGCACCCGACAGAACCTCCGTCATCCCAGCGAAAGCTGGGGTGACGGGAATGAGAGGTGACGGGCTTTGTCAGGGAGCTAAAGGGGATGGGTGCAGTTATGCCGATCTAATGAGGTGTTACCTGCCCACCGTCCCCAGATAGTGAAACCCCACCCACGCCATACACCCCGCAAATATCGCCACAAGCCCAAACCCAATCACCGTGCGATAGAACGCCTTCGTCTCCACCGCACGCCGGTAGTCATGCTCAGGCCCCCGATTCCAGCCTGGCATCCGGATCGTCCCCGTCCGCAACGCATTAATGACTTTGCCCATGAAGGCCACGGCAACGACCACCATGCCGTAGTTCCACACCGTCTGTCCGATATCCGCCATGCGTCCCTCGCAGCGTTTCGCGGCGCCGAAGCGCCATCGACAAACAAGGGCGAGAGATATCCCGCCCTGCCTGGGGCTTCAGATCACCGGTCGTCGCCACTCAACAGCGACCCCACGATGCCACCCACCAAGCCGCCACCGAGCGTGGCCCGCCCACCACCGCCTTCCCCGCGCGGCAGATACTCCGCCATCTGATGCGCCAGTCGCGAAATGGGCAACGTCTGCAGCCACACGGAACCCGGCCCGGTCAGCACCGCGAGAAACAATCCGTCGCCGCCGAACAACGCATTCTTGATACCCGGCACCGTGGTGATCTGAAAGCTCACCGAAGACTGGAACGCGCCGACATGCCCCGGGTGCACGCGCAGGGTTTCGCCGGGCGCAAGGTCTTTGCGGATCAATTCGCCGGAGAGCTCCAGCCACGCCGTGCCATTACCGGCGACTTTCTGCAGCACAAAACCGCTGCCGCCGAAAATGCCCGCGCCCAGCGACTGCTGAAAACCCACGCCGATAGTCACCTGCGGCGTGGCGCAGATAAAGCCATGCCGGTGCACCATGTATTCATTACCCGGGCCCACCGTCACCGGCACGATATGGCCCGGCACCTTGGTGGCGAACGCGACTTCGCCGGTGGTGCGCACCGCGCGGTATTCGGTCATGAACAGGCTGCCGCCGCCGACCACGCGCTTGAGCGCGCCGAACAGGCCGCCGCCGCCGCCCATCTGGGTGTGGGTGCTCATCTGGATCGATGAGGTCATCCAGGAAAGCTCGCCGCTCTCGGCAAAGATGCTTTCTTCCGGCGCGAGCTGTACTTCCAGTACGGGCATGACGGTGCCCTGGATGCGTGTCTGCATGTGGTGTTCTCCCTGGCGATGGATGGCTGGCGATTGGCGAAAAAAACCGTAGCGGCGATGGTCCGCGCTTTTTGTGTCGGGTGGAATGTGTCTTTTGGAGCGCAAGAAAATGCGTCCGGAGGTGGAGCTATGGCATTGGCTGAAAAGCGCTTTTGGCATTTACCTGTCATGCCACGGCGAGCGCCCCCCTCCAAGGCACTGTATGCAGCGCGTAACTGCGGCGATGCTATGCGGGCCGGAAACATGGAAACCGGCACGACACAGGAAGACGGACCTGGTGCGCTAACGCGATAAAGCGCCATCAGGCACATCACTCAGCAGGGGGCTTATATGTCGACGACGACCGAGATCAATTCTCAAATCACCGATTCCATTGCGCAGACCAATCCCCGCCCTGCCGCTAATGCCGTTGTTCTCGGCAATGCGGCGGCCGTGGCGCTTGGCAATCTTTATCAGGCCACGGCATCTGCGCTGAGCCTGGCCGCGTATAACGCCGTCAACAGCCAGCAGCAACAGAACATGCTGGCGCAGGCGGCGACGACGCAGGGCGTGATGCAGATCTATTCGATCGATACGGCGAGCGCCGGCGAGGCGACGCAGCATCCGCTGGAGCCGTCGCCTGTCGCGACCGCGGCTGCCGTGCACGATGTCTCCGCGCCGGTCACGCAGTTGAGCGTGTCGCCGAATGCACATGGCATCGATAACGCCGAGCCGTGGTGCCACGCGGCGCTGGAGTTGATGGGCACGGTGGCCAGCACCTTGCACGCGTTCCAGAAGGTGACGGAGGAGAGCGGCACGGCGGCGATCCGGCAGGCGGCGACGGCGGCGGTGCTGATCCACATGATCAAGTCGCCCGATCAGCTGGAGCAGTATCAGAAGATTCTGAAGGTGATCGAGGAGCTTTGACGCTGCGTTGCGCAGTGTTTACGCATTTGCCATCGGATGTGTCCGAAAAGCGCCGCGCATGCTTGCATCGCGCGGTGTTCCTACAGACACACCGAAGTCGTTTTGATAGTTTGGTTGTGTTGCCCGCGGAGTGACTCGAAGCGCGTCGCGGGCAACCATGGCAGCAATGCTGTGAGAGCGCGGGCCAAGGGTGCTCGAACACCCCTGACCCGCTAACCATCACCAACTGTCTTAGGAGTTGATCATGGCTAAGCCAGATCATACGGTACTTCTTCGCCCGCCGATTCCCACGGCGGCAGCTTCACCGCCCATCCGGGTTGTCCGAGCAACACGCGGACACGGTTGACGAGACGGGACTTAAGAGTTTTCGCAGGAAGGATTCCTAGCCGTGAAACCCGGCGCGTTGCCTTGCGCAACGGCGGAAGCTGTTGAACCCGTCATCTACTTCCTCAATCAAGCCGCCCGGGGCTCACGTTTTGAGTTGCCGGTGAAACCCGAGTCCGTATGGTCGCGGCACGCCGTGCTGTCCGGCGGCGTGCCGTTCTCGGAGCGGGGTGCGGTGCTTAGCAAGGAGTTGCTTATGAACAGTGTTCTCGGTGAAGCGTGGATCGTGCGGCACGCTGCTTATTACACGGATCCGGAGGCGGGGCCGGATGCGTTGTTGAACGATGCGACGGAGTGGTTGCAGTACGCGTATTGCTCCATCCAGGTGCTGGCGGAGTTGGTGCATGAGAGGGGGATTGTGGATGCGCAGCGGGTGCCGGTGATGTTGGAGGGGATTGGGGTGTTTATTGATATGGGGATGCGGTGTGCGGCGTTGGCGCATTTGAGGATGCAGTGGGAGCAGGTGCGGGAGGACGAGGAGCTTCCGGTGGTGGCGTCGTAGCGGGGTGGTCCCCTTAGTAACTTCAAGAGGGCGGGAGCGAATTAACCCCCGTCCTCTTTTAGCGCGAAACCTAAAAGTGCTTTGGCTTCGTCGGGTTTTATCCAGCGTTTTTCGGAAGCGATTAGGCGGTGTATGAGTTTGTGGCAGTTGGCGCAGAGTAGGGCCATGTCGGCTAGGCGAGTCTTGCGCTCGGATGCGGCGGATAGGGGGATGATGTGGTGAGCTTCGAATATGGCTTCGGCGAGTGCATCAGAGCCAGCTGGGCCTGTTGATCCGCACACCTCACAGGCAAGGCCGCCGGCAGTGCGTCGCGCCTCGATAAGCTGCGGGCGTAGTCCCCGGCTTCGTTCGCGCCGCCTGTGCACGATGGTCGCAACGCGCCCTTCGAAAAACTCCTCGTCTTCTTCTGCCTCTTGCGAAGGCATGGTTTGGGCCGCGGCGATGTTGGCTCGGATGACTTCGGCCATTTGCTTCACCGCCTCCGGGCGGGAGCCGAGTTCGCTCCATATCTTCCGGTCCATTTGGGAGACGTTGCCTAGGCCGTAGCCGGTGGCGACTTGGCGGAGGTTTTGGAGTTTGAAGGCAACGCCGTCGCCGTTGCGGAAGGAATCCCGCTTCGACGCTTCGGAGTGGTAGGGGAGTTGGCGTAGGAGTTCGGAGAGGGCGGCTACGCGTTGGTCGCCGCCTGAGGGGATTTTTCCGTCGCAGTCGAAGTAGAGATCGAGGGCTAGGATGGTTTCGTCCCTGGTCCAGCTGGGGTTGCCGTGGCCGCTCGTCCTTGCCATTCCATATTTCCCTAAGAATTTTTCTTAAGACTAATACAGAAGATTCTTAGAGATCAGGGTGCATTTGTCGCCGCATTTGGGGCAATTGCTAGGTCCGAGGGGAGCTCGAACTAGACGGAGGAGTACGTCGCCTCCCATGGACAGCCGAAAGCTACCCATGCCTTACAGCCGTTCACTTGCATCCGTCCCTTCTTTTAGCCACATTGCGGCCACTGCCAAAAGGGGGAGGGCAATATGGGGACCACGGGCGGCAATAATGCACCGTCACCGGCAATTACGTTTCGGCGTCGGCTCGATCGGGGCGTTGATGAGTTAATAGGTATTTGCAGAGGAATTCTCGCGGATGGCGAGGTCAACCAATCCGAAGCCGAGTTCCTATTAGATTGGCTGCACCGGCATCGAGAGTTCAGTGACAGCTTTCCATTTAATGTCCTCTATGGACGTGTCGAGGCGGCTCTTTCAGATGGTTTGTTCGACCAGGAAGAGCAAAAAGATCTCTTAGAGAAGCTACATTCGGTCGTAGGGGGAGAGCACTGGGGCGCCAGCGCAAGCATGGCTACCTGGTCGCCCTTCGATAATCCATCGCCGGTGATCCAATTTCCTCGGAGCGATTTCGTTCTAACGGGGGAGTTCGCGATTGGCCCGAAATTTAAGATGGAGTCGTTCATTTCGATGGAGGGCGGCTACGTGAAGAAGTCGGTCACGCAGAGCACCCGCTACCTTGTTATTGGAACATTTGGGTCACGCGATTGGATGCATTCCTCCCACGGGCGAAAGATCGAGGAGGCGGTCGCGATGCGGGGAAAGCGACCGGACTCAATTAGCATTGTGTCCGAGGAGTGCGTCCTAGATTGTCTTACGCCGCTTTGAAGAAAATGGAGGAGCAAGGAGCTAGTCATTACAGGAGAGGCGAGGTTGGATGGGGAGCTCTTTTACCGTGGCTCACGTGCGATTTAGCGTTTTGGAGGAGGGTTACTCCTCCAGGGGGTCAGATGGTAGAGCTTTCCCACCCAATTCCTTGTAAAGCTCGACCCACTTTGGACCGCCGCCTGACATAACCAACTTATTGACGATAGGAATGATCTGAGTATGAAAGCCTGCGGAATCAAGCTTACGAATGAGCGCCTGCAGGCGGTCACGATAGTCGTAACCAGGGACGTAGTTGCTCATGAACGCGCAAAGGAGCTGAAAGGATTTTTCCGCGTCTTCAGGCACGATCCTGTTTAGTGCTTCAAGAAAGTGATCACTTTCATGGGAATCTTGCGCATATGGCGCAACGGACAATAGCCAAGACATATCCGCATCCGTAGGTCCTATTGCAAATCCAATGAAGCGGGAAGCGGTTGAGAGTAGCACCCTTCGTCTCGAAGGCTCTTGAATACCAAATCCTACGAGAGCACTGGCAAGAGTTTTCGCTCTTACGATTTGTTCCTTACTCAGCTTCTCATCAGACCATCGCCCGATAGTTTTGGCGAGTTCCAGCAAGTCATCAATCCTGGCATCCGAAAACATCGCGTCGACAACTGGCGAGTCCAATGTCTCGTTACCCCATATGTAGGCTAGCGCCACGCGTTTAATAAGCCGCTCTCGTGCGCTTCCCACTAAATCATCCAAAGCCAACGCTTGGAAAGGTATGTTTGCGTTGCTAAGTGCAGCGTAGACATGAGGCGTCGTGTTCGCAAATGATAGTCCAGCCAGGGCCGCCAATACGTTCGCAAGATGATCGAACGGAAATATTTTGGCGATGTTGATTTCCACCCATCGCGCGTCGGCATACTGAAGCTGAGCGAGATAGCACGCATAAAGGGTAGATGACTCTAGAGCCTTCCCATTTACACATCCGGCAAGCTCAGCTTCAACTAATTCTTGCAGCTCACCCCATTCTTCTGTGTGGCCGATTGCTGACTTGTCCGCATCTCGACATCGCCGCAGAACGAATTGCAGGAACGCCTCCACCGCAATCCCGCGCGAATTGTTAATTGCGGAAGTCATAGGGTCATCGGAGGGTTCTATGCCCGTTGCGTGGCCTTTAATGGCAAGGATCGCATCGTAAACATGCTTGAAATCCTCATCACCTAGCTCAATTTTGTCGTTGGCAACAAGCATCTTTGCCGCGTCAACAACCACGCGAGGAATCCAGTTTTTGTTTGGCTCGAAATCATCCGACTCCTCAACATGCTCCTGCCAAAAGGCCTCGGAGCTGACAACTGATGCGGCATAAGGTAGGTAGAAGTCTAAGATTTCTCGAAGACAGGAGAGCTTGCCGCTATCCTTTGTGGAATCGAGAAACTTAGCGTAGCCGTTAAGCACTCCGTACTGAGTGCGGCGATTCATGGCAACGCCTGAGTCTAAAGTCCATAGGAACTTGGTCGGGTGAGCCTGGATGGCGTTGCTGATAGCGTCGATTAGGCTCTTTCGGGATCCGCGGCGCTCATCTTTGGGTGGGGCGAACAACTCGACACGTTGAATAAGCGTTTTGTTCTCGGCGAAAGAGACAAGCTCATCTTCCGAGTAGGGGCTCGGGCCGGGGCCATACAAGGTCGAGTGATACGACAAGAAATCTGGGTATTCACGAATTGGCCCCATAACCTCTGTGAGCTGCCTATATGCTTCGTCCGCCTGAAAGTTGCCGAGACCCTTGATGGCGTCGAGCCAATTACGTCGCTGGTGCTGAGCCTTTTTTCCTTGATCGCTACCGGCGTCAGGGCCATTCTCATTATCGAGGATGATGTTAACTATTTTTTGCTGAGATTCCGGTGTTAGCTGCGGGAAGGAGCGTGGCCTTGGCCTGGTCAGGGGGAAGGATCACCCAATGTTCTGCGGGTGTGGCCCTGGCTGTGACGCCGAGAGTAAAGATTAGAAGCAACAGGAAGGGATTTCTTACTCGCATAGCGGCTTGCTCCTTGACTCCGCACTCTTCGGAAGTTGTGTTGTTTCTTTGCGGCTATGGATGGGTCTTGGAATCCAAGATACCTATTCCTATATCGCCAAGCTCAAGCGCCAACTCATACTGTTCGGCGGCGTTGATCTGGCCGAGCGAGAAGCTGGCCTTATCGACATAGCGCCGGAGATGTTGCGTGGGAGAAAGCCGCTCGATCATTGGCAATAGAGCTTCTGCTCGCTGCACCATTTCTTTGGATGGCTTCGTCAACCAGGCGCCTTTCAGTTCGGGCGTATGAAGGAAGTCTTTGGAGACGGAATCCCCGATGCTCGGATCGTTCACATGGACGGAAATCTGATTGCCGCATTGATCGCACTCCCAGGCTTCGATGGATCCGAGCTTCTCCGTGACGTGCCAACTCTGGGCATCGCACTTATCGCACTTCATGCATCCCCCTGACCTTCATATAAGCCTCGGCGAGCCGACCTCCGGCCCGCTTGAGGTTAGCCTCCGATACCCCGGCATAGCTAAGCACTAATGTCACATGCTCAGGCCGAGTTTGATGGAAGCGCTCCGCAGAACGAATACGCACTCCACGCGCAAATGCCTCTGTCACCAATGCCTCGGTCGCACCACGGGCCAATCGCGGCAATCGCAAAAACAACGATCCCCCCGCCACCGAGCCCACCACTTCCATATCCTCCCCAAGCTTCCCTTCCAACACCCCGGCTAACGCTCGATGCCTCGGCGCCAACCGATGCGCAATCCTCCGCAAATCCCTCAAGTACTGCCCACTCCCGATACACATCGCCAGCACATGCTGCTGTAGCGAAATACTCCCCCGGTCCGCCAGCCACTTCACCGCCAGAAACCGCTCCCGCAACCCCCGCGGCACCAGCATGTAGCCCAGCTGCAAGGCCGGAAACATCGAGCGCGCAAAGCTGCTCACATGAATCACCCGCCCATGGCGATCCAGCGACCACAGCGTGGGGCAGGTGCGCACCCCAAACCGATGCTCGCAATCGAAATCATCCTCCACCAGGCAGGCATCGTGCGCATACGCCCATTGCAGCAGGGCCCTGCGCCGCTCCTCCGACATCACCACGCCGGTCGGAAACTGGAACGACGGCGCCACGTTCACCAGCCGCACGCCATCCAGCGCCGCCGCATGCCACTCGATATCCATGCCCTGCGGCCCCACCTGGCACGGCACGATGCGCGCGCCCATCGCCTCGTAGGTGTGGCGCACGCTCCAGTGGCAGGGTTCCTCCACGCCTACGGCGTCGCCTTCGTCGAGCAGCACGCGGGCGATCAGGTCGCGGGCCTGCTGCGCGCCGCTGACGATCAGGATGTCGTCAGGGGCGACCTCGATGCCGCGTTCCACGCTCAAGTACCCGGCCACGGCCTTGCGCAGGGCGATGGCGCCTTGCAGCTCGGGGAAGTCCGGCGCATCGCGGCTGCGCAGCAGCGCCGTCAGGTTCTGCATCCAGGCCTTGAGGCTGCGCGGGTCGGACTTTACGCGCGGCTGCGCAAGGTCGATCACGTCGCCATCGAAGGCAGGCGTTTCCGCCTCGGGCACGGCAGGCAGTGCGGCGCGCCGGGCCAGGCGCGACAGCCGCGGCGCTGCCGGCGCTTCCACCTGTGCCTCCACCGGCGCGCCGCCCGCGGACACGCCGGCGGCGCGCACGCACACATAGGTGCCGCTGCCCGAGCGCGACTCCAGGTAACCCTCGCTTTCCAGCTGGTCGTAGGCCATCAGCACCACGGTGCGGGAAACCCCTAGGGCCACGGCCATCGAGCGGCTGCCGGGCAGGCGGGCGCCCGGCTGGAAGCGGCCCGAGTCGATGTCCCGCCGGATGGCATCGGCGAACTGGGCATACATCGGTTCGTCGTGCTGCCGCCTGTTGGCCATCTTTAAGCGCTCCGCGGCGGCTGCAAGTGGTCATATCGAAAAAGCGCGCGACCGGTCATTTACGACCCCGCCCGCCGTGAAGAATGATCATGCCACGGCCGGCAGGACGCCCCTCGCGGGCGCGCCGCCGCCACCGCCCGCATCGGGCAGCCCAACTGGGGAATCGCAACTTACCGCTACTTACGACACCGGTCCACGGCCCGGCGGCGCGGTGCGCTCGCGATTTGCCTGCGCCTGGTCTTAGAGAGGCCGGCGGCTGCAGCGGATGCCACGGCGGTGCGCACGTGTCCGGTATGTCATGACTTAATCGAGGAAGCATCGGTATGAAGCGTTTTACCTTGTCTGTGCGCAAGCTGGCGGTGCTGATCGGTTGCGTGCTGTGCCCGGGGCTGGCCAGCGCGCACGGTATCGACGACCACAGCAGCGACCCGGCCTACGCCCGGTACTACCAGCAGCCGGTGAGCTGGGGCGCTTGCCCGCCTTCGCTGTTTACCGACGGCAGCACCATCCAGTGCGCGCTGGTCACCGTGCCGCAGGACTGGGCCGACCCGAGCCAGGGCGACATCACCATCGGCATTTCCAGGCCGCTCAACCCGCCGGCGTATACCCGCCTGCTGCTGGTGAACGGCGGCGGGCCGGATAACTCCAGTGCGTCGATGGCGGAGATGTTCGAGCAATGGCAACCGCAACTTCAGGTTGACCACCTGGTGGTTGGCGTGGACCTGCGCGGCGTGACCGATGGCCTGGGCACCCAGGTGAGTTGCGACTACGCCCCGCGCAGCGGCGCCGAGAACTTCATGGACGGCGACAGCCGCAACCCCACGCCGGCCAGCCTGCAGGCGCAGCAGGATTGGTGGAACCGCTCGATGCGAGCGTGCCTGCAGCAGCACGGGGCTTTCCTCAAGGGCATCACCACGCCCAACCACGTGCGCGACTTGAACCTGGTGCGCGCCATTCTGGGTTTCCAGCACGCGGACCTGTTCGCCGTGTCCAGCGGCACCGGCTTGATGGCTTACGCCAGCCGCATGTTTCCCGACAAGTTCGAGCGCGTGGTGCTCGACAGCAATATGAACTGGTCGCACCTGGACTGGCAGCAGCAGGCGCTGCAGCGCATGTCGATGGACCAGCTCAATCTGCAGCAGGCCTTTATCCCTTTTATGGCGCGGCACAACGACCAGTTCCACATGGGCACCACGCCGCAGCAGGTGATGACGACTTTCCAGCGCATCTACCAGGCCACTTCGCAGCACCGCATGGGCAGCGTCACGCCGGACCAGGCGCTGGGCGCGCTGGATGGCACGGCGATGTGGATCTTCTGGGACCTGATGGTGGCGCCTTCGCTCAGCGCGATGTCCGATGCACTGGACGGCGACCCGGCCCATATCGCCACCGCCGAACAGATCGCCTCCATGACTTACGCCGACCTGCGCGCGCTACCCAGCTTCAACCCGATGGGCGCCGCCCTGCAGTGCAACGACTCCGGTTCCACCGACCACCGCAGCGCCGCGCGCAAGATTGCTGACACGCATAAATTTTTGGGGGTGGGCGCTTCGACCATGGAGGACCAGTGCCAAGGATGGCCGTGGGCGCCGGCGATCGATCCGCTGCTGGAGCTGCGGACGAAGGTGCACGGGTTGATGGTGCAGGGGGAGTTCGATCCGTCGACGCCGTATGGGGAGGCGTTGGTGGATCGACTGTGGAATGGGAATGCGGCGCCGATGGTGTTTATCGACAACGCGGCCACGCATGGGGCGATTTTCGATGACAACGCGTGCGTGGCGGCGGCGGAGTTTGGGTATCTCAATACTGGCGTGTTGCCGAAGCGCGATGTGATTTGCCAGGCGGGGCCGATGCATTCGTTTGGGATGCGGGATGGTGCGGCGTATGAGTACGGGTATCCGGCGAGGGGGCCGTGGCTGCCGTTGCCGCCGGATGTGGGGCAGGTGAGTTGGGTGTTGGTGCCTTAATGCTTGAGCCCCTCTCCCACTGGGAGAGGGGTTGGGGTGAGGGTACGGGCGGAGCGCAAGAGTGATGTGCATCGCTCCGGCCGAACCCTCATCCGGCTGCCGCCACCTTCTCCCGGAGGGAGAAGGGTTCTAGTTTGAAGGTTGAGGAATGCTGCTGCGGTGGTGTACACCGCGGCTGAGCCCCTCTCCCCCTGGGAGAGGGGTTGGGGTGAGGGTACGGTCGGAGCGCAAGAGTGATGCGCATCGCTCCGCCCGAACCCTCATCCGGCTCCCCCTGGCCACATTGCTAGAAAAGCGCGATCCAGGGATTTCTGCTGCGTCGTGCAAAAAAAGCAGCAATGCTCAATCCAGAAATTCCCAGGTGTCCGCCCCATCGAAATGCCTGACAACCACCGACGCCAGCAACGCGGGTTCAAAATTCCGCAGATTCACGCCGTGGCGAGCGCCTGGCTTGAGCTCCATCGGCTCCCAATGGGTGGCGATGCCGCAGATCTTGCATCGCACATTCCGCAAAGATCGATCGCCCCAGACATAGGTTTCCGTGTTCTCGGGGTGGCCTTGGATGGAGACTGAGCCGAGCTCGTAGTAAGCCCATATGCCTCCCGTGCGGCGGCAGAGCGAGCAGTTGCAACTCGTGGCTGTTTCGGGCGCTGCTGGAAGCGTGAGGCGTACTGCGCCGCAGTGGCAGGAGCCGTGGAGGGATGGTGTGGGTTGTTTGTGGCTCATGGGAGTTGTCGCGGCGCGACCTCGAGTGTGACCTGCTTGGGCAGCATGAAGGTCAGGACGTCAGCAGCCACCGCCGGTATCGAATACCGAATAGAAGCCGCATCCGTGGATCTGCGTTCGAACTTCATGTCCTTGAAGCCAGGCTTCGACGTCAGATTGACCAATCTGGCTCATTCCATGTCCTCCCTGTGGGAGAAATCTGGGTGTGGCGCAATGTCCGCTTCGAGTCGAAAGCGGACACTCCACTATAGGTCTATCACCTGGCCATAGAGGCCCGCTCGTCGCCTCTAGTTTGCAGGCGCACCGGAAAAGCCGCCAATCGCACGTAAGGCGTCGGCATCCATCAACACGCCATCCATCATCACCAGCTTGGTCTGACGCAGTGCGCTGATGTTGGCTTGCGGGTTGCCGTTGACCAACAGCAGATCGGCGGTCTTGCCGACGTCGATGGAGCCTGTACGTTTGTCGGCGCCCACCAGGTGCGCCGGGACAATGGTCGCGCTCGCAAGCGCTTCGGTGGTCGAAAGTCCGGCGTCCACGTAGAGCTCGAGCTCACGCACCAGTTCCATGCCATAACCATCCGTTCCCGCGACGATGGGCACTCCCGCTTCGTGCAGGACGCTCACAAGGCTCTGCAGCTTGGCGAAACTCGCGCGATAGTCGGCACGTGTAAGGCCGGCGGGAACGGCCAGGCCGCCCTGGCGCAAACCACGCTCGAAGCTCGCGGGCAAGGTGCCGGCAAACGGTGCGTACGCGGGCGAGAGGTCGCCATTGTCCCGGGCGTAGAAAGCTTCGACGACGGAAAGCGTGGGATCGACGGTGATCTTGCGTTGCGCCATCGTCGCGACCAGCGATTTCATCGGCTCCGCATGAAGATCGACATCCTTGGAATAACGTGCCGTCCCTTGCACGCGGGTTAGACCCGTAGCCGATACGACCGAATCCGGCATGGCCTCCATGATCACGTAGAAGATGTGGGTAATCTCATCGTAACCGTCAGCAATGGCTTGCGCGGGGCGCATCCCGAAGGGAAGGTGCCCATGCACATGCAGGCCCAGGCGGTGCGCCTCGGCAGTCGTAGCGCTTACCCATGCGGGATTGAACGAACCGTAGATCTTGATCGCGTCAAAGCCGTCCGCTTTCGCTTGCCGCACCAGAGCAATGGCCTGCTCCTGGGAGGTGGCGACACTACCCAGCTGCGCCGTGAAAGGGCCCTTGCCATCGATCAACGATGACGGATAGACATGTGGGATCAGCAGCTCACCCTTCGCTCGCCGGGCCATGCGCGATAGCGTAAGGGTATTGACGTTGCCAGGATCGCGTATGGATGTAATGCCCAGGGATAGCAGCTCCGGGCCGACGGCATCGCCACCGATGTGTTGATGAGCGTCCCACAGGCCTGGCACCAAGGTTTTACCGGCCCCATCGATGACATCCGCATGCTTGGGAACCTTGACGCTGCCAGTCAGGCCGACTTGCGTGATGAGCCCATGTTCCACCACAACGGTTTGACCGTCGACGAACCGGCTTCCATCGACGAATGCGCGTACATTTACAAACGCGACCGGTCCTGCAGGCTTCTTAAGGAACTTCCGTGCTATGTCGCGCGAACGTGAAGCCAAGGCATCGCCTTGCGCCTTTTGCAGCATGGGCACCGCGCTCTCATAGCCCTCAGGTATGTAGGACAGTGAGTCGATTTCGGCAAACACCTTGCTCGATTCGTCGACCCATATGGCGAAGGGCGTATTGTTGACCCCAGTGATGACGTAGGCGGTCACTTTCTTTTTCGAAGCACCCTGGCCGACGAAGACACTAGTGAGTGTTTCAGCATGCGCTTGCCCGCTAGGCAACATGGACAGCGATTTGTCAGGTTTGGCGAGAAGAGTCTCGATGAAGTCGGCCTGCACATCGAACGGCCCGCCATAGCTGAGGTATTCCGCGGGCGAATGGTAAGCAGCCGAGCCGCTATCCACCGCGCTCTTCCACGTGGCCACGCCGCTTTTTATCGCGAATGTTTCGGCAGCGTCGCCAAAAGACGTCTGGCCATGAACGACAACGCGATCGAACATGCCGTCACTGCCCACATGCGACGCACTATCCGTTTCAGTGGTAAGGCCGCGTAAAAGTACGCTTTCCCGTCCCATCTTTGTGCCATCGGCGGCGGTCCACCGCATGGAAGTGCCATGCCTCGCTGTGGAAGACACAATGGCAAAGCGCTGCGCCGTCGGCGGTGGCAGGGCAAGCTCACCGGTAGGCGTCTGTGCGCAGGCGAGCAGCGGAATCATCAAACAGAGGGAAACCAGGGCAATCACTTTGCGCATACCGTCAGCTCCAATGGATCTTTATCAGGCGACACATCTAAATTGAAGCTAGCCTCGTTCCCGAGAGCAATCCAGGGCTAGAGGTCATACGTGATGCGGAAGTGACTGGCTGCCGAGCGAAGGATGCGATCTCGATCACGCTAAAACCGAGGCGCACGCCGGTCTAACGCCGCGACGCCTTACGACAGCGAAGGTCGTCAATCCGTAAGGTCCGCTTCGGGTCGGAAGCGGACTTTACAGAACATCTGAACTGGCCAGGCAAGATGGCTCACCGAACCGGGTCTCGACTTTCCGCCACGACTCCAGAAGAGATGTCCTGGCGATCCCTATAGAAATAACCGAGCCCCACAGCCACGCCCGCTGGAATGAGCATATACAGGCTATGAAAGGGATTGAGCGTAAGCATGCTGATAGCCACAGCCTTGGCAGACGCCTGCCAAGAGTGATGCATTGGCATGGCGATTAAGCAGAGGATGACGAACGGGAAGGCCACCGTAACCAAGAGTACGACGCTTGGGATGAAGAGTGGCGATCGGCCAACGAGGCGGGTCGTTGCGAACGCAAAAACCATCGCTGCCGCACTATTCCATAAGAGGATAGCCATAAGACTGCTGAAGGGCACAAGCATAGAAACAATGAGGTATGCAAGAACCAGCGCAAAGTGGATTCCCAGGTTCTTTAGTGCTCTGACAGCCAGTTGAATTCCCGGTCCTTTCTCGCCCATCTCCTTACTCCTTTCTTATCCGCTTCGGTTCGGAAGCGGACCTAAGAATTGCAGCCCTTCGTTCAAGTAAAAAACGCTACCTGACGCGCTAGCTCTTCGTCGTCCAGCGCCTCAAATTCCGAATAGGTTGCCTCCGGCATCAAAGCCACGCCTGCATCTCTTCCATTCCAAAATTCGAGATCCGCACTTTGGCAGTAAGAGCAATGCATGGTCGTCGTGTAGCGCCCGCTTGGGCCGTGATCGGCCAGCGCTGCCAGGACTTTCCACAGGTGGATCTGCTTGTTAGAAGGAAGAAGATCTCTCACCCGTTCGGGAAACGGGCCGAACGCACTGGCGACAACGTATGAGCTCCCATCTGGATTGCCCAGGACTATTTCCCCGTAGCTGGAATCGATAACTGCCGGCTGCCTAAACGCCTCGTGACACGCTCGGCATTTAGCGTCACAAGCAACGAGTTGTTTGGCCATGAAAGGCATCGCCTCCGAACAGAAATGAACCATTGGAAGTGTCCGCTATGGGTTGGAAGCGGACATCAGCTCTCCTCCTGATGCATATCTCTGCTGGGCGCGGCATCCATGTGGACTCGCTCTGAAAGCACCGCCTTGGCGCTCCTGAAGAAAAGGACACCCAGCAATAAAACCAGCGTCTGTAAGACCATATATCCGGTGGAGTGTGAAAATTCACCACCCCGCAGAAGCACGGCCAGCCAGAGCGCCGCACCCGATAAAATGCAGATCGCCGCCCAGACCCTGACGACAAGATACGCCCACGTCTTGCGCGTATAGACCGAAAAGATGATTGATATCTGGATGGCGATTGGCAAAAGCGTTATCCATACGCCACTCATCAGGCCTAAGAGGTTTAAGGCCAGAAGTATCCCAACGGTCGAGTAGAGCGCCGGCACGTAGTAAGTCTCAAATTTACTTTGCATGACCATCACTCCCCTTGATGGTGGCTCCAAGACTTCCATAGGTTGCGCTCCCGCGCCGCGCCCCTGAGGTCCGCTTTGGGTTGCGACTTCAGCCCGTACTAAATCAGGTCGAACGCGAGGCCGATATCCACTCAGGGTTTATCGTTTGACGACACCGCCGGGTAAGCTCCTGATGTAAAGCGCGTCCTGGTTGATGGCCGCCGATCCCGCTTGATGCATTCATCGCCGAACAACCTGATAGTGCCAACGGCACGAGTTGGTGTCGATTGTTCCAGGGTGATGCGATTTCCCGCGAAGGTTCCGATTGCCAGAAGGTTCATCCCTACTACCAGCCCGTCGTTAGCGCCGTGATCCAGTTCCAGCCGATACCTGCATTCGAGCTTGTCGGCATCGTCATCGTGAAGCCGACTCACTGAGACCACGCCGACTTCCAACGGCACTTCGCGAATCAGCGACTGCTGAGCGGCTGGCAGGATAGGTATGCCGTATGCCTTGCGCTGTTCATCGCCCGTGCGCATGAGAAACAAGCCCTGGGCACTTTTCCGTGGCTCATCGCCCAAGTTCACTGCGCTGGCGAACGCGGGAAGCTCGTTCTCGGAGATCATGTACATGCGATCGCCCCAGGCGACAGGTACTACGTGGTCAGCGAAGCCGAAAGCCCTCTCATCGTTGGGCTTCTCATACTTCAGCAGCAGACTGCCATCGGCTTGAGGAATCACCATTCCCTTGTTAGCTGTGTAGGTACCAAAGCATCCCTGCCATGTGGCGGCAACGCCGGAAAGGGGAGCGAACGATACGGATACGTTCTGGCCCGTACCATCGCCGAAGTAATAGTCGCCGGCCCACGCAACTCCCGAAGTCGTCGAATTTTCTCTGTCGATAGCGGCGCGCTGCGCTTCAACGGCATGCGTGAAAGCTCTTCGCGTTGCAAGGTCTTGAGCGTTATCCGCCTGAGGTGAGGCTGGTTGGGGTGGTAATGCGTAACCAAGAGACGCATCGCCCAGCAACGCCAAAGATAGTCCCAGCAGAAAAAGACGACGGCTTTGCGCAAGCGGGTGCATGATTTCCTTCTCCCCGTAACCTGAAGCGGCGCAGTTGCCTTTCTTCAGTAGTAAATCAGCCTATCGGTCCAGAGATGTCCCGGTTGGTCGAAAGCGAGCAAGCACTTTTGCGGAAAGCTTTGCGACTGGTTGACTCAGTATCCGCCCGGCGGCCCAGGTGGATGAGACCCCAGATAGACATCCCTCGGCCCACGGTTGGGATCGTCAGGGTACCCAGTCGGCGGCGCTGAAGCGCGCTGAGTCCAAATGAAAATGCCGATGACCAAGCCGCCCAAGACGGGAATGAGCCAGACGACCAATGCTTGTCCGACTTTCTGGCGAATAAGGAACCCTTGATCAACGGTGACCACCCAGGTGACGGCGGCATTCAAAACCAGGAGCCCGTATAGACCGAGATATAGATACGCGCTGGCCCGACCTAGGTTTTGTGACCGGAAAGAAACAAAGAATCCGAGCGTGATGCAGATCGCGACAAACCCGAGCAAAGCTCGCAGGTTGAACTGAGTTCGTTTGGACGAATTATCGCGCACGGAATCCCCCGAATCCTGAAGCAATGTGCGCATGGTGCCATGCCGCCATCCAAGTGTCCGCATTGGGTCGGAAGCGGACCTTGCGGTGTTCCGCGTCCCCGCCCAAGAGCTGGATCAGATCGTCATCGGCAGTCAGGGACGTTCATGAGCGTCTTCCAGTTCCCGCGCTGTATTCAGAAGACCCATGAGCTCCTTCGGGCTAGTCAACCCAGCCAACGTGATGTCTACCAGGCCGAACTTGGGCATCTTCTGGTTTATCTTGACTAGCTCACCATCAAGCCTCACGGACTCGCTGAGCGAAGCTCGCGCAGACGCGATATCGCCATCCTCGATCTTCTGAAGAAGCCACTTGTCCTCTTTAAGGCGTACACGATCCGCGCCATGGGCGGCAACCGTGGCCACGGAAAGATGGCAGCTGAATCCAGACCAGAAAGCCATCCAAAGGCTGCCAGCCCAGACCAGCGTTACCGCCCCGAAAAGCACCAGGACCTTCTTTCGCATCTCTACATCCTCGCCGTTATCCAGCTTGAGGCGCCGATTAAAGTCATTGCGGACATCGGACAGGCTCTTCCTGAGGAGCCATTCATGCCATCGTCGTCATGTGCGCTTTGGGTCGAAAGCGGACTATCCGAGTGGCACAAAGCCGCCGCTGGAGTTCCACATCATAACTACTCCGGCTATGCCACCGCCGATGCACAGCAAGACCAGTGCTTTCACCTGCCATTCTTTGGAGAGCGCCATTCGATACGCGCCAGGATGTCTGACAAGCGCAGCCGCTCCTCCCCCTAGGAAGATCCAGAAAATTTCATGGATCCACAACAGAATGACCAGAGCAAACCAGGCCAACACCCAAGGACTTCCTTCGCGAGGTCGAAAGAACGACCACACCGAGGGAACGCCACCTACCGTGCATGCAAGGCCCATGGCAAGCCATGGAATATTCGAGACGATCAGATACCGGCGCAAAAGGTTTGCGTAGCCCACCGCCAGTGCGGGGTCCTGCTGAATGTGTATGTCTGCGCGCCGATTGATCGCAGGAACATTCATGAAATTAACGGCTATGAAGAATAGCCATGAGTATTTGGCGATCCACTCAATGGGCAACATTTCGTCTCATTTTGGCCATCCCTAGGAGCGCCTTTATTTGGTCCGCTTTGGGTCGAAAGCGGACCTTGCGGTTTTCAACGTGCCCGCCCAAGAACTGGATCGGATCGTCATCAACGGTCAGGGTTGTTCATGAGCGTCATCCAATTCCCGGGCTGTATTAAGAAGACCCATGAGCTCCTTCGGGCTCGTCAACCCAGCCAGCGTGATGTCCGCCAGGCCGAACTTGGGCATCTTCTTGTCTAACTTGACCAGCTCATCATCGAGCTTCACGGACTCGCTGAGCGAAGCTCGCGCAGACTCGATATCGCTACCCTCAATCTTCTGAAGAAGCCATGCGTTCTGTTTAAGACGAGCACGATCCGCGCCATGTGCGGCAACCGTGGCCACGGAAAGATGGCAGCTGAATCCAGACCAGAAAGCCATCCAAAGGCTGCCAGCCCAGACCAGCGTTACCGCCCCGAAAAGCACCAGGACCTTCTTTCGCATCTCTACATCCTCGCCGTTGTCTAGTTTGAGGCGCTGATTAAAGTTGTCTCGGATATCCGACAGGCTCCCCCCGTCGAACCATTTGTTCCGTCGTCGTCTTGTCCGCTTTAGGTCGAAAGCGGGACGTTCATATATCGTATCCGGCCTCGTCGAGGCGAGCGCGCATGCGCGCTGAGAACTCGATGATCTGCGCCTTATTGAAATGACTATAGGTCGGAAGCGAAGCCTCCGGGACATTCAGAAGAAGCGCGACTCCGCAGGCGATTACGTACCTAAGCTCGTCAGGTGAGAGTTGGACGTCGATGGCATTGCTCATTGTTCCCCTTTTTTTATGCCGGCTTCGGATCGAAAGCGGTCACGTTCCCGCCCGTCTTTTTGCCTTCAAGATCGCCGGCTTTCTAAACACCCTGTCGATGTCAGGCGGTGATATGTCAGCCTACTGCGAAGCGATTCGGCTAGAGTCAGCGGTGATCTCGGCTTAGTCGCGCGGCCAGCATGGTGAACCTCCGGCCAAATAAGGCGGCGCAATGATTGCTAATGTGTTCCAGATTGCTCAACAACAACGGGTGATCCCTGGCTGCTTGGAGGAACGCTGGAACACAAATGCTTAGATCCACAAACGGGCCTTCGGAATTAGCATTCACTCCGCAATAGAAAGCCACGCTGCACAGCGCTGCGAACGATACGTCAATATCTTGATCAGACGTCATGTCTAGCAGGAGGCTCGAAGCTGACGCATTTTGCGGGATCATGATCTCCGCTAGGCAAGTACGCCAACTTGTGCCATTCAGCCGCCACATCCGAGAAAGTTCGTCCCAATCGGTGGCGGTGAACCGCAGCAACAGATCTATTGCAACTTGATGTCCGCCTCCATCCGCCCAATCCTGCGTATCAGGGGTTTGTGCGCGTAGATGAGCTGACAACTGCTCAAAGGATGAGTGCATTTTATGGGCGGCGTGCAGGCCGTGGCGCAAGAGTGTGGGGCGATTCTGCGGCTCCGAATCGCAAGTGGCAACTGGCCGGCCGAGGGCCGTTCCAGCGCCAAGTCAACTGCATGGTTTCCCCCGATAGATCTGGAAACTCCTCCCAAAGAAGCTCCCAGATTCTAACATTCCCGAATAATGGGCCTGCCGCGATGAGCTCTAGTAGGGGCTGTCGGCAGGCTGGCCGGTAGCATTGGTCCATATGTCGTCGGGAAGCGAGCGATCACGCAGACAGATTCGATCATGGTCCGGATAGGTGATTCGGTCGACAGGTGCGCGAGTGCCTACGACCAAGCATCGGGTTGGAGAGGAGCTCCGATTCTCAAGATAGTGCCCGACCGCGACACCAGCCTTGAAGGTAGCGGCGTCACCCGCCCGTACGAGTGTCTCGGACGTACCTTCGACAACTGTAATCTCACCGGCGAGGACATAGACCATCTCATCTTCCGCACTGTGCCAGTGCTTGATTGATGACCGGCACCCTGGCTGGAGAATCTCGACAAACGCGCCGAATTGCGTGAGTTCGCCTGCTTCGCTGATCCACAACGTCTGGTTCGGCTCAGGGGAATCCTCGACTGGGCTGATCTCGGACACGAAACGGTCCTGACTGAAGACTGGCATGGCGTGGACTCCCAGGGTGTTCTCTCGTGGACCTTCCTTTACCGCGATAAGGTCCGCTCTGGTTAGAAAGCGGACATTCCCGAAGAAAAGAGCCTGCTCTCAACTAGAACGCCGCGCTGCAAATGCGCCGCACTTGAACTCACTTGTTCAACAGAAGCGACTTGCTGGTCATCCATAACGTATCGGCGGATGAGTCGCTCAAAGCCTCGACCGACACCATCTGATCATCGCTTGGTTCAACGCCAGGTTCGATGCTGAGGATCTTGAGGGCTACAGGATCCGTGAAGACAGCGCAGTGCTCATTCAGATAGGCCTGCGCCGCTTGCCTGTCACCTTGTTTCGCAATTTCCCGGCCCTGATGCAGATCGGTCTTTGCATGACATGCCAAGGACGGGTGCTTTGCATAGGCAACCAGCCCTTCCTTGAGGACTCCACCGTCGGCAGAAGGCGCTGTGGGGCCGTGATGGCAGGCAGCGATGCCAACGGTTAAAGCAATGATGAGCCAAGCGCGGTGCGGACTTTTCATGAAGCTATTTTTCCATGGAAGAAACTTGGGAAAAGGGGCGGATCCATTTCTCGTATAGCAGGTGGACCCATCCCTTGATGGATCGATATCGAGCCGAATCTGAACTGCAGTTCGATTGGTACGGAGCGTACGGTTGTGCCGAATGTGTCTGGCTCCTGCACCCCGGGGCTCAGCTGCCGGCCTGGGCCAGGACCGGAAGCGCAGGCCCCGGATCTCCGGAAGCTTGCTGGCGCTGTGCCTCTTTTGGCAAGGTTGGGCGCCTCGCCTGGCCCGGAAGCGCGGCCCGATGTCGATCCCGCGCCTGCCCATTCGTCGCATCCATGAAGGCGACCATGTCGGCCGCCCCTTCCGCTGAGGAAACTGCCATGTCCTACATCGATGGTTTCGTGATCGCCGTACCCAACGCCAACCGTGAGAAGTTCATTGCACACGCCCGTACTTTCGACGCCATTTTCGTGGAATTCGGCGCCATTCGGGTGGTGGAGTGCTGGGGCGACGACGTGCCTGAGGGCACGGTCACCGATTTCCGCCGCGCCGTGCAGGCCACGCAGGATGAGTCCGTGGTGTTCTCCTGGGTGGAATGGCCCGACAAGGCCACCCGCGATGCAGGCATGGCGAAATTCATGCAGGACCCGCGCATGGAAGCCGCCGCTGACTGTCCTTTCGACGGCAAGCGGATGATCTTTGGCGGCTTCGTGTCGGTGGTCAGTCTGCCGGGCTAGGGAAGCTCGGATCACCGACGCTATTTTCGGAATTTCATAGTTTGGCCGGACTGGCCAAACTATGGTTCGGCGCGCAACGCGATTCGAATCAATCTCGTCTTACGGTCCCCTGGCCAGGCTGAAGCCCAGGATCGCAAAGCCAATCACCATCATCAAAATGTACAGAATGGACCGCACCTGATTCAGGCGGCGAAGGTTCTTCGATTGCAACGGAAAGCCCATTTCTCTTCCTTTTGAAGTGTTGATCCTGGTGGTGTCTGCTTCGACTCGGAAACAGACGCTCGACTGGGTACCCGCTACTGGCCTGAGAGCCTCAACCATTTCGTGGTGCATCGTGACCGACGCACTTCCACACCGTGTAGCCGATCATGATCGCCACGCCCGCGCCGACCGCAACCATCGAGCCGGTGCGTGCAAGTTCCTGCGGTGCGAATGCCCACAGCGCCGTCCACACCAGGAAGGCCAGCGTCATGGCCCAGCCGCCGACGCGCCCTATGGCCTGTGCCAGCGTGGCGTGCTGAACGGATCGGGGCGAGCCTTGCATCCTCTTCGGCATGGCGTTGCAGAAGACCGCGAGGGCGAGTCCGATGATGATGTTGTTTCCGCGCGAGACCAGCTCTGCACTGACCCATCCTTGTTTGTGGGCCACGGTGAGCAGCAGGGCGCCGGCGATCATGGCGGCCGCGAGCTTGAGGCCGAAAAGGATTTCTTTTCTCGCGCTCATTTGGTGGCTCCTTTACGGGATGCTTTGAGCTTGGCCTTGCCGGCGGATTCCGTGGTCGCGTGCGTGCCGGCGCCTATGCCGAACAGCTGGGTGAAGCTCAACAGCGCGTCTTCCAGCACCGACAGCTTCAGCTGATAAATGATGCTGGTGCCGATCTTGTGCGCCTCGATCAGGTCGGCTTCGCGCAGTACCGCGAAATGCGCCGACATGGTGGGCCGCGACACGGGGAAGCAGTCGGACAGCTCACCGGCGCTCATGGAGCGCTGGCGCAGCAGCTCCAGCACCTTGCGGCGGGTGGGGTCGGCCAGGGCTTTGAAGACGGCGTTCACGGGCGCTATTTAGCTAATCATCTAAATTAGAGTCAAGTAAAATTTCGATGATTGGCTAAATTGGCGCCGGAGGGAGCGGGGAAACTAACACTTGGCTTCCCGCAGGCGCGTATCCTTGCAACGTTAAGCCTTGTGCCAAGCGCACTCTCACTACGCACGGGCAGCGGAGCTGCCGTCGTCCTCGTGAGTCCACTCGTACCCCGCGCGTGCCGGATGGCCGCGACGCTCGGCGAACCGTCGTACGACGGCCATCTCCTGCCTTATCCCCCATCCCTGGAAAACCCTGACGCATGACCTCTGCCGCACGCCCCGCCGCCGCACGCTGTTCTTCCTGCGAGGCAGTCTGCTGCCGCCTCATGGTGGTTCTGCAACCGGAAGAATCGATTCCCGATCACCTCACCACGTATTCGCCAGAAGGGTATCGCGTGATGAAGCGCGGCGAGGACGGCTGGTGCGTGGCCTTGAACAGCGTGAAGATGAATTGCGGCATCTACGAAACCCGGCCCGCCGTGTGCCGCCGCTTTGTGATGAATGGGCCCTATTGCAGGGCCATTCGCGAAGACTACAGCCGCGACGCGGCCAAGGCATTGCAAGAGTCGAACAAGTAACCGCTGTGCCGAGCTGCTGCGTTCCTACGAACGCAGCTTGTAGCCGGTACGGAAGATCCAGGCGATGGCCACGATGCAGACCAGCAGAAAGGCCAGCGTCATGCTCGCGCTCAATACGACGTTGACGTCGGATTGCCCGTAGAAGCTCCAGCGGAAACCGCTGATCAGATACACCACGGGATTGAACAGCGCGACCTTCTGCCAGAACGGCGGCAGCATGCCGATCGAATAGAACGCGCCGCCGAGGAAGGTGAGCGGGGTGACCACCATCAGCGGGATCACCTGCAGTTTCTGGAAGTCATCGGCCCACAGGCCAATGATGAAACCGAAGGAGCTGAAGGTGACGGCGGTGAGCAGCAGGAAGACCATCATCCATAGCGGATGCATGATGCTGTACGGCACGAAGAAACGCGCGGTAACCAGGATCAATAAGCCCAGCATCACCGATTTGGTCGATGCCGCCCCGACATAGCCCAGCACCGCTTCCAGTGGCGAAACGGGCGCGGAGAGCAGCTCGTAAATCGTGCCCGACCACTTGGGCAGATAAATGCCGAACGAGGCGTTGGAAATGCTTTCGTTGAGCAGCGAAAGCATGATCAGCCCGGGAATGATGAAGGCGCCGTAGCTGGTGCCGCCGATCTCGCCCATGCGCGAACCGATGGCGGTGCCGAACACGATGAAATACAGCGACGTCGACAGCACCGGCGACACTATGCTCTGGGTCAGCGTGCGGAAGGTGCGGGCCATCTCGAAGCGGTAGATGGCGCGAATGGCTGGAATGTTCATCGCGTTCCCCGCACCAGGCTGACGAAAATATCTTCGAGCGAGCTTTCCATCGTATGCAGGTCCTTGAAGTCCACCCCGCGATCGCCCAGCTTGCGCAGCAGGACGGCAATGCCAGTGTCGTCGCTCTGGGCATCGAAGGTGTAGGTAAGCGTGGTGCCGTCGTCGGCGAGCTCCAGCGCGTAGTCCTCCAGCCCTTCGGGTAGCGCCTGGATGGGCGCCTTGAGGCTGATGGACAGCTGCTTCTTGCCCAGCTTGCGCATCAGTGCGTGCTTGTCTTCGACCAGGATCAATTCGCCGCGGGTGATCACGCCCACACGGTCCGCCATTTCCTCGGCCTCTTCGATGTAATGCGTGGTGAGGATGACGGTGACGCCGGTGGCGCGCAGCGCGCGCACCATCTGCCACATGTCGTGGCGAAGCTCCACATCCACGCCGGCAGTGGGCTCGTCCAGGAACAGGATGCTCGGCTCGTGCGCCAGCGCCTTGGCGATCAGGACGCGGCGCTTCATGCCGCCGGACAATGTCATGATCTTCGCGTCTCTCTTCTCCCACAGCGAAAGGTCGCGCAATACCTTTTCGATGTGCTGGTCGTTGCGTGGGCGACCGAACAAACCCCGGCTGAACCTGACCGCCGCCCACACCGTTTCGAAGGCGTCCGTCGACAGCTCCTGCGGAACCAGGCCGATCTTCGATCGCGTAACGCGGTAGTCGCGCAGCACGTCGGCGCCATCGGCGTGCACCGTGCCGGAACTGGGTTTGACGATGCCGCAGACGATGCTGATCAGCGTGGTCTTGCCGGCGCCATTGGGGCCGAGCAACGCAAAGATCTCGCCCCGCTTGATGTCCAGGTCCACCGACTTCAGCGCCTGGAAACCGTTCTTGTAGGTCTTGCTGATGCCCCGGATAGAAATGGCGTGCGGCGGCAATGCGGCCTGTTCGCTCATGGTGTTCCCTGGTGTGGCTTGTCGCGGCGTCCGGGGAGTCTACGCCCGCCTTGGCCAGATACGAAGCGGGGGTGAATTCATCCGGCTGGCTTGAACTCGCGGATGACTTCGATGAGGCCGACGATGTTGTCGTTCAGTGCTTCCAGATCTTCCGCGGGGACCCACCATTCGGTGTGGTGAGATCCGCCTACGCGCTGCACTGGGTATTTGCTCATGAAGGACGTGCGGACCTGGAAGCGGGTGACGGCACCGTAGCCGCTGTCGCGGATGTTCCAGGTGCTGGCGATTTCGGCGGCGTATTGTTCGTTGGTGACGGGGTAGAAGATGGGCTGGTCGGGGAGGCGCGGGGGCCAGCGCTTGAAGTCGGCGTCGCGCAGGAGTTCCCATTCCTTGGGGCCGATGGGGCGGTAGAGCACGGTCAGTTCTTCAGAGATAGTCATATCGATTCTTTCCTTCCTTGGTGTTTGCTGCGGTCGAATCCGCATTCGGCACAAAAATTTGCCATGGGCGTGCGCAGTGGTTTTCCACAAGCTTCGCATGCTGGACCGAACAAGCTTGCTCTGTGATGCCAAAGGACATCGGGGTCCGATTCCGTGGCGCCGGTCAACTGCTGATAGCGAGACAGAGCATCGTTGCCGAATCCTTGGCTGAGTGCCTCGGCGAGAGAGGCGCCGGTACTTCTGCGGAATTCCTGGACTCTCGAGATCATGATCGAAAGCAGCGGCGCAACCTCAGCCCACTCATGCTCATCGAGCATCGATGCATTCCGCTTGCACCTCCAACAATAGAGCGTATCCGCCATGAGCATCTCTTCCTTGTGCGATGAACCGGTGGCTTTTAACCCTGAGTCGGCTGTGAGCTGGAGCCGAGCAACCACCTGAGGTCGAGAGCAATATTCGACAGCAAGTGGCAGCGATCGCATTTGAAATCGAACAGGTCGTGGAGTCGTGGTGTCTGGCGCCACTCATTTCCGCAGCCAGGGCAGCGCCGTTCGAGTTCGGTGCGAAGGCTTCGTCCGCGGTAACGGTATAGGTAGTAGTAGAAAGGGCGATCGTTGGAGGCGGCGAGTGTTTGGCAGTATTCCAACCCGCTTTTGCTCAGGATGCTCTCGATGTTCGACATCTCCCGCGTCGCCGCCCGCTCCAGCACGTGGCAGTTCATCTGAAGGGTATCGCAGCTTTGATAATTGGATTGCCACGATATGAGCTCGCAATACTCATCGCCGTCCATGGCTTTCATCCGATACAGCGCAACGGGGCCGAAACAATCCATGCATCGTATCGGCGAAACCAAGGTGAGGTAGGTTGTGAAGAGCACATAGGCACTCGGGCTAGGGCACATACACGGCGCTATGGATTCGACGTGCCTGCCAAGTACCTTGGTTGCCAGCAGCAACCCCTTAACCTCGCAGCGCGCTATGGCCGCGTTTACGTATTTGTTGTTGAAGCGCTCGTCGAGTGACTGTTCTTCGGGTGAGAGCACCGTCGTGGAAAAGGTCTCTCCGTCGGCATGGATGGGCCATTCGCATCCATAGGCTTGCCCATTCATGCGCCAGGCTGCCAGCACTCCACCGATAAGCTCGGCTAGCTTCGCGGGGGCGCTTCGCGCGCCAGATATCTAATTCATCGCCATTAGTCTAAAGGCTGGGGTAGGCGCCTAGAGACCTCAATTTTTGGGAGCAAGTCTCACTTTCCGACGAGTACTTGGCATTCTTTGCGGGGAAAACTGGTACGCCCCCGCTTTCGTAGACGGTTAGCTGCTGGATTTTGAGTTAGCCGCCTCGAACATCATTGGCGCAAGGCCACCCAGATGTCCATGTCGGCGTTGTCGGTTGTAGAAAACCTCGATGTAAT
>NZ_JAHFVJ010000011.1:0-132961 GCF_018599165.1 Dyella sp. LX-66
GGTAGCCGCGCTCGTTAACTTGTTTGACCGCTTCAGCTTTGAACTCGTCGGTGAAACGTTTGCTGGTCATAGATCCTCCGATCCTCAATAGACACTATCAGGTGTCTACGGAATCGGGGGCGTACCACATTCTCAAGAATGTTTAGAACCTAATCAGCGCCAACATAGCTCCCTGCTACCCTCGCCCTATCACGCGCCGCCATTACGCGATCGATGAAATCGCGGCGAATTTGGCGACGCTTTACGGCCCCGATCAATGCAGCCTCAGTAAACTGAGCAACGGCCCCTCTGGCCGGAGCACTTCATGGATTGCAGTAAGAAGCTCACGCCTCACACAGAACGTAGATGGCTCTGTCTTGCTCATACACATGCCTCATCCACTAGGAAATGACTCACCACAAAACAGACTCGCCGCCGCAGACCCGTCCACCCCGCTTGCCAATAACCCATTCCACCGCATCTCGAACCGACAGCTCCTTCTCAAAGGCTTCGATACGGCATCCCTCATAGGCATCGACCGCCGCCGCTCTTCCCGGAACAGGGTGGGTCCGCTCCCCACCAATTCACGCAGGCCCCTCGCCGCTTTAGAGGACTAAGATGGCCGTGCTTTCACACCCCACAAGCACGGATCGCCATGGCCTCCAAGAACCGCTCGGTCACCGAAGAACAGTTCAGCACTCTATTCATGGCGCTGGCCAGGGATGTGGTGGACGCGCACATCTTTTGGGATCAGGCGAAGGCTCTGCGGGCACAAATGGAGCAGTGGCCTGAGGTAAATGCGGAAGGCCCGGCATTTTGGCTCTACACGCTGGAGGCGCACCAGCGCACGGCGCTTTCGTGCTTGTGCCGGGTATTCGACCAAGAGCCTAATACCCTTCATCTTCGTTCGTTACTCATGCTCACTCGTGACCACCGTCATTACTTCGGGAAAGGAGCGTCGGCGCAACGCCAGGCGGACGACCCCTTCGCGCAGTGGTTGCCTGATGACGCAGTAGCACCAGAACCAGCCCAAGTCACTGCAGACATTGCACTGTGCGCGCGGACCGACCCAGATGTTGCCGCCTTAGCGCTGTTCCGGGACAACTTCATTGCCCATCGCAGCACAAAACTGTCGATGAGCGAGAAGCCGCCCACTATGCCTCTGCAACATGAGCGGATTGAGCACTTACTCGACCGCGCCCGCACGCTGCTCAATCGCTACAGCTACATGCGTGACGCTTCGTTTTTCAGCATGACGCCGCTGGGACACGAGGCTGTCGAGGCGATCTTCAAGTGCGTGCAGGGGCAACTCAATCACCTACGTAAGCGATGCGAGGCGGAGGCTGCAGCCGCAGAAGCCAGAAGTTGGGAATTCGAGCTGGCCTTGCAACAGATCAGCGCCACCGCGGAAGGTCGAGAGGAAGAGGCCCGTGCCGAGCGTAAAGCCCTGGCGGAACGGTTCGGGCTCACCATCAACGACGCTGGCGACCGCTTCGGGATCGTGATCTTCCGCGGACCGAAGGCATCCGTTTCGGATGGATAGCCGTTGCAGTCGTAACACTGCCCTCCTCGGCACGCCTCATCCACGTGCCGATTGCACGAATAAAAACCTCGATCGGCGCAGTCCATGAGACAGCGAAATTGGATGATTACCGGGTCGCAACGAGTGCTTGCGAACCCGCTCTGGACCTGGGTTTCCGGCCGATCAGCCGATCGCCGTCAGGTCAGCGCAGGGGGGAGCCGTCAAGATCGGATTTCACTTCAAGGAGGGGAGCGCCGCTGGCAGGGGGCCACGCGGCTGGCGAAGGTGGTTTGAATTGAACCTCAAACAGATTTGACGTTATTCAACAGGGAGAAGCATCAGTGATCAGCAACACCATGAAGGTATCGCTCGGCATCGCCATCACGGCTCTGAGCGCAGCGGCAACGCTCGCGCAGGCCGCATCGCTGGATCCGACGTTCGGTTCGGCCGGCATCACCTCCACCGCCTTTGGCGCCTACGGTTCTGCCGCCCGGGTCGTCATCCAGCCGGACGGCCGGATCGTCACCGCCGGCCAGGACGTCGGCGGCGACTTCGCACTGGCGCGCTATACGACCAGCGGTGCGCTGGATACCAGCTTCAACGGCACCGGCAAGGTCACCACCACGCCGGCAGGCACCTGCTCGGGACAGGCGCGCGCACTCGCCCTGCAGACCGACGGCAAGATCGTCGTCGCAGGCACCTCGTGCCCGAACTTCACCTCCACCCGCAACTTCACCGTCTATCGCTACAACACGGATGGTTCGCTGGACACGACGTTCGGCAGCTCGGGCAAGACGACGGTCAGTTTCTACGCGGGCGCTTCGGAAGCCTTCGCCGTTGCCGTACAGGGCAGCTCGATCTGGGTGGCGGGCTATGCGGGCTCCAGCTTTGCGCTGGCACGCCTTACCAGCACCGGCAGCCTGGATTACAGCTTCGGCAGCGGCACCGGCATGGTCACCTCGGCGGTCGGCACCAGCTCGGCCTACGCCAACGGCCTGGCCATCCAGGCGGACGGCAAGCCGGTGCTGGCCGGCTATGCGTCCAGCGGCGGCACCGTCTTCGCATTGACGCGCTACACCACCACGGGCGCGCTGGACACCACGTTCGGTACCGGCGGCAAGGTCCTGACCAATGTGGGCGGCACCTTCAGCGGCAACGCGGCCATCGCCACGTCGCTGGCGATCCAGGGCGACGGCAAGATCGTCGCGGCGGGCTACGCAAACAGTACCAGCAGCGGCTACTACCGCTTTGCCGCGGTTCGCTATACGACCGCCGGCGCGCTGGACAGCGGCTTCGGTTCCGGCACGGGCAAGGTGCTTACCGCGATCGGCAGCGGCGATGCGATCGGCAACGACGTGGCCATCGACGCCAGCGGCGGCATCATCGTCGGCGGCTACTCCAGTGCGGGCAGCTATCGCCAGCTGACCTTGAACCGCTACGACCAGCTCGGCAACCAGGACTACAGCTTCGGTCCGGTGACCACCGCCATCGGCAGCGCGAATGCCGCGATCCAGGGGCTCGCCATCCAGAGCGACGGCAAGATCGTCGTCTCGGGCTATGGCAACTCGCCGACGACCTTCGTGGTTGCGCGTTACCAGTAATCCGCTGCTCTGAATCGCCAGCCTCGAAGGCTGCATCGGGAAAGTCCCCTCCCGCCTCGTGCGGGAGGGGTTTCGGTTTCTCGATCCACCAGTGCTCAATCGCCGTCGCCGTTCCACGAGCGCGCCATGAAGCGCCCCTTGCCACCCGACAGCACATACATCGCGCGCTCCAGATGACGCGCCTTCGCTTCCGCCGATTTCACCTGATGGAAGTAGCGCAGGATTTCCTTCTTCAAGCTTGGAATCAACGCTTCCCAGGCTTGCCGCGCGACGGCGTTGCTTTCCAGCGCCGCGCCGAACTCCGGCGGCATGGGATGGGCGGGGCCGCTGCGATAGCCGTCGTCGAATGCCAGCTCCACCTCGACCGCATCGCCGACCTGGCACGCGGCCGCCGTGCGCACCTCGGCGTGCAGATACAGATAAAACGAGCCGTCGCCGATCGGCATCATGTTGATATGCCACCACGCTTCCGGCGCGCCGTTCACGCGGATGCGCACCGGCATCGGCTTGCGCCACCCTTGCTTCAGCCGCTGCGCATCCTCGGCGCTGACCAGCACGTAGGGATTGATGTTGTTGATCTCGATCGTCGATCGAAAACGCAGGATGCCCGCACTATCCATCGCAACTGACTCCGGAACGCTGTGTTGTCGTTGAGGCATGCGCCGGGTCGACGCTTACATGCTGTAGCCCGGCTTCTTGTACAGCGCGTTCCAGTTTGCCTTGATGTCGGGACCGTAGACCTCGCTGGCCCATTGCGCCGGCTGGATCTCGACGAAAGCCACCGATACGGCGTCTTCCGTGTAGTCGAACACCTCGACGATATCGCGGGTAATGCGTTGTGCAAGCTCCTGCTTCTGCGCCTCGGTTTTTCCGGGCCAGGCTTTGACGATGACGTGCGGCACGATTTCTTTCCTCGATTTGATTTGAATAAAGCTGTTTCGCCACGGTGCGCCGGCGGCTTGAACGCCTAGGTGGCAGCAATCTGGCGCGCCGGCAAGCGCAGCGCTTCGAGCACCAGGGTGAATGCCGGCGAGGGCTGCCGGCGGCTGGGGTAATACAGGTAATAGCCGGGGAAGAACGGACACCAGTCCTCCAGCATGCGCACCAGGCGGCCCGCCTCGATATGCGGCATGAACTCCTCTTCCGGAAGAAAGGCCACGCCCATGCCGTCCAGGGCCGCCTCCACGATGGGCGGCGAGGTGTTGAACGTGAGCTGCCCTTCGACATGCACGTTCATCGGACGGCCGCGGCGCTCGAACTCCCACGCGTAAAGGCCGCCATAAGTGGGCAGGCGCAGGTTGATGCAGATGTGCGAAAGCAGATCCCGCGGCTTCTTCGGCAGCACGCGCCCGGCCAGATACGCCGGCGACGCCACGGCCGCCATCCGCAGCGCCGGCCCGATCGGCATGGCGATCATGTCCTTGTCGATGCTCTCGCCCAGACGCACGCCGGCGTCGAAGCGGTCGGCCACGATGTCCCTGAAACCGTAGTTGATGTCGAACTCGACGCGCACGTCCGGATAATCCCGCAGCAGCGGTATCAGCTTGGGCAGGATGGTGTTGCGCAGCACGTGGTCGCCGCAGGTGATGCGTACGGTGCCGGCCGGCTTGTCGCGCAGCGCGGTCAGCGCATCCAGCTCCGCCTCGATGTCATCGAAACGGCGGCCCACCGTCTGCAGCAGCCGCTCGCCCGCCTCGGTCGGCGAGACGCTGCGCGTAGTGCGCGTCAGCAGGCGGATGCCCAGCCGCGCTTCGAGGTTGCGGATCGACTGGCTGAGCGCCGGCTGGGTCAGGCCCAGCAGTGCCGCGGCGCGGGTGAAGCTGCCCTCGCGGGCGACCATCACGAAGTTCTGCAGATCGTTGAGATTGCGCCTGGCCATGGCTGGAGTCTGGCATGCCCATTCATTAGTTGGATTTATAGACCATGTAAGCACTCATCATCTAGTCCGCCTCCGCATCGCACGCCAGACTTGGCGGTGTCTTATCGGCATCGAGGAGTCCTGCCATGCAGATGCGCATCTACCGCAACGGGTCGCGGCCTTCCGTCAAAGGCCCGGCCAGCTGGTTTACCGGCAACGTCCGCATCGATCCCCTGTTCGACCCCGCCGCGCCGGGCCGCGTGTCCGCCGCCCTGGTCACCTTCGAGCCGGGCGCGCGCACCAACTGGCATAGCCATCCGCTGGGCCAGCACCTGGTGGTGCTTTCCGGCGTGGGTTGGACGCAATGCGAAGGCGGCCCGAAGAAAGAGATCCGCGCCGGCGATGTGGTGTTCTGCAACTGCGGCCAGAAGCACTGGCACGGCGCCACCGACACCACCGCGATGAGCCATATCGCTATCCAGGAATGGATGAACGACAGCCCCGTCGAGTGGATGGAACCGGTGCCCGACACCGATTACCTCGCTGCCGTCGAACCCGACTGATCACCGTCTCACCTCTGCCAGCCACGATTGGAGAAAACCCATGCTCGCCACCGTTCTGCACGGCCCTGGCGATGTGCGTTTCGAGCACGTCGACGATCCGAAGATCCTCAAGCCCACCGACGCCATCATCAAGCTCTCGGCAACCTGCATCTGCGGCTCCGACCTGTGGCCCTACCGCGGGCTGCAGGCCTCGAACGGCCCGGCCGCCATGGGCCACGAGTACTGCGGCGTGGTAGTCGAGGTAGGCAGCGAAGTCACCACGGTCAAGCCGGGCCAGTTCGTGGTCGGTTCGTTCTGTCTTTCCGACAACAGCTGTCCGCATTGCCGGCATGGTTTTCAATCGTCCTGCGTGCAACGGGAATTCATGAGCGGCGCACAGGCGCCGTATGCGCGCGTGCCGCTGGCCGACGGCACCCTGGTGGCGACCGCCGAACATCCCGCGGACGATCTGATTCCCAGCCTGCTCGCCGTGTCCGACGTGCTCGGTACCGGCTGGTACGCAGCCGATGCGGCCCGGGTGCAATCGGGTTCGACCGTCGTCGTGGTCGGCGACGGCGCGGTGGGCCTGATGGGTGTGCTCGCGGCCAGGCAGATGGGTGCGGCGCGGATCATCGCCATGAGCCGCCACAAGCAGCGGCAGGCACTGGCGCTGGAATATGGCGCAACCGACATCGTGGCCGAGCGCGGCGATGCCGGCGTGGCGCAGATCAAGGCGCTTACCCAGGGCGTCGGCGCCGACTCCGTGCTCGAGTGCGTGGGCACGCAGGAATCGATGCAGCAGGCGCTGCAGGTCGCGCGTCCCGGCTCGATGGTCGGCTTCGTCGGCGTGCCGCATGGCGTGGAATTCGACGGCCGCTCGCTGTTCTTCGCGCAGGTCGGCATGCTCGGCGGCCCCGCGCCGGTGCGCCGCTTCCTGCCGCAGCTGATGGACCTGGTGCTGACGCGCAAGATCAACCCCGGCAAGGTGTTCGACCAGGAGCTGCCGCTGGCCGACGTGGCCGAGGGCTATCGCGCCATGGACGAACGGCGGGCGATCAAGACGCTGTTGCGGGTGTAAGCCTGCAAGTCGTGCCCGGCTCCAGGCCGGGCACATGCTTGTGTGGACATCGGGCCAGGATGGATGGCTCGCTGGCGCGCGATATCAAGAAAATGCTGGTTGTGGGAAGAGGTCCGCGGCGGAAAAAATACATTACGACTTTCACATGCCTGGCCTGAGCCGGCTTAGGTAACTTAGGCGGGCCTTCGCCATGGGCCATTCGAGGAAATGATCCGGGCGATCGGGCGCGAAGAAGTCGCAAGAAAAAACGCTTCCGCTAAAAGATAATGATCTCGGCAGTCCCCACTGCCTCGCTTCAACTGACATCGATCGCAAACCGGCTGCTGCGCAAGCGGTCGACCGGTTTGCCGTGCCCCCATCTCCGAGAACCCACATGAAGACCAGCCAGAAAACCGCACGCCGCCATGCGTTCAAGCTCATGACGGCGATCGCCGTGAGCGCGTTCGGCATCGTCGCCATCAACGCCGCCTATGCGCAGTCGACCAGCTCCAGCATTCTCGGCAAGAGCCCCCTGGACGCCTCGGTCACCGTGCACAGCGACAAGGGCATCACCCGCCACGGCTCGCCCAACAGCAAGGGCCGCTACAACCTGTCCGCGCTGCCGCCGGGCACCTACGAGGTGTCGCTGGAGCGCGACGGCAAGACGCTCGCCACGGTGGGAGGCGTTCCGCTTTTCGCGGGCCGCGCGTCCCAGGTGGATTTCACCTGCGAGAACGACCAGTGCGCCGGGGTGTTCAATCACTGATCGCACGCAAGCCTCGGTGTCATGCCTTCGCGGCATGACATCGAGGCCTTGGATCCATGGCGTCACGCGGATCAATGATGCTTTTCTTCGTCCCGCTGACGATCACGCTCCTTGCCGACCTCCTTCTGGATCTTGCCGGCATTCTTTTCGAGATTGCCCGCCGCCTGCTTGGCCGGATTGTCGGTGACCTTGCCCACGCCTTCTTTGATGGCGCCCTTCACTTCGTGCTTGGTGCCTTCGATGCGATTCTTGTCCACAAGCTTCTCCTATCGCCGTACTGCGGCATCACCGTTATAGGAAGCGCGTGGTGGCACGGTCGTGAAGTTCATAGGGGCTTCGTCTTCACTTTCATTTCGGCCCGGCGGTGATTTCACGGCGCCGAGGAAAATCTGCACATTCGTGGCGAGGTGAGCCTTAGCCATGCGGTGAAAACCAGCCGCATCTGCCCTGTCTTCGGCGTCGCCTGCATCTCCGGCACCGCAACCGGCATTCAATGCGCCGGCGACATCGAAGCAGGCGCATCGCCAGGGCCGGCGCCCCACTCCTTATTCGGTTCCGGACCCATGGTGAGCACGAGCGTGGCCCCATTCGCTATGTCCGCTTGGCTGAACCACGGTTTTGTCCACGGCTTGCCGTTGAGCGTTGCGGACTGGATATAGAGGTTCTTCGCCGAGTTATTGCGCGCGACGATCTCGAACGACTTGCCATTGCCCATGCGCAGCCGTACCCGGTCGAAGATCGGGCTGCCGATGATGTAATCCGGACTCGACGGATCGACCGGATAGAAACCCATCGCACTCAGCACATACCAGGACGAGGTCGAACCCTGGTCGTCCATGCCGGGATAGCCATAGCCGCTGGCGTCGCTGCCATAAAGGTCTTCGAGAATGCGGCGCACCAGGGCCTGCGTCTTCCACGGCTGCCCGCTCCATGCATAGAGATAGGCAGCCTGCTGATCTGGCTGATTGCCTTGCACGTATTGCCCGATCAGGCCGGTGCAATCGCGGCAGACACCTTTGGGTTGATAAGGCGTCGAGAAGAATGCATCGAGTTTGGCGTTGAAGGCGTCGCGGCCGCCGAGCAATTCGATCAGGCCCTGCACGTCGTGCGGCACCAGCCACAGCGTGGACCAACCCGAGGCCTCCTTCATCATGAAGTTGTAGTACGGCTCGCCCGGGTCGAACGGCGAAATCCATTTACCGTCCTCGGTGCGACCGCGAATGAAGCCCACCGAAGGATCGAACACGTTGCGATAATTGCCGGCGCGGCGCATGAACATCTGCGCGTCTTCCGTCTTGCCCAACCGCTTGGCCACATCGGCCAGCGCATGATCGTCCCAGGCATATTCGAGCGTGGTCGCCGCGCCGGCCTTGCCGCCGGCATAAGGCGGGCTGGGATTTCCGGGCGGGACGATATCGGAGATCCAGCCATTCTTGTTGTACTCGGCGAGATAACCGCGCGGCCCGTTCGGGTCGGTGGCGTTCTTGCGCAGATACGTATAAGCGGAGGCGTAATCGAACGGAATGCCGCGCTGCCACGCTCCGTCGTACAGAAACACTGCGTGGTCGCCATGGAACGAGGTATTCATGTAACCCCGCTCGCGCGCCATATCCAGCTCGGAACGCATGATGTCCTGCACCACCTTCGGTTCCATCAGCATCAGCAGCACGATCTGGTTGCGGCCCGTATCCCAGAACGGCACGGGGCCGTAGCGGTCGTAGCCGGCGACCTGCACCTCGCCCTTGCTGTCGATAAAGCGCTCACCCTTGCGAGCCACCAGGCGCGGGCTGGCAAACGAGTGGTACAGCGTCGAATAGAACAGCATGCGCTGCTTCGGCGTGCCGCCGGTGACTTCGACGCGGTCGAACAGTTGCGCCCAGGCTGCACGGGCCCGCGCATGGATCCCGTCGAAATCCCAGGCAGGATCTTCGGCGCGCAGCCGCTGCTCGGCTTCCTCGGCGCTGTGGCCATGCGCGATCTTTACCAATACCTGCTCGCCGGCCTGGGTATCGAACGTGACGTAGGCACCGGCATAGCTGCCGGAAATCTTGCGCCCGCCGGCCTCCACATCCTGCCCACCGATACCGTAACCCTCGTGCTCCCGGCTTGCATGGAAGCTGCCGAACGCCGCGAACGGCCGCGAGAACTCCGCCACGAACCAGGCGCCATTGGGGTCGCGCGACGCACGGCCATCCGTGCTGACGCCGCGGATCGTGCGGTCGCCAACCACTTCCACGTCACCGCCAGCGCGGCGCAGATTGATCACCACATGGGACCGGCGGCTCGCCGGGAAGGTGAAGCGCATCAGCGTGGTTCGCTGCGTTGCGGTCAGTTCGGCCTTGGTATGGAAGCTGGCCAGGTCCACCGCGTAATAGCCGGGCGAGGCTCGCTCGCTGGCCTTGTCGTAATACGAGGGCGTGTAGTCCGGCGGCACGGTCCAGTCGCCCACCACCGGCATGACCATCGGCGTGCCGCGCCCGCCATAGGTCGAACCGCCGCCGCCGGTGAAGCCGATCATCGTAGGGCGTCCATAGCCGTACGACGTGGCCACGCCGGTCGGATAACTGAGATCGACATTGATATTGACCGGTGCCGCTTCGGTCGAGCTTTGCGGCAGACTCGCGCCGGGCGAGGTCATGCCGGAATACAGCGGCTCGCCCGGAGGCGGCGCATTGCCGATCAGTTCCTGCCGGTCCAGCGGAGCAGTGCCGACCAGGGGGTTGGCCATGTCTACCGGCGCCGTGGCGGGAGCCGTACGCATGGGGTCCTTCGCCGGTACGGCTACCGCTGAAGTCACGGCGAGCACCGACAGCGCGGCTGCGACGGCACGATGGGGAAGGCGTGCCATGGAGGTATTCATGCGGTTTTCCTTCTGGAAAAGAACAGGGGCCGGGTGATGCACCCGGCCCCTTCGTTTCTTCTTACCGGTTGCTGTCTCCACCGAACTTGTAGGTCACGCCCAGGTAGTACTGCCGGCCCGGATACATCAACTGGACCAGGCGCGCGCGTGTGTCGCCACCGAGGTAGGTGTGCGGCGTCGCCTTGTTGATGTTGATGACCGACGCGGTGACCATGAAGTGTTTGTTGATCTCGTAGTCGCCGTTCAGATCGATCTGGTGATACGGCTGTGCGTAGATCGGCAAACCCGCGGCCAGGCCCTGCATGGTGCGGCCCGTCCAGTTCTCGCTGGCACGCAGCAGCAGGCCGTTCTTTTCGTAGAACAGCGAGACATTCGCCGCGTACTTCGCGCTGCCGATCAGCTCCGCCTTGCCCACCTCCGTATCGCCCAGCGTCACCGCGGTTTCGTTGGTCTTGTTGAGCGTGTAGTTGGCGATATAGCCGAAGCCCGAGTCCCAGGTGTGCTGCGCGTAGAGCTCGATGCCCTTCGACGTGCCGGAGCGGCCGTTGGCATTGGTGCTGTACTGGCGGAAGTTGGTCTGGGTACCGCCTACGTTCACGTCGATGTTGTTGACGGTGACCGGGACGACGAAGTTCTTCACCTTCTTCTGGAACAGGTCGATGCCGACCACGCCGTGGGGGGCGTAGTACCACTCGCCGGCAAGGTCGAACTGAGTGGCGGTGAAGGGCTTCAGGTCGGCATTGGCGCCGGAACCGTACCAGCCCGGCAGCGGCGCGCCGAACTGCTTGCGGTCGTTGTAGTAGTCCTGCGTGTTGTTGGTGAGCTGGCCGAGCTGAGCCAGGTCGGTGTAGTTGGCGCGGGCCAGCGCCTGCGAGCCGGCGGCGCGCAGGACGAACTGGTCGGCGATCGTCCAGGCGATGTTGAAGCTCGGCAGGAGCTTGTTGTAGCGCTTGTTGGTGGTCGAGTTGGTGAAGTTCTCCACCACCGCCACTTCGCGCGGCAGGTACTGGAAGTCGCCCGGCGCGCACTTGCCGCCGCCCGCGTTGATGCCCGAGGCCGGGCAGATCAGGATGTTGCCGCCGGCATCGTGGTAGTACACCGCGTTGTTGGTGGTGACCTGGTTGGCGACGGTGAGGTCCTGCTTGGTGGAGACGAAGCGCAGGCCGACGTTGCCGCGGATGGTGCCCGTGTCGAAGTTCGCCTGCACGTAGGCGGCCGCGATCTTCTCGCCGATCGACGACTTGTTCTGCGGCTTGTTGTAGATCACCCGGTCGTAGGTCGAATTGAGATGGTTGTAGTACGCCGGGAAATTGATCGCCGGGAAGATGCTGTCCTCGTAGGCATGGTTCGCGCCGTTGAGGTAATTCGGCAGCAGGAAGCTCGCCGGCAGCTGGCCCGCGTTCGGATCGCAGGTCTGGAACTGCGAGGTGGTGCCTTTGCAGTACCAGCGCACCTCGTTGCTCTGCTGCTCGGCATTGGCATCGCTGTACTTGGCGCCGAACTGCAGCGACTGCAGCCACGACGACTCGAACGCCCAGGTGAAGTCCGCCTGCGCGAAGTTCTGCGAGGTGCGGGTATTGACCATGTTGGAGCCGGTCGAACCCAGGTCGACCTGGCCCGCGCCGGCCAGCATGTTCTGCAATACCGACTGGTCGGCGACGATGCCCGGCTTGCCGCTGAAGGTCCAGGCTGCGCCGGTGCTGCCGTCCACCCATTGGCCGTTGACGAAATTGCGCGGCTTGGCCGCCATGCCCAGTTCGATGGAAGGACCGCCCTTGGCCCAGGTCCGGCCGACGTTGAACGAGCCGCTGAGGCTGCCGCCGTTATCCCATTCGCCTTCCAGGTTGAGAGTCTGCGAGGTGGCCTTCTCGACGGAGTAATTGCCGTTGAGCCACGGGATTTCCGTCGAGCACACGTCCACCGCCTGGCGGGCGGCGCCGGTGACCGGGTTCACCGCGGCATTGCAGCCGACGCCCGCCGGCGGCAACACGTAGTTCGCCCCCGTGACGATCGTGCCGGACTTGTCGAAGGTCAGTCCATTGGGCGCGAGCAGGCGGCCGTTCTGGTCGGCGTAGTTGCTGTTGTTGGGCAGGCCCCACTCGGGAATTTCCAGAGTGTTGGTGATCTGGGTCTGCTGGCGCTGGAAGCGGAAGTAGTTGCCGGTCAGCAGGAAGTGGTCGCTCGGCTTGAACTGCATCGTGGCCTGGGCGCCCTTGGTCTTCAGGGTCAGGTCGTTGCGGCTGGTGGCGAACTGCTGCGGCATCCAGAAGCCGTTGGAGACGTGCCCGGCCTGGTCGACGACGCCATTGCCCCACAGGTCGATGTTGTTGTTGACCGCGGACGGATACGGCCTGCCGTTGACGTTCACCGGCGGCTGGGTGCAGGTGGTGTGGTCCGTGCAGTTGTCCGACCACCAATGCCAGCTGGTGGCATCGGCTTCGTAGGTGGTCGCCTGGCGCTTCTGGTAGGAGCCCGCGACGAGGACGCCGAAGGTTTCGTCCTTGTTCTTCCACGACCACAGCGCGGAGACCTGCGGCTCCGTCTTCGAGCTGGTGTCGGAGCTCGCGGAGGTGCCGGAGATGAAGCCTTCGTTCGCCGCCATCTCCAGCGGACGGCGCGTGCGCAGGTCGACGTTGCCGCCGATGCCGCCTTCGTCCAGGCGCGCTTCAAGGCTCTTGTAGAGCTTGATGTCCGCGAACATGTTGGCCGGGAACAAGGTGTAGTTGAACGAACGCGAGAGGCCCGCCGACGTGTCGGCCGACGCCACGTAGTTGCCGTTCAACTGAGTCAGCGTCAGCTCGGGCGCGAGGCCGCGGATGCTGACGGTCTTGCCTTCGCCCGACTCGCGGCTGATCACCACGCCGGGCACGTGCGCCAGGGCGTCGGCGATGTTCTTCGCCGGAAACTGCGCGATGTTCTGCGCATTGATCACTTCGACGATGGAATTGGAATCGCGCTTGTCCTGCATGTTCTGGTCGACCGACTGGCGGAAGCTGGTGACCACGACCGTTTGCAAGGTGGTGGGGTTGCGGTTGTCCCCATTCTTGTCCTTGCCGGTTTTCTTCTCGTCGGTGTTGCTGGATTGCGCGCCGTCGGCGGCCTGTTGTGGTTGCGGTTGCGCTGCCGGCGTGGCGGCGGGCGTCGCGGCAGCGGCGGCCGGCTGTGTGGCAAAGGCTGCCGTGGGTGCGTTGCCCATGGCTAATGTGGCTAAAGCGAGTGCGATGTACAGCGGTTTACGAGTGAACACCTGCGACTGGTAAGTCATTGCTCTCCCCTACATGGTGCGCGCCGTTTTGCATCGGCGCGGATATCCCCCGTTCGATCACGTGCTGCGGATGCGCTAGCTGCCCTCCTCTGAATTGGATCGATTGAAACTAACGGCGCCAGAAAAGCGTCAGTTCTGTCGTCTCCGCGGCATGAACTGAATCACACTCCATTTGGATCGATCTAAATCCCCGGGCGCCAATTAAGGCGCTGAACAGGCGAGCTGTCACGCTGCGTCGCAAAAAGGAAGTCGGGGAGTTAAAGGGTTCAGGCGGCTAGATGGCCGACGGAGCGAGCTCTTGCCCGTCATTCCGGCCTGCGCCGGAATGATGGTGTCTTGTACGGTTGCGCCGGGTTGGCGGTACGGAGAGTTGCAGATCACCGCGTCTCAAGCTGCGTTGATCGCCAACTGCGCAGCGAATGCCCGCTGATACGCCGGCCGCGCCTCGCCCCGCGCGACATACGCTGCAAGGCTCGGAAACTCATCCAGCATTCCCGACGGCCTGAGCCTCAACAACACCGAGGCCATCAACAGATCGCCCGCGCTGAATGCGCCATCGAGCCATTCCGCCTCGCCCAGGCGAGCGGCCAGCAGATGCAGCCGCTGGCGAATGCGCTCCTGCACCAGGGGCGTGCGCTCCTTGGCCCAGGGCTTGTCGCCTTCGATGATCCTGACGATGACCAGATCCAGAATCGGCGGCTCCACCGAATTGAGCGCCGCGAACATCCAGGTGATCGCACGCGACCTGGCATGCGCATCGCGCGGCAGCAGCTGCGCATGATGCTCGGCGATATGGAACACGATCGAACCGGTTTCGAACAAGGCCAGCCCGTCTTCCTCGTAGGTGGGAATCTGGCCGAATGGATGCAGCCGCAGATGCGCCGGCTCCTTCATCGCACGCGGCGAAACCAGCCGCACTTCGTACGGCAAGCCTGCTTCCTCCAGCGCCCAGCGGACTCGCGTATCGCGCGCCAATCCCTTGCCGCCATCGGGCGACTTCTCGAATGCGGTAATCGTGATGCTCATGATTGGCTTCCTCCGTGCAAAGGTTGTAGTGAGTGCACCTTGCACGTGGTGCATAAGGGCGATGGTCGTCCGGCCACCGCCCTTATGCACACGCCTCAGAAGCGCACCGACATGGCTGCTGTTACGTTCTGGTCCACCAGGCGCTGGCTGCCGGCCTGGCCTGTATAGCTGAGCGAGAACACGGCGTCGGGCGCCAGCGTGAAATCCACGCCCGCATCGAGCACACCGACGTTGCGGCTCACCACCAGCCCGTGCAGGTCATACGCGCTGCCGCCCGCGCGGAATGCCAAGGCGTGGTTGACGTCCACATCGCCCGTGGCATGGCGCCAGGCCAGGCCGGCGCGCGCATTCACCGCCACCGTGCCGAGCTGAAAACTGTCCACCACGAAATGCACGCCGAGCGTCGAATACGTCACGTCCGCGTCGTGGCTGCTGCCGGCCAGCGCCGCGGCGCCGCCGGATTCGCGGAACGACTCGAAGTTCTGCCGCACCTGGGCCAGCTGCAGATACGGCTGCAAGGTGCTGCCGCCCCAATGCATGCCGTAGCCGAGTTCGCCGAAGACCTGCGCGGTATGGCCGTAGTAATCCGTGCCAAGGTGCGCCGCGGCGAGCCCCGGCACCTGCACGAAGCGGTCGGTGGCGATGTCGTGGCGCACGTAAGCAGCGCCCAGCTTGAGCGTGAACGCACCCCACTGCGTGCCCGCATAGGCACCGTAGGTGGTGTCGTGCGTGGTGGCGGTGGAGTCGCGGCTGTCCGCGTCGATGCGTGCATGGTCGTAGCCGAACAGCAGGCCCACGCGCCAGCGGTTGTCGAAGATCAGCGTGTCGACGCCGCCCATCACGCCACCCATGTCGCGCGAGATGGCGCCGGCATTGCCGTTGTTGCCCTGGTGACTCCAGCCGCCGGCGGCCTGCGCCCACAGATGGCTGCCGTCGGCGCAGTCCGCCGCGCAGGAAAGCCGTGCAAAAGCGGCGTCCCGGGCAAAATGACTGTCCTCGATCATCTGCGTGCCCACCGCGGCGTGGATTTCGCCGGAGAGGCGATCGTAGGCAGCGCCGGCTGCAGCGGGATCGGCAGGCCATTGGCTTTGCAGCGAAGTGCGCAAGGCGCTGCGCGCGGGCAGCGATTGCAAGGCCTTCGCCACCGCGACCTGGTTCGGTGAACCGGCAGCGACAAACGGCTGGCTCTGCGCGAAGGCAGCGGTCAACGGCGCGGCGGCCAATGCAGCGCCGATGGCCAGCGCGTGGCGGATGCGCCGGGCGCCAGCCCGCGGCGCGCCGGGAATACGGTTGCAGATATTCATGCAAGGCTCTCGATGATCGCCACCGGGCGTGGCAACCACCGAGTATCTGCATCGCCTTGCAAATTTATGTGTGCATGGGGCCGATACGATCGTGCTTCGTGCAATGGCACACACTCGCGGTTTCGGAGCGGTACATACATGGCTGCGGCGATACCACGCCCCGTGCCGATTTGGCCCGGGGCGATCGCAACCCATATGCACATACCTGAACATGTCAGGCGTCCGCACCCAAGCCGAGATCCTCCATCTCGTACAAGGGCCGGATCTCGATCTCGCTCGGCCCCGGCATCGGATTGGGGCAGCGCTTCACCCACGCCACCGCTTCGTCCATGTCCTTCACCTTCCACAGCCAGAAGCCGGCCACCAGCTCCTTGGTCTCGGCGAATGGCCCGTCGATGACCAGGCGGCCCGCGCCGTCGAAGGCCACGCGCTTGCCGTCCGAGGAAGGCGTGAGGCCATCGGCCGACAGCAGGATGCCGGCCTTGGCCAGTTCGTCGTTGTAGCGGTCCATCGCTTCGAGCATCCGCATGTTCCCGGGCGTGGGCTTGAAGCCCTGCTCGCTGTCCTCGGTCGCCTTGACCAGCACCATCACGCGCATCGTCGTTCTCCGGTTCGGGCCGAATGGATCGGCCTCTTATGGGAACGACGAATGGGAATCCCGAAAATCGACACCGCCGGAGAATTTTTTTCGGCATTGCGTGGCGTGCCGGAAGAAAGCGCTCTCCCGGCACGCCGATCGAGATCAAAGCCCGGTAGCGATATCGATCACCACGCCGCTGGAGATCAGCGTCAGATAGAACTGCCCTTCATCGGCGCGTACCCAGCGATAGCCAGGTTCCGGACGGCGCAGGTGATAGCGCTCGTAGTCGGTAATGTAATACGTGCGGCTGTAGTAGCGATCCGGCAGGCGATCGCCCCGCTTGTACCAGCCAAGATGTCTGCCATTGTCATGGCGCCCCTCGTTCTTGGGATTGTGACCGCGACCGGGACCGTCGTCGTCATCCCACTGCCTTCCATTGCCATTGCCATTGCCATTGCCATTGCCATTGCCATTGCCATTGCCGTTGCCGTTGCCATGACCACGGCCATGGCCATCTTGCGGAGACGCCATGGCCACACCGCTGCCGGCAAGCAAAACCATCGCGATGGCGAGAGAAATAAAGCGCTTCATATTGGCTTCCCCGGAATAAGTGGATTGGATAAGCGCGGTCTTCGAAAACCGTCCGTCACGTTAGCTCGCGCCCGGCATCGGCGCAAAAAGCTGCGCCATCTCATGATTTCCGGCAGCGGTAATCGCTTCTTGCGCAGAAAGCTTCACGCAAGAAAATAGCCCCAATTTCGTGATGAAAAGCACGGCTTTTGTCGATGTCTAACTCGCGGCTGAAGCGTTCCAATCGGCTCGCTGAACTTCGCATGCACGCATCCTTTTCTTATTTTCTTCACTCGGACAGTATCCGCCGCCGAGGCCATGGCGCACGCAACTCTGCTGCGATGCCACATGAAAGGTGCGGAGTGCATCAGCCGCTTTTGCAGCGGCACCTCGCGAGGAACCCATCAAACCCATATGCGTTGCCAGGGCGAATCATGAAAAGACATTTCCTCGCGTTTTCCGTACTGTGTGCGGCCATCGGCCTCGGCGTGGCCGGGGGGGCGACCGCGCAGACGGCCACGACGACGACGACCACCACCACGACGTCCGTGGAATCCACCCGCATCAGTAACTCCTACACCACCTTCGCCGGCTCCGCCGGCAACGCCAACGCACTGGTCACCGGCCTGCGCGGCGGTACATCGGTGGTGCTGGTGACGCCGGCCACGGCGACCACGCCAGCCGTGCAGACCACCTTTACGCCAGCCACCGGCCCGATGGGCTGGGGCAACGTCAACATCGCGCTGGCGCTGGCCCAGGCAGAACTGACCAAGGCCGGCATTGCCAACCCGACGGCGGCCGATCTGCAGGCCGCGCTCAACGGCGGCACCATCACGACCTCCACCGGTACCGTGCAGTTGTCCGGCGTGCTCAGCGCGCGCGCGTCCGGCGAAGGCTGGGGAGAGATCGCCAAATCGCTCGGCTTCAAAGTCGGCGAGGTGATGGGCCAGGCCAAGGCGCATGGCCCAGTGCCGTCGACCGCCGATATCGAGCACGGCCCGAAGGCAGACAAGGTCGCTAAGGCCGACAAGGCTGACAAAGCCGACAAAGTGGCGAAGGCCGACCGTCCCGATAAGCCCGACCGCCCGGCCAAGGCCGATCGCCCGGACAAGCCCGAGCGCCCTGACAAGCCGGAACACGGCGGCCGCTGAGCCTGCCCGATAACTACGACAAGACGAGGAGGCCCGCACAGGGCCTCCTTTTTGCTGCTGCCCCAAGGAAAAGAACATGAAGCTGAAGAATGCAAGCACGCTCGCCGCCCTCGGTGTGCTGGGCCTGATGGCCCAGGCGGCGCACGCCGAAGACTCGCCCGCCGTGAAGGTCGGCGCCGGCATCGACTACACCTCAGGCAAGTACGGTACTTCCGAAACCACCGACATCACCCAGGTGCCGGTTTCGTTCGGCTACGACACCGGCGACTGGTCGCTGAAGCTGGTCGTGCCGTATATCCGCGTATCCGGCCCGGACAACGTGATCCCGGGCGTAGGCCCGGTAAAGAACGGCAATCCGAACGGTCGCGGAAAGGGCAAAGGCAAGGGGCAGTCGGGCAGCACCACGACGACCACCGCCGACACCACCACTACGGGTTCGGCATCGGGCCTGGGCGATGTCATTGCATCGGCCACGTACTCGGCCTACCGCAACGACGCCGCCAACTTCGGCATCGATCTCACCGGCAAGGTGAAGTTCGGCACCGCCGACGAAGACAAGGGCCTGGGCACAGGCAAGAACGACTACACGGCAGCGGTGGATCTGTACAAGGGCTTCGGCCGTTGGACCGTGTTCGGCGGCGCCAGCTACACCTGGCTGGGCAGCTCCGAGTACATCCGCCTGAATAACGTGTTCGGCGCGAATGTCGGCCTCGGCTACAAGATCGACAACCAGAGCAGCATCGGCGCGTACTACGACTACCGCGAGAAAGCCGCCAGCACGAGCTTCTCGCGCAGCGAAGTGACCGGCTACTACTCGTACAAGTTCGCCAGCCAATGGAAGGCGCAGGTGTATGCCAGCAAGGGCTTCACCGACGGCAGCCCGGACTGGGGCGTGGGCGCTTCGGTGGCGTATTCGTTCTAAGCCGCGCGGCATCCGGCCTGTCGTCGAAGACAAGCCGGATGCCGCGCTGATGTGCACGGCCTATACGGTGACGACGATCTTCCCGACCTGCTGGCCGGCCTCCATATAGCGGTGGGCATCCGCGATCCGGTCGAACAGGAACACCTTGTCGATCAGCGGCCGCAGTGCCTTGCTGGCCAGCCCGTGGCTGATGAAGGCCTTGGCGCCCTCGATCTTCCTGGCGTCCTTGGTGATCTCGAAAAGCTCGTAGCCGCGCACCGTCAGATGCCGCGACAGCATGTCCATTACCGGCACCGCGAGGTCGCGCGCGTCGAGCGCTCCGTACAGATAGAACAGGCCTTCGAAGGAAAGCGCCTGCATCAGCGTCCTGGCATTCGGTCCGCCCACCGGGTCGAACGCGATGCGTGCGCCCTTGCCGTTGGTGATCTCCATGACGCGCTCCACCAGGTCCGGCGCATCGCTCTGCAGGGCCAAGGCAGCACCGGCGGCACGCAACGACTCCATCTTGGCGGGGCTGTTGGTCAATGCGATGGGAATGGCGCCGACCATGTTGGCGATCTGGATCGAGGCCAGGCCGATGCTGCTGGTCGCCGCGCCGAGCAGCACCGCGTCGCCCGCGCGCAGACCGCCCATGTCGATCAGCGCGCCATAGGCGGTGGTGAACATCATCCAGGTGGCGGCGGCCTCTTCGTAGCTCACGCCGTCGGGAACCCTTACCACCGCATGCGCAGGCGCATTCACCAACTCGCCGTACATGCCGTAATCGGCGAAGGAGAACGCAGGTATCACGCTCACCCTGTCGCCTACCGCGAAACCGCTGACGCCCGCGCCGACGGCGACTACGTCGCCCGCGGCCTCGTAACCCAGCTTGGCCGGGAAGCGCGGCTCGATAACATACTGCCCGGTGCGGTACATCACCTCGGCGCGATTGATGCCCAGCGCCTTCACCCGGATCTGGACTTCATCCACTTGGGGCGCGGATACGCCGGCCTCTTCGATCTGCAGGACTTCCGGACCGCCGACACGATAAAAACGCACTAGCCTTGCCATGACACTGCCTCCGCGAGAGTAAGCGCGGCGAAGCGGCATGCATGCCCGGCTCGACGCTACGGCCTGAAACTCTAGGCGGCGAACACTTGCGGATAAACGCGCAAAACCAGGATTGACTGTTAATGCGCCGATGAATAATCAGCGTGGCCCGGACAGGTGCGGCCGATAAGATCGGTCAGCCAGTCGACGAATACGCGGGTCTTGGCCGGCAGATGAGCGCGCTCGGGATACATCACGGAAATAGGCTTGGGGCTAGGTGGCAAATGCGGCAGCACCTCCACCAGATGCCCGCTGTTCAAATAAGGCTCCAGCGCCGGACGCACGCCCTGCACCAGGCCCAGGCCCGCCAGGCCGCAGGCCAATAGCGCCTCGGAGTCGTCGGTCAGCATGCTGCTGTCGAGCTTCAAGCGGATTTCTTCTCCATCGCGTCGAAAGGTCCAATCGACGATGCGGCGATGCCTGCCGCTGTAGAAGTTCACCGCTTTGTGCAATGACAGCTCTTCCAGCGTGGCCGGCATGCCGTGCTGCGCCAGGTATCCGGGTGAGGCGCAGGTGACCATGGACACCGCGCCTATGCGCCGCGCGACCAGGCTGGAATCTTTCAATTCGCCGAGCCGCACTACGCAATCCACGCCCTCACCCACCAGGTCGACCGGCTGGTCGCTGGCGCCGAGCACGATCTCGATCTGCGGATATCTGCGCCTGAAATCAGGCAACGCGGGAATCACCACCGCCTTGGCCAGGGTAACGGCAATATCCAGCCGCAGACGGCCCTTGGGCGCGACCCGGCTTTGCGGGAAGTGGGCGAACGCATCGTCGATACCCGACAAGAGCTGGACGCAGCGGCGATAGAACTCGTCCCCTTCGGCGGTGACGCTCACCTTGCGCGTGCTGCGGTTGAGCAGGCGGGTGCCGAGTTCCTGCTCCAGCTCCTGGATCGCCTTGGAGACCACCGGCCGGTGCAGCTGCATGCTGTCCGCGGCGCGCGAGAAGCTGCCGCGTTCGACGATCTGCACATAGATACGCATCGCTTGCAGCCGGTCCATAACCTGGCCTCGCCCATGGATGTCGGTAAGCGCTACGCCGATGGCGGTCGAGTGCGCCCGGCTTCGCCGCGCGAATAGATTAACCGCTTCCCGCGTGCCGGTCGTTCGAGCCCGTTAACGCGCCCGCCATTGTTAATCGGCCGAATAACACTGAGTCATCGGCGCGCGTATTTATGCGCGCAGGCTTCGGTCATAGATTGAAGTGGCCAACAACGGCGCCCCTCCCTTCGATGCCTTTTCATCACTGCGCGAAACCACGGATTTTCACCATGCACAGCTTTTCCATTTTCAAGCGATCGAACTGGCTGCTCGCCGTTGCACTGGGTCTCGGCACGGTCGCGCCCTGGCATGGCGCCGAAGCCGCTACCGCGCAGATCGGAAAGACCGATGCGACTTACTATCGCTTCATGCTGGGCAAGTTCGAGGTAACCGCGCTCTCCGACGGAACCACGCCCCTGCCGGTCGACCAGTTACTGACTCACACCACGCCTGAGCACGTGAAAGCGATGCTGGCCGCCCAGCATATCGGCCTTCCTTTCGAAATGAACTTCAACGCCTATCTGGTCAATACAGGCAGCAAGCTCGTCTTGATCGACACGGGAGCCGGCGGCTTGTTCGGCCCCGACCTGGGCAGGATGGCCGCTGCCTTGAAGGCCTCCGGATATGCACCGGAGCAGATCGACGAGATCTATATCACCCACCTGCATCCGGACCATGTCGGCGGACTGGTGTCCGATGGGAAAGCCGTATTTCCCCGCGCCGTGGTTCGTATCGACCAGGCCGAAGGCGACTTCTGGCTGAGCCGTGCGAATCTGGAAAAAGCATCCGCCGATGAAAAGCCCTTCTTCGAAGGTGCCCGGCAGGCGCTGAAGCCCTACATGGACGCAGGCAGGTATCGCCCCTTCTATGGCGCCACCGAGCTGATGCCCGGCATCAAGGCGCAACCGTTGGCCGGCCATACGCCCGGACACACCACGTATCTGCTGGAAAGCGAGGGCCAGAAAATGCTGGTCTGGGGCGACGTCATCCACGTCGGCCCGATCCAGTTCGCCCATCCGGATATCGCGATCCATTTCGACGTGGACAGCCAGGCGGCGCAGGCCGCGCGCCAGAAGCTGCTGGCCGAGGCCGCGCGGCAGGGATACTGGATCGCCGCCGCGCATCTTTCGTTCCCGGGCATCGGCCATGTGCAAGCCGATGGCAGGCAGGGCTATCGCTGGCTGCCTGCCGAGTACTCGGCCATCCACTAAGCCGCGTTTTCGACGCGCGGCGGTGCTTACTTGAGCCGTCCCTGCCGCTGCAGTTCGCGCCCGAGTTCGGCGATGCGGGCCTCGCCGCGAGCCAGCGCCTCGGCGCTGGTGTGCACCGAGTAATAGCCCAGCGCCAGCTCATGCGGATGCCTGGCGGCCGAGCCGAACACGAACTCCGTATCGCGCACGGCCAGGAATTCGATGGCTTTCTCGCCTTCCTCGAAGCTCACCATCTCACCGGCATCGATCGCATTGGGCACCCACAGCTGACCGCTGCTCACCGCGGCCCAGGCCACTTCATGCCCGGCCGGCGGCTGGTAGCGCCAGGTCTCGCCGGCACGCAGACGGACGGCGAAGTAGTTGATCGGCGAAGGTGCCTCGATCACGGCCTTGGCGCGCCCATAGCTACCCAGCAGCACGGTCACCGGGCCTTCGCTGTTCAACGAAGCGGGGCCGACGTATGCGCTGAAAGGCTGGCCGAGCTCCTTCGCGGGCGGCAGCGCCACCCACAGCTGGAATCCGCGCAGGCGATCGGCATCGCCGAAGCCGCCGCCGTGCCAGGCTCCACTGCCGGCCTGCATCCATTCCATCCAGCCGTGCTCGATGCTGCCCTTGCGGCCCAGGTCGTCCTCGTAGTCGACCGCGCCTTCGAACAACCAGGTCAGCGTGGCGATGCCCGAGTGCGGATGCAGGCCCATCCGCGGTGCGGCATTGCGCGAGAGATCCTTGGCGTCGATCAGGTCGAGGAACACGAAGGGCTTGAGTTCTTCGCCGAGATCCGAAGGACTCATCAGGCGGGTGATCGGGCCGTGCGAGCGGCCGCGAGTGCGGTAGACGATCGCGCGGTGCAGGTTGTCTTCCACGGCGATGTGGGTTTCGCGATAAGGCATGGTCTTGAGCATGTGCATGGACTCCCTTGCAAAGGCGGTCGTGACATTGGGGTGGGCGGAACGATCCGGCGCGGGATCGCGCCACCACGACAATGTGGACCTCGCCAGCCGCGGGCAGTAGCCGGTGCTGGCGGATTTGATTCGTCCATCAGTGGAAGGAATCGGCCGCGGAGCGCGGCCATGCGCGGGCACGGGCCGCGTCAGGACGGCACGTGCACCAGTCCCGTGGCGAGCATCCGGCTCATCAGGAAATCGATGAACGCACTCACCGCGCGCGGCATCTGGCGGCGGCTCTGGTAGACCAGGAACAGCTCCAGGCCTTCGACGCTGTAATCGGGCAGGACACGCACCAGTTCACCGTCGCGCAGGTAGGGCGTGGTCATGATGTCGGGCAGCAAGGCGATACCCATGTCGGCAACGCAGGCCTTCAGCAAGGCCAATGCCGCATTGGCGCAGAAACGTCCGCGCACTTCCACGTCGGTAGCGCCATCGGGCCCGTCTAGATGCCACACCACCCGGCCGGCAGCCGATGGGTTGGCAATGCAATCGTGGTCGGCGAGATCGTCCAGCGACTGCGGCACCCCGCGCGCCGCCAGATAACTGCGGCCCGCCACCAGGCAGGCGCGGTTGCTGCCGACGCGGCGGGTGATCAGCGTGGGCTCGGTGACCGCACCGGTGCGGATGGCGATGTCGATCCCTTCGGCCACCAGGTCGGCGCGTGCATCGCTGAGCGCGAACTCCACCCTTACCTTGGGGAAATCGGCCAGAAACTCGTTGATCCAGGCCAGCTCGAACCAGTTGAAGAAATCCGCCGGCGCCGCCACGCGCACCTTGCCGCTGGGCACCTGGCTGCCTTCGGCCAACTCCAGGGTGGCTTCCGACAGGGCTTCAATCTGCTCGGCGCTGCGTGCGTAAAGCGATTCGCCGGCGTCGGTGAGAGCCAGCTTGCGGGTCGACCGGTGCAGCAGGCGCAGACCGAGTTGTTCTTCCAGTTGCTGGATGCGCCGGCTGGCAGTGTTTGATGGCATGCCGGTGCGGCGCGCGGCTTCGGCAAAACTGCCTGCCTTTACCACCTGCACGAACAGCGCAATATCGTTCAGATCGACCATGGCCAGCCTCCGCGCGGAAGCCTCCGTCGCGGAGACCAGGCCATTGTCCACAACACCGGGACTGAGCGCACCAGGCAGCCGACGGCACCGCCGTTGCGAAACCGGCGGTGCCGCGGATTGCTTGCCATGATCGTGCATGGACGGATCAGCCGCCGTTGCGCGCATCCAGGCTGTAGCGGCCGGCACCGTGCGAAGCGAGCAGCAGGAAGGCACCGGCGATGGACACGTTCTTCATGAACATGATCATCTGGATCTGATCGGCCAGATGGTTGTGAAACAGCGCCGCCGTCAGCAGGGTGAAGCCGGCCAGCAGCACCGACACGATACGGGTCTTCCAGCCGGCGATGATGGCGATGGCGCCGCCGGCTTCGGCCAGGATCACCAGCGGCAGCAGCGCACCGGGAACACCGGCGGAAGCCATATAGCCGGCCGTGGCGGAATAAGCGGCGATCTTGCCGACGCCGGACATCAGGAACAGCACCGAGAGCAGGATGCGCCCGGCAAGTTCCGCGCTGTTGCGCAGCGTGGCCGATTCGGCGGTGGCAACCAGGGTTTGGGTGGACATGGCGGTACTCCTCAGGAGTGGACATCTGGATGAAGAAACAAGTGGCGATGCGAGCCTGGTGCGGGCCTGAATCGGCGGCCCGTCCCTGCTCCGCTCCGGCGCGCATTGGCCTGGAGCGATTCGCGTGCCGGTAATTTAGGCACGCGGCGATTGCGCCACTAGACGCCCGAATGGGATTTCACTCGTCCACGCATGGGTGCAATCCGCACCGCTTCGGGCTAAGGCAGTCTTGCCCAGCTCACGTCATGCCCTTCGCGCCGCAAGGCGAAAGCCACCACCTTGCCCTGCCCGTCGCGCCGGAATACCAGGCGCTTGCGCGGTTGCCCTTTGAGGAAGAACACGTCGGCGGCTTCGGCCAGCAGCGGCTGCAGCGTGCCGCCCTCGGTGCCGCCCAGCAGGATGCCGTGCTCGATGCGCACGACGTAGTGCAGATCGGGCGCCGCCTGGTAGCGGCCCGTGTACTCGGCCAGTTTCGTCGCCGGCAAGGCGATCGCCGGCGGATCGTCGTTGACGACGTAGACGTGCGCGGAGGCCAGCTTCCACTCGTTCCGTTCGAGCCGCCAGGTTTCGGTCATCAGGTAATGCGCGAGCAGCGCCTGGCCATGGAACATCTCGTGCTCTTCGTCCTGGTGGATGACGAAGGCGCTGTCGCCGTGCCGTTGCACACGGTATTCGGTGATCGCGATGGAACCGCTGACGCCATGCGGCAACGGCACCAGCGACTTGAGGAAGGCCTGGCGGTCCATGATCCTGCCGTTCTCGTCGACATAGATGGCATCGTCGGCCAGCGTGCGCTCCCACAGTGCGCGGTCGCCGGGGGCAATCGCATCGAGCAGCGCCTGGTCCTTCGCGCGCAGCGTGGTTTCGAGCGGGGCTTCGGCGGGGCCGGCCAGGGCGAGAGCGAGCAGGAGAGCGATCATTCCGGCAGCGTGGCACCGTTGTCGGTGGGCGTCTTGAACGAATGTGACCTCGCGCGCCAGGCCGTTGGCGTTGCGCCGGTCAGGCGCGAAACGGAGCGTGTCATATGGGCCTGATCGGCAAAACCGCAATCGCCAGCGATCGCCGCCAGCGGTTTGCGTTCGCCAGTGATGCGCAGCCACGCGGCACGTGCGCGCGCATCGGCACGGAAACGACTGGGCGACACGCCATACAGCCGAGTGAAGCCGCGCGACACCGTCTCGCGCGCGATGCCCAGGCGTTCGGCCCATGCGTTGATCGCCGGCGCATCGGGTTGCATCAACGCAGCGGCGAGGATATCGGCGGGGTCTTCCATCAGGGACGGCCGCGTCGGCCTGCACGCAAGCTGCTCGCGCAGGGCTGCCGCCGCTTCCACCACGTCGCGCTCCGCCAGGCGCGCCAGCATGTCCACGTCGCAGCCGGCATGGACGCCGCCGCAGCCCTCGTCGCGCGGCCAGGCAAGGCGCAACACGGTCAGTCCGGCGCTCAGCATCCGATCGGCATGGCAATCGAGTGTGGGCTGGACCAGTACGTCGCCTGCCGCGACGCGCATGCGACCGGCACAGCTGGCTTGCTCGAAGCAGCCCCGCAACAGCACCGTGGCATAGGCATTCGTAATGCTGGTGCCGGGGCGGCGCATAGCCGGGCGCGAGGCGCTCGATGCCGCGCCGTGCCATGCGAAAGCCTTGTGGTGTCGCCATGCGTCGCACCTCGCGCGTTTCGCCGCTCTATAGCAACGCTGACGTGCGGCAGGAAGTGCGGATCGTCGTGGTGCGGCTACCAGGTCGCGCCGGTCCAGCGGGACGCGTGTGTCGCCACGGTCCGCTGGTAGCGGGAGAGATGCGGGCCGAGCGTGTTCAGCAGCAGGCCCGCGGCGTCGATCGCGCGGCCCTGGGCCAGATAGGTCAGCGCCATGATGGCCCTGGCTTCGTCATGCAGCGTGGCGGGATGGCCGGGTTCCAGATGGCGGTCCAGCTCGGCCTTGAGCAGGCGTTCGCTTTCGTCCAGCCGGCCGAGCGCGCGCAAGGTGCTGCCCAGCTGGATATTCGCGCGCGCCCGCCGGTACTCGTCCAGTGCACCGGTGGCCAGCGCCGCGCGGTACAGCGGCTCCGCCTGTGCTTCCATGCCCGCGGTGTCACGCGCGCAGGCCCGCTCGAAAAGCGCCAGCGCATCGCCGTCGGGACGTTCCCGCGCCAGCGTGTCGATCGATTGCACCAGCTCGGCGGGCGCCATGGACGGCGCGCTTCGCCAGATGTCTTCGATACGAGCTTCCCATGCGGGATCCATACCGGCCGGATCGGAAACCGTCATACGCCACTCCGCTGAACTTCTGGCGATCGCCAGATTCGCCGGCACCCTATCAGCGATCCATCGCCACGGCGACCTTGCGCAGCAGCCGCTGCCGGTAACGCGCGGCCAGCAGCGCCATCGGGATGCCCACCAGCACGATATGGCTGAACCATTGTTCGCCCAGGCCGATCATGTTCACGCGCTGGAGGATCGACGGCCAGCGCAGCGGAAGCACGATCAGGTACATCACGCACCACAGGCTCAGGCCATACAGGCTGCCGGCGATGAAAGGATGCCGCCCGGTCCATGCCCACTGGCGCGCCAGCACCATGTAGACCGAGGCCATCACGCTCATGATGGCGAAATGCAGCAGTACGCCGGCCAGCATTCCCGCCAGGCCCGCGTTGCGTGCGCCGGGCCAGACGCCGGAGGCAATGGCGAACAGCACGCCGAGCGGCGGGTGGCCTTCGAGCATGGCATAGACGAAGGCCGAGCCCAGGTCGAGGAAACCGGCGATCAAGGTCGCCTTGATGATGAGCCGCGTCGACTCGTTGTATGCATCGTTCGCCATCGTGTGCTCCCGCATTCCAGGCCAGACTCCTCGCTGGAGTCGGCCGGCAGGCTAGCAACCGATTCCGCGGCGCAGTTGCGCTTTTCGGTGGGCGGACCGCTTGCGACCGTCAACCGGTACGTGGATGGCTTCCACGCATACCTGGCGTGGCGCAAACTCTTCTACCCATGACGGAATCCATCGATCCCAGGCAGCGCCCCCGGTTCTGGCTGATCCACTTCGGTGGATGGCTGGGCTATGGCGTGGTCAGTGCGCTGGGCGCGCTGCCCTATCGCAATGTTTTTCCGGTGCTGATGTATTTCCTCGGCACCACGGCGATGGCATTTCTGTGCAGCCCGGTCATCCTCGCCATCAGCCATCGACTGGCGGTGGCGAAGGCGTCGTGGCCGCGCACCTTCGGCATCGTCATCGCCTGCGCCTATGCGATGGGCATCGTGTGCTCGACCACCGGCGCCGCGCTGGAAACGGCGTTCGGCCATCCGCCGGCGGAGTCGGCGCATTGGTATGCGGTGGCCTTCGTCGGCTTCGCCAACGCCTTCAGTCCCACGCTGATGCTGGTGGCGTGGGCCGCGCTCTATCGGGGTGCCTGGCATTGGCAGGAAGCGCAGCAGCGCGAGCGCCAGTGGCTGCTCGCCGAGACGCTGGCGCGCGACGCGGAGCTGAAGGCACTGCGCTACCAGATCACGCCGCACTTCCTGTTCAACACGCTCAATGGCGTCTCCACCCTGGTCGGCGAGGGCGAGACCAGCGCGGCGCGGCGCATGATCGCCCTCCTTGCTGACTTCCTGCGCTCGACCCTGGAGCCCACGCGGCAAGGCGACGTAAGCATGGCGAAGGAGCTGACCCAGGTGCAGCAGTACATCGAGATCGAGCAGATCCGCCTCGGCGCGCGCCTGGCCGCTACGGTGCAGTGCGATGCCGGTGTGCTCGATACGCCGGTGCCGCATCTGCTGCTGCAACCGCTGGTGGAAAATGCGATCCGCCATGGCATCGCGCCGTTCGTCGAAGGCGGTAGCTTGTCGCTCAGCGTGACCGGCGATGGCGAGGTCGTGCGCATCCTTATCCGCAACCGTGCCGAGGGCATGCTGAAGAAGCGGCCGGAGGGCGGTGGCCTGGGGCTGGCGAACACACGTGCCCGGCTTGCCGCGCGTTACGGCGATGGCTATCGCTTCGACGCGCAAGGCACGCCGGACGGTGGCTGGGAGACGCTCATCGAGATCCCGCAACTTGCCGCTACAGGTCCGGCGGCATGATCCGCGTGCTTATCGTCGACGACGAACCGCTGGCGCGCCGCGGCGTGCGGGTGTGCCTGCGGCGGGTCGACGATGTCGACATCGTGGGCGAAGCCGACTCCGGCGAGAGCGCGCTGGAACAGATCAAGGCCCTGCGCCCGGCCCTGCTCTTTCTCGACGTGCAGATGCCTGGCATGGACGGCTTCGAGATGCTGTCCAGGCTCGATCCCGCCGAGCTGCCGCTGGTGATCTTCCTGACCGCCTACGATGCCTATGCGCTGGAGGCGTTCCGCGTGCATGCGCTGGACTATCTGATGAAGCCGATCGACGACGACCGCTTCGACGAAGCGCTGCGCATCGCGCGGCATCGCCTGCACGAGCAACGGGCCGGCGAGCAGGTCGACCAGCTGCTGCGGCTGTTGCAGGCCGGCACCTCGCCCGGCGATGCATGGCTGACCCGCTTCGAGGCCAGGCAGGGCGGCCGGACGCTGTGGATACCCGCGGACGAGGTCGACTGGATCGAGGCCAGCGGCGATTACGTGATCCTGCATTGCGGCCCGCGCATGCACATGCTGCATGCGCGCATGGATGGGATCGAGCAGCGCCTCGATCCCGCGCGTTTCACGCGCATCCATCGCTCGACCATCGTCGCGCTCGACCGCGTGCGCAGGTTCGCCCTGCTGCCGACGCGCGATGCCTTGCTCACGCTGGCCGACGGTACCGAGCTGCGGGTGAGCCGGCGTTTCCGGCATCGGCTGCGGCTGGATGCGGCGGGTGTTGCCGCTGCGCCGCCGGGTTCGGTCTGAAGCGCCTTGCGTCAGACGCCTGAGTTGGCGCGGCGGACCTTGCGCAGATCGTCGGCGCGGCACCCTGCGTCGCTCAGCACGGTGAGCAGGAAATCCGTCTTGCCCATGCTGTAGCGGAATGGCTCGTAGGGGTATTGCTGCGCGAGCCACAGTTTCAGCTCGCCATAGGCTTGCGCGGCGCTCGGATGGGCACGCAGGTAGTCGCGCACTTTCAGATGGTTTTCCAGCGCCACGCAGCCGCGCACGCAGGCGTACAGGTGATGCGGCGGCGAACCCGGCGGCGGTTCGAACGCCTCGCGGTCTTCGATGCCCAGATCGCCGACATGCAAATAGCCGATCCCGGCCAACCGCTCGATCGCAGCCGCCATGTCGGCGCGGGACGGCACGACCACGTCGATATCGATGATCGGCTTGGCCGCCAGCCCCGGCACTGAGGTGCTGCCGACATGCTCGATGGCGATGGCGGCGTCCCCGACGGCGGCCTGGATACCGGCCCGCAAGCGCTCGAACTGCAGCGGCCAGGCGGGATCGTAGGCCTCGACCAGCACGCGCCGGCGCAGCAGATCGGGGACATCGGATACGGGCGGATTCGGCGTCATGGGCCGGCACTATAGGCCAAATAGTTGATGCTGACTAGTTGATCTCAACCATCAGGCCACCGACACTGCCCAAGGCAGCGACAGGAGGCCCGGTGAGCAGTCGAAAAGTGTCCAATCCGCTGGCCCTGGCTGTGATGGCCTGGCTGCTGACCGGTCCGATGCACCCTTACGAGCTGGGCAAGCGGCTCAAGGACACCGGCAAGGACCGCAACATCAAATACAACCGCGGCTCGCTCTACATGGTGGTGGAGCAGTTGCTCAAGGCCGGCTACATCGTCGAGCACGAAACCCTGCGCGATACCTCGCGGCCCGAGCGGACGGTCTACGCACTGACCACCCTGGGCCGGCACGAGCTCTACGCATGGATGCGCGAGTGGACCGCCACGCCCCAGCACGAATACCCGCAGTTCGGCGTGGCGCTGTCGCTGCTGAGCGTGATGGAACCCAGCGAAGCCGTGGCGCTGCTGCTGCAGCGGCAACGCGCCATGCAGGCGCAGATCGAAACCATCGAGTCGATGCTCGACCAGGCCAGGCGCGACAACGTGCCGTGGATCTTCCTGATCGAAGAGGACTACCGGATTGCCCTGCTGCGAGCCGAGTACGGCTATGTCAGCGAACTGGCCGAGTCGCTCAATCGCGCCGACTATCTCGAAACCTGGCAAACCTGGAAGGCCTCGCTGGGCCTGGGCCAGGACCCGTAGCGCGCATGAACCCGCCGAAATATTCGCTGCCGGAAATCGAACGGCGCTGGCTGGTGGAACCCGCGCGCCTGCCCGAGCTCACCCACCTGCCCTGCCGCCACATCGAAGACTGCTACATCGAGCAAAGCCTGCTGCGCCTGCGCCGCATCGAGGCGCCGGATGGCGAGGTGGCCTACAAGCTGTGCAAGAAATACGGCCGCGGCGATGCGCTGGCCAATCCGATCACCAACCTCTACCTGTCGCCGGAAGAATATCTGGCGCTCCGCGCCCTGCCCGGCCTGCGCGTGCATAAGCAACGCTACGCCGTGGAAGGCGGCGCCATCGACATCTATCCTTCGTCGCCCGCGCTGGCGATCTTCGAAATCGATTTCGACAACGAACAGGCGGCGGCGGACTATGTTCCTCCGCATTTCGCCGGCAGGGAGATCACCGACGACAGCACGTATTCGGGCGCGGCGCTAGCAGCGCGCTTCGCTGCGCACGCCAGGGACCATGCACGTGGCTCGTAAAAAAACCTCGATCCACTGGCCCGGCACAACGCTGCCGCGCGCATTCTTCGACCGCCCTTCGGTCACCGTAGCGCCGCTGCTGCTCAACAAGATCTTCGCCGCCTCCGATGGCCGCGCCGGCCGCATCGTCGAAGTGGAAGCCTACGCCGGCGCCGTCGACCCCGCGGCACACACCTATCGCGGCAAGACCCCGCGCAACGCGACCATGTTCGGTCCACCCGGGCATCTGTATGTGTACTTCACCTACGGCATGCACTGGTGCGCCAACTGCGTGTGCGGCCCGGAAGGTGCCGGCGGCGCCGTGCTGATCCGCGCGCTGGAACCGCTGCACGGCCTGGCTCAGATGCGCGCGGCGCGTCCGCGCAACGCGCTCGATCGCGACCTGTGCCGCGGCCCCGCGCGCCTCACGCAAGCACTGGGCATCGACGGCAAGCAGGATGGCATCGACCTGGTGAGCGCCACGGACGGCTATACCGTTGTCGACGACGGCGTCGCGCCCCCGGCCGACATCGTGGGTGGCCCGCGCATCGGCATCAGCGTGGCGAAAGATTTCCCGTGGCGCTGGTATGTGCCAGGCAACCGCTGCGTCTCCGGCACCGCCGCGCAGCGCGCCTGAAAACCTTCGCGAAGCTGGCAGCGTTTCGTTCGAAACGTTCGAAACGTCAACGCCGCCAGCTCACAGCTTCCTCACGCCGTGCGCGCAAAAGCCGCGCCGCGCACGCATGACACCTTGCTGCAACGAAGATAGCCGCACCGCTTCACAGAATCCGCGGCGATCGGCCCGCTAGATTCCCCGCGCTCAGCCCTACGTCCGCATGGAAGCCGGCACCAGGCATCGCCGCCATCGCTCTCCATGCGCGCCCGGCTCGCAGGCGCGCCGTTCCCGACGACACCGCTCGTCCCGCACGGACGCCATACCCGCGCATGGCTGCACGCCATGCGCCCACTCAAGGAGGGAACTGACGTGCGACGTTCGATCGGAACTTTGATGGGAATCCTGCTGCTCGGCCTGGCCTGCGCCACGGCCCATGCAGCCACCGGCGTAGCCCTGGTGCACGGCACCGGCAAGCAGACCGACGCGGCGAACGACTATTGGCAGTCGGCCATGGTCGAAGGCGTGCGCAACGGGCTCACCGACAAGCAGAACCTGCTCGTCGTCAATTGCGACTTCGAACAGTACATGTGGGACAACCGCGCCGCCGGCTGCCTGGCGCAACAGCTCACCGACTTCATCAACAGCCGCAATATCGACCGCCTGATCGTGATCACGCATTCCAACGGCGGCAACGTGATGCGCTGGATCCTGTCCAATCCCACCTACGACGCGCGCTATCCGAACATCATCCGCCGCATCGTGCGGGTGAATGCGATCGCGCCGTCCAGCGCCGGCACGCCGCTGGCCGACGCCGTGATCAACGGTAACGTGTTCGAGTCGGCGCTGGGCTGGCTGCTCGGCTACCAGAACGACGCAGTGCGCATGCAGCAGGTGAGCTGGATGGCCACCTACAACCAGCAGAACCTGCTGGGCACCGCGGGTCGCCCGTCGTTGCCAGTAGCTTTCCGCGCCGTGGTCGGCACCGACGTCACCTCGGCGGTCTGGGACGGCGACAGCTACTGCGGCGGCTATGCGCAGAGCGTGGGCCTGGAAATCACGCAGAACTGGCTGGACAGCTGTTCGGACGGCTTCATCAACTGCAGCAGTTCCTCGGCCGCCGGCAGCGTGTGGTTCCGCGATACGCAGCGCACCAGCGGAGGCGCGGTGCTGAACCACAACCAGAGCCGCCGCGCCTGCTTCGGCCTGGAATCCATCCTCGCCAACGACACCAAGGGATAAGCCGCCATGCGCATTCGACCGTTGATGCTGGCGCTGCTCGCCGGCGCCCTGCCCCTGTCCGCCTTCGCCGCCACGCAGAACCTGCTGCCCGCGCAGGCCGGCGACCTGGTTCCCACCCTGGTGCATGCCCGCATGGCCAGCCCCGCCGCCGCGGTATCGAGCCGGCTCGCGCCGGCCGCGCCGCAGGTGCATGAAGAGCGGCAGCCGATCCAGGTGAGCTGGGCACTGAACGCCACCGAATCGCTGCAGGCCACGCCGCAAGCGGTGCGCCGCGAAAGCCGCGAATACTGGCGCGAGGTGAGCGACACCGAACTGCAGCGCGGCGTCGATCTTTCCACCACCGCGCCCGGCGCGATCATCCGCGTCAGCCCCGGCCAGGGCGGCACGCGCCTGCAGCCGGCCGACCTGCGCCTGCAGGTGGGCGGCAAGCGCTTCGATGGCAACGCGGCCACGCGCCACGTCGCCGATACCGCGCAGTTGCAGGCCGCCGGCATGGAAGCCACCGATGCTTCGATGGCGCTGCAGCTGCGCACGGAACTCGGCGCCGGCCGCACCACGCTGCAGGCGCCGAAGGCACACGGCCGCTACGTCGTCTATGTCTACGAGCCGCAGAGTCCGCTGGTGGTGGAGGCGCAGGCCAACCGTCCCGAGCTGCTGCTCGGCGGCAACCTGCAGGTGGCGCTGAACCTGCGCGACGGCACACAGCAACGCGCGCTGGGCGCAGCCACCGGCGTGCTGCGTTCGCCCGACGGCGAGACCACGCCACTGAGCTTCCAGCGCCAGGCCGACGGCAGCTTCGTCGCCACGGCCAGCCCCGCGAAGCAGGCAGCGATACCCGGCCTGTGGGAAGTGCAGAGCACCGTGACCGGCACCGATGCCAACGGCCGCGAGGTGCGCCGCAACGTCAACACCGCGATCGCGGTAGCGGTGCCCGATGCCCGCTTCATCGGCAACGCCGAACCGCAGCGCGCCAGCGATGGCGGCGTGGATATCGCGCTCGGCGTAGATGTCCGCAGCGGAAGCCGCTATGCGGTATCCGGCGTGCTGTACGCACGCGGTGCGAATGGCCAGCAGGTTCCGGTGGCGTATGCGCAATCGGCGGCGTGGCTGGAAGCGGGCAGCGGCGAACTGCGCCTGCATTTCGATCCGGCCAGCCTGCACGGCGTGGCCCCGCCGTACGAACTGCGCGACCTGCGCCTGCAGGACCAGCCGGCGATGGGCCTGGTTGAACGGCGCGCCAGCGCCTTGCGTTTCTCGCTGTAATTGCACAAGGCCGGGAATGGCTCGTCCATTCCCGGCCTTGGCGTAGCCGGAAAAAAAGAGGTGCCGGCAAGCGGCACCTCGATAAGTCTGCTGTCCTGCCAGCGCGCAAAACGCGTCGGCACTACCTCAAGCTGTTCAGCGCGCCTGGGCCTGCTGCCCCTGCTGCTGGTTCTGCTGGCTCTGCTGCTGATGCTGGCCCTGCTGTTCCGGCTGCGCGGCGCGGTGCTGCTGCCACTGCTGGCTGCTCTGCGCGACCGAGGTATTGACCGCCTGCGCCGTGCCCACCTCGGTGATCTGCTTGGTGGGCGAATGCAGGTCGCCCTGCACGCCGAAGGCCTTGCTCTTGTCCTCGCTCAGCACGACGTGGTTGATCTCGTTGAGACCGTCGCGGCGCGCCTGCACCGCCACCGCCGCGGCGAGGTTGTTGCTGCTGACGTCGGGCTGGCGGCCAACCTGGGCATCCAGGCGGTGCACGGCGTCCAGGGTCTGGCGATACAGGCCGTTGTCGGGATGCGCCGGCTGGTCCAGCCGCGTGACGCCGGCTTCGCCGGGTGCGGGCGCGATCGGCGTGTAGGTATGGCTGGCCGCGGTATGGCGGAACTGCGCGTTCACCGCCGTGCCCGTGCTCTTGTCCACATACGGCACCGGTGCGGCGGTGGCGCTGCCCAGGTTGATGCCGTTCTGCGCCACGATGCTCGGGCTCAGGTGCAGGTTGGCCATGTCGATGCGGATGTCATGGCCCGGCTGGCCCGGCTGCGGCGGATTGTAGTGGCGCTCGAAGCGGATCGCGTCGCTGATGGCGTTGGCGGCGTAGTAGTTGGCGTAGGTCGAGTTGCCGTTGTGGCCCAGCGTGCTGACGCGGTCGAAATAATTCTGGCCCATGCCTTCGAGGTTCTTCGCCGAGGTGGGCATGTGCATGTTCGCGTCCACCTCGAGATTGGGCTTCAGCGAATAGGTGGGCGGCACGTGGCTGTTGTCCACGTTGATGAAGTCGTTCATGCGGAACGGACGCTGGTTGTAGATGTCCTGCAGCGTCGGCGCCGGGCGATGGTGGTCGGTGGCGTCTTTCTGCGCGGCGGTGACGATGGCGTTCCAGCCGGAGATCTCCGCGCCCGCCTCGTCGCGTCGGCTGGCGGCGATCAGGTTGCCGATCGGCGCGGTGTAGTCGTGCTCCTGCCCGGGCGACTGCGCCACCGCGGTGAGCTCCTGGCCGAACTTGGCGGTGGCCTGCGCCTTGTCCGCGGCATTGAAGCCGTGCTGCAGCTCGTGGCCCAGCACGAAGGTGGCTTCGCCCTTGTCGTAGGCGCCGCTCGCCGGATTGTCCAGCATGGTCAGCGGCAGGCGCATTTCCTTGTCCGGCGCGCTGTACTCGCCGCCGGCATGCGGATTGTTGAGCGCCACGATGCGCTGCAGATGCCCCTGCGCCACCGCGTCGTTGACTTCCTGGGTGAGCGCCGGCGAGGCGTTGATGGTGTTCTGCAGATTCTGCAGCTGGGTCGCGGTGACGCCGGGCTGGTGGCCGAACGCGTCGACTACCGCCTGTGCTTGTGGGGTCAATGCCATGTCGGTCTCCTTACCGTACCTGCACCATCTTCACGCAGATGGGACCGGTGGGCTCGCCGTTGTCGGCGTGCGCCACCTCCGGATACACCTCGACCCGCATCCCGGGCCGCTCGAAGGCATCGTAGGTCCAGCGATTGTGTTCGCCGTGCGCGGAGTGGCGCGCGAAGCCCATCGATTCCAGCTCCGCGGTGAAGCGGGCGAAATCCGGATCGCAGATGTCTTCCAGCGCCGCCTGCGTGCCTGGCAGCGGATTGAAGTTGAGATCCACGCGTCCGGCGCCGCTCACTTCCTGGCGCATGATGCTGAAGGCCCAGTTGCCCGGCAGGCGCTGGCCGTAGCCGAACTGCTGCGGGTCGACCTTCTTGACCTCGACGCCGAACGCGCCCTGCATCGATTCGGGGGTGATATCCGCCACGCTCTTGCTGGCGCGGATCAGTTCGAGCGTCCGCTGCAGGGCCTGGCTCGCGCTCAGGCCCGACGAGGAGCCGGTAGCTGCCGTGGTCATCGCATGTTTCTCCTTGACGTGATCTTGTGGCTGGCCGGACGCGGCCAGGAGCGGGCTGGCGCCCAGCATACCGATGGCGGCGAACAGCATGAACCGGCCCGCGGCCGGTGTGCGCGAAGCTGCATGTTGCATGCGAGATCCTTGTCCGCTTCGTGTCTGTGGCACATCCAATCCCTTGTGCTGCCCCGTGCTTCGTCGTGGTCGCCTGCGTGGCCGCGGCGCGCCTGTCCCTGACGTTCGATGAATCAGTTTGCCAACCCGAATGTGCGCGTCAGGTTAAGGCGCCGCGCCGGCGAAAACTGCGGACCAGCGCACTATTGCTTCCCAGCCGCGAGGCCGGGGGAAAGTACTCGCGGCCCCGATGGCCTTCAAGTAGACCGAATGGCCAGGGGCGCAAGCACCGCCTGGCACCCGCTTATTCCTCCCTCGCCCTGGCCGGCGTCCACTGCGCCAGGAAATCCGCGAGCCGTTCGGGCCGGCCCAGGTAGAAACCCTGCGCGCCATCGCAGCCATGCCGGTAAAGCCATTGGTATTGCGCGGGCCGCTCGATGCCTTCGGCGATCACGCGGATCCCTAAGCTCTTGCCCAGCGCGATGATGGCGTCGCAGATCGTCGCCGAGCGCGCGTCGCTGTCGACACTGCGGATAAAGGCCTGGTCGATCTTCAGCATGTCGATCGGCAGGTCGCGCAGATAGGAAAGGCTGGAAAAGCCCGTGCCGAAATCGTCCAGCGCCACCGCCACGCCATCGGCGCGCAGCTGCCGCATCACCTCGATGGCCTTGTCGCGATGCTCGATCAGGCAGCTCTCGGTGAGTTCGATATGGATGGCGTGGTCGGCCAGCTCGTAGGCCGCGCGCACCGCGCGCAGGTTGGCGACCAGATCGCTGCCGCGCAGCTCCGCCGGCGAGATGTTCACGCCGATCGGCAGGTCGTCGAAACCGGCCTCCTTCAATTGCAGGCTGGCCTTGGCCACCTGGTTCAGCACCCAGCGTCCCAGCGGCACGATCAGGCCGGACTCCTCGCACACCGGAATGAAGGTGGATGGCGGTATCAGCGAGCCATCGGCCTGCGGCCAGCGCATCAGCGCCTCCAGGCCGACCAGGCGCTGGTCGGGAAAATCGGTGATGGGCTGGAAATACATCTCGAACTCGTGGCGCCGCACGGCCCGCCGCAGGTTCGCCGAGAACTGCATGCGCTCCTTCGACTGCTGCGCCAGTGCCGGCTCGAAGTAATGCACCGAGCGGTGGCTGCGCACATGCGCATGTGCGGCCAGCGCGGCGCGTGCGAACAGCACGTCGCCCTGGGCGCCATCCTTGGGGTAGCTGGCGACGCCGAGCACGATCTCCATCTGGTGCTGGGTTTCCTCGAAATACAGCGGATCCGCGGCGCACTGCACGACCGCCTGCAGCGCGGCCTCGCTCATGCTCTCGCGCGGCGCCACCCAGGCGAAGGCCTCGTCGTTCACCGCCGCCAGGAAGCCGTCGCCTCCTACCCGCTGTACCAGGCGCGCGGTCATCGCGCGCAGCACGCCGGCGGCAACGTTGATGCCGAAGGTATCGGCCACCGCATCCATGCCGAGCAATTGAACGTAGGTGACGCCGAACTCCCGGCCTTCGCCGACCAGTGCATCCAGCTTCGCCAGCAAGGCATGCTGGTTGGGCAGTTTCGTCACCGGGTCGTGCGAGGCGCGATACGCCAGTTCGCGTTCGCCCGCCAGCTGCTGGCCGACATCCTCGGCCAGCACCAGCCGCGCGGGAACGCCGTTGAACACGATGTCGGCGGCGTGGATGCGCGCCTCGATCGCCTGGCCCTGCTTGGTGCGATGCGTCCACACCTTCGGCACGCCGCGCGCATCGCTGGAAGCCAGATGGGCCATCAGGCCGGCCGTCTCGCCAGGATCGCGCAGATCGAAAATGCTCATCGCGAGAAACTCCTCGCGCGTATAGCCATAGGCCTGCTCCGCCGCGGCGTTCACCTCCAGGATGCGCAGCGATTCGGCGTCGAACACCCAGAACGGCAGCGGGTTGCGGTCGAACAGCGAATGGAAGCGCTGCTCGCTCTCCGCCTGGCGCCGATGCGCTTCCGCCTGTTCGGTGACGTCGACGATGGTGCCGGTCATGAACTGCGCGCCGTCCGGACCGACCACCACCTTGCCGCCCGCCGAGAGGCAACGCTCCCCTCCATCGGCCTTGCGGATGCGGAATTCGGCGCGCAGGTTGTCCTGGTTTCTCCAGGCGGCGCCGACCTGGGCGATCAGCGGCGCACGATCTTGCGGATGCACCATGGACAGGAACTCCCGCACGCTGGCCGCATTGCGCCCGCCGGGCAGGCCGAAGATCTCACCCTCTTCGTCGGTGCAGGCCAGCCGGCCCTGCTGGAACGTCCAGATCGCCGTGCGTCCCACGCGCTGTGCGGTGTGCAGCTCCTGCGTCTTGGCCTGCAGATGTTCGATGTAGTAGCGCTGCACTTTCCCCGCGCGGTAGATCACACCGAGCAGGCTGGCGAAGGCGAACAGATAGAACAGATAGAACGCGGTGGCCGCGATCACCTGGCGGCGCCATGGCGCCAGCGCCTTCCGGTAGCTGATGCCGGCGACGACCTTGAACGGATACGGCTCGATCGCCGTGGTAGCCCGCAACGGCAGCGGCCCCTGCCAGCCGAACAGATGGCGCACCCACCATGGCGCAACCAAGGCGTTGGCATCCACGGCGGCGGCCCTGGCATCGCCGCCCTGCACGATCGCGCGGCCCTGGGCATCTTCGAGCGCGAAGAAGATGTCGTTCGCATGCGGCACGTTCACCACCGCATGCTCAAGCGCGGCGACCTGCATGTCCGCCACGATCCGCCGGTGCTCGTCGAACGGCGCCGCCACATACATCACTTCGCCGCCCGCCGTCTTCTCCACGGGCCCGAAGCATGGCGCGCCCACGGTGCGCAGCTCGCTCATGCCGCAGGAAGCCCACACGGTGCCGGTCGACACTTCCGGTACCGTGCCGGATACCGAAGCCGCCGCATCCACCACGTCGATATGCAGGATCTGCGGCTGCCGCCGCATGATCTCCGCCACCATGCCCTTGAGCAGCACGTCGCTCTGCTGCGGCGCCACGCTATGCAGCCGGCTCGATTCCTCGGCGATGAAGGTCAGCGAGTTGGCGCTGAAGCGCAGCGGCATGCGCATCGCCTGCGACACGTGCGCCGCCACTTCGTGCGTGCGATGGCTGCTCTCGCCCAGCTGGGCGCGCAGGTCCGAGCGCAGGCCGCTCATCAGCACGGCGAACAGCAGCACGGCCGTGAGGCTGCCGAACACGAAGATGCTCAACAGGGATGGCCCTTTCGGCGGACCGCTCGTCGTCGCCATGACCTGCCTGCTTCCTCCCCCTGACGCCGTATGCGCGGATCGGCCCGGTGGCCAGGGACCGCGGCGCGCATCCTGCGTGCACGCAAGCCCCATGGCATGGGGGCGACGATAACGCGAGCGCTGCGCTCAGGCCATAGGGCGGCGCTGCTCCGTGTGCTCGTGCAGCATCTTCCGTGACGCGACGCTCACCACAGGTGCGCAGCGCGTGGCGCTAGCGCTCCAGCTGCCATTGGCGATAGCAGGCTTCGATGTCCCGTGCGGATGGCAAGTGCAGCTTCGGCAGCCCGGTATCGCGGTAGATCGCCAGGTAGCGCTTGCGATTGCCCGGCGTCACCACGGCGATGTGATGGAGCATGTCCCACTTGATGCTGTCGCGCCCGCCGGCGATGGCGCCCACGCGCCCGGCTCCGGACAGCGTCCTTCTCACATAGCGAAGCAGGCTCAGCGATACCGGCACGTCGAGCAGGATCAGGCCGGTGGCGCGCTGCAGCCGTTGCGGCAGGCAGCGCGTGTAGTTGCCGTCGATCACCCAGCGTGCGGCGGCGATCGCCTCATCGTGCAGCGCCACGAATTCCTCGAACGGGCGCGGTTGCCAATCGGTATGCGGCCGATGGTAGAGCTGGTCCAGATGCACGGCCGGCAAGCCGCGCTTGCGCGCGATCGCATCGGCCAGCGTGGACTTGCCGCTGTTGGACGGGCCCATGATGCAGATGCGTTCGCCCAGTTCCGCCAGTTGCATCGGCATCAGCTCCTCGCCGCCGGATAGAGCCGCAGAAAATCCGCGGCGGCATGGCCGCCCCGCTGTTCGCATTCCTTCGCCTTCGGCGCCTCGCGCAGGCGCAGCAGCAGGCTGATCATCAGGTCGCCCCACAGCAGCGCAAGATAACGCGCACTCATCTCGTGGGGATCGCCGGCGGCCAGCAGGCCGGACGATTGCGCCTGGGCGACGAGGCCATGCACCGCGGTGCGGATCGAGGCACGGGCGGTGTCGAGCGTTGCGGCCACTTCCGGCGCGCGCTGCGCTTCGGTGATGGCAAGCCGGAAGACGGCCATGACGCCAGGCTGCGTCACCTCGCGCAGCACGGTGGCGCCGAGCGTGGCCAGCATGGCGGCAAGCTCCTCGCGATGGAGCGGTGACGGCAAGCCGGTCGGCAGCCGCATGCGCCCCGCGCGGTCGGCGATGCAGGCGGCAAGCATCGCCTGCTTGCTGCCGAACAGCGCATACAGCTCGCGCTTGGAGACCTGGGCGCGCGTGGCGATCTTCAAGGTGCTTGCCTCGTTGTAGCCCAGCTCCATGAAGCTCTCCATCGCGGCATGCAGGATCCGCTCGCGTGCCGGCGCTGGACCGGCTTCGACGCTGGCTGGCTTCTTCACGTAAAGATCCTTGCATTGGTACCGACCAGTACCGTAGCATGACTTTCACCGGTACCAATCGGTACCAGACGGAGCCGCAGCGCCTTCGGCGCCCCGCGGGGTTTCCGGCATAGACGCAAGCCACCACCCGATGGGGGTCCGACATGTTGCCTGCCGCTATCTTTCTTACGCAGATGATCCTGGGCTACGTCGCCTGGCTGCTCTGCTTCCGCGCTTATCTGTGGCCTTGGCTGCGCTCGATGGAGCGCATCGATGCGCTCCGCGCCATCGCCACCTTGCACAGTTTCCGCTTCTTCGGCCTGGTCTTCATCATGCCCGGCGTCATCGGTCCGCATCTGCCGCCGAGCTTCGCCGCCTTCGCGGCCTATGCGGACCTGGCCACCGGCGTACTGGCCTTGCTGGCCCTGATGACGGTGCGCGTACGCCCGCTGTTCTGGGCCTGCGTGCTCGCTTTCAACGCGGTCGGCATGGCCGACCTGCTGCTCGACTACTACCACGCCGTGCAGGCGGGTCTTCCCGCCATGGCGGGCGAGCTGCGCGCCGCGTATGCGATTCCGGTGATCTACGTGCCGCTGCTGATGATCACCCACGTCGCCGCGTTCTATCTGCTGCTGCGCGCACCGGCTCCGCAAGCCTCGATACGCACCGCTGCCGCCTGACGGGCCGCAAGCCGGCCGTCATCGAATCGCCATGGCGAAGGCCTTTGCTGTCCGCAGGCCGGTGAACCTGCGCGTGCATACTGCGTCGATCCCCTATCGACGCCCAGGTGTCCCTTGTCCGCTCCTTGGATTGCGCACCCGCTGAGCCTCGCCGGCCAGCGGGTCGAGCTTTGCCCCGTGGAAGAAGTCCATCTCGACGAGCTGTTCGAGGTCGGCCGCGATCGCGAGATCTGGCGGCTCACCTCGGTCGACTATTCGGATCCGCGGATCTTCTATCCGAACTTCGCCGCCGCCCTGCGCGAGCGCGAACTCGGCAAGACCTATCCCTTCCTGATCCGCCTGCGCGAGGACGGCCGCATCATCGGCACCACGCGCTTCCTGGAGATCCAGCCGCAGGACCGCAAGCTGGAGATCGGCGTCACCTGGATGGCAAGCGCGTTCTGGGGCAGCGGCATTAATCTGGAATGCAAGCTGCTGTTGCTGGCTTACTGCTTCGAAACCCTCGATGCCAACCGCGTGCAGTTCCGCGCCAAGGCCGACAATGCGCGTTCGCGGCGCGCGCTGGAAAAGATCGGCGCAATCTTCGAAGGCGTGATGCGCAAGGACAAGATCGAAGCCAGCGGCAAGCCGAGGGACACGGCGTTCTACAGCATCGTGAGCGAGGAATGGCCGGCGCTGAAGCTGCGGCTGGCCGCGCAGCTTGAAGGGATGAGATAGGGCTGAGCCGATTCAGCAAGATCGGGAACGCGCCGCGACCACGCCTTGCGCACACTTTGGATTCCATCGACGATCCAAGGCGTCCCGCATGCTTGCACCTCATTGGTTGGCCGGTCTCGGCTACGCCCTGCTTGGCCTTTATTACGCAGTGAATGGCGCCTTGCATTTCCGCCACTTCGCCGGACTGTCCAGCACGCTGTCCGCACGCCACATTCCCTGCGCCCGCGCCACGCTCGCCATCGGCTCGATCTTCCAGCTCGTCGCCGGCTCGATGCTCGCATTGCAGCTCCACCTTCGCCTCGCCGCGCTGGGGCTGGCCGCATTCACCGTGCTGGCCTCGCTGATGATGCTGGACTTCTGGCGCGCCGAAGGCGCCGCGCGCGAAGCGGCGATCCGCGCCTGGCAGGCGAATCTGGCGCTGACCGGCGCCCTGCTGGCGATCGCCGGCGGCTGAGCAGAAGGAAGCTGGCAGCGACCGATCTCCAGATATTTCCAGTCCACATGCCCGCTTTGAAAAAGCATGCTGGCGAGCGCTGTTCCGGCCCTGTCCCGCCGAGCGCGCATCGCCCCATGCAAAAAATCAAAGAGAGCTACTGCCATGCTTAAGAAGACCTCCCTGGCGCTGGGTATCGCCAGCCTGCTGGCCCTCGCGGGCGCGGCGCATGCGGCCGACCCGGCCGTGACGAATGCCGCACCGCTGGTGCATTCCTCCAAGTTCGAAGCCGGGCTGTTTACCGGTTATCTCGCGGGTACGGCGCGCGAGTACGTCTACGACGACGAGACCGGCGCCAAGAACAGCCAGCTCAACTGGCGCATCAAGAGCGCCGGCACGGTGGGTCTGGATCTGGCTTATCGCCCGCTGGACTGGCTGACCATTCGGGGCCGCGCCTGGACCGTCGTCGCCGACAACGGAAAAATGACCGATTACGACTGGGAGATGCGCGGTCTCGGCATCAACGATTGGACCAGCCGCTCCATCTCGTCCACGCGCATGAACCAGTCCTACGGTGCGGATCTCAGCGCCGCCTTTACCTTCTACCGCTATGGCGGCGTATCGCTGGACGCGCTGGCGGGCGTGCGCTATCAGACCATGCGGTTCGAAGCGAGCGGCGGCTCGGTCATCAATTCATCCGATACGACGGACCCCAGCACGTTCCACGACACCGTCGGCGAATTCGAAGGCAAGGTCATCACCTACAAGCAGACCTGGCGCAGCGGCTACCTGGGTGCGGCGGTGCGCTACGAATCGGGCAAGTTCGACTTCTACGGCCAGGCCGTCGTCAGTCCGTGGACCTTCGGCAAGGACCGCGACAACCACGTCCAGCGAGGCATGCTGACCACCGAACACGGCAAGCGCTCGACCATGTTCAGCATGGAACTTGGCGCCAACTATCACCTGACGCCTCGCTGGTCGCTGTACTCCTCGCTCAGCTATGAAAAGTACGCGCACACCAAAGCGGATACGCACATGTGGGGCGCCGAAGGAACGAGCTTCTCACCCACCGGATCGGCCGGCCTCGCCAGCCAGACCTGGGGCCTCCGCGTAGGTGCCAAGCTGGCTTTCTGACCTCAGCTTTCGTCGCCGGTGGCTCAATCCACCGGCGACGAAAGATTTCATCGTGGCCTGAAGCGTCACTCCACCGCACGCAGATAACGCACCGCCGGCTGCGCACGCGAGAGTTGCGGCAGCAGCTTTTCGCGAGCGCCTTCGTAGGCAGCCCAGTCGCCCAGTTCCGGCAGCGCTGGAATGGTGAACACCTCGCCCTGATCGAAGCCTGCGAGCGAGGCGTCGACCATCGCCTCGGCCGTCATCACGATGGCCGGCGGCAGTTCGCTCACGGGCTTGCCGGAGTCCGCCCAGAACTCCGTCGCCGTCGCACCCGGCAGCACCGCCTGCACGCGGATGCCTTGCGCGGCGAGTTCGTGTTGCAGCGAACGGGTGAACGCAAGCACGTAGGCCTTGGTGGCGCCGTACACGCCATTGAGCAGCTCAGGCGCAATGGCCACCACCGAAGCGATATTGATCACCGCGCCCTGCCCGCGCTCGACGAAACCCGGCACCGCCGCATAGGTGAGACGCGTAAGCGCGCCGATATTCAGCTCGATCATCTGCGTCATGCGCGCCACGTCCGATTCCAGCAGCGGCGACACCGCACCCATGCCTGCGTTGTTCACCAGCATCGAGATGCTGCGATCGGCGCGCAGCAGTTGCTCCACGCCAGCGACGCCGGCCGCATCGCCGAGATCGGCGGGGAACACCTGGATCGAACGGCCGGTTTCGTCGGTGAGGCGGCGGGCGAGTTCGTCCAGGCGCTGCCGGTTGCGCGCCACCAGGATCAGATCGTGGCCGCGGCGGGCCAGGCGGTCGGCGTAGATGGCGCCGATACCGGTGGAGGCACCGGTGATCAGGGCGGTGCCGTATGCGTGGGTGCTCATGTCGATGCTCCGCATGCGCCGGCGGGATGCCGGGCAGATGCGAACTTTGTATGCCTGGCGGGCCTCGACTTAAATGTCGAAAATGCCACCTTTTATGACATGCCGCACTCTGCGCCCATTCAAGGCAGGCTGACCGTCGCCACCAGTCCGCCGCCCTCGCGGTTGGCAAGTTTCAGCGCGCCGCCGATCGCCAACGCCAACTGCGCGGCAATCGCCAGGCCCAGGCCCGCGCCGCCGGTGTCGCGGTTGCGCGAAGCCTCCAGCCGGTAGAACGGCTGCAGCACCTGTTCGAGTTCGTCTTCCGGAATGCCCGGCCCGCGATCGGCCACCGCGATGCACAAAGCGCCGCCCGCATCGCGCCACGACGACACTTCGGCCGAGCCGCCGTACTTGATCGCGTTGTCGACCAGATTGCCCAGCACGCGCTGCAGCGCCTGCCGGCGCACCATCGCGGTGCCGCCGGCCACGCTCTCCAGCGTCACCGGCTTGCCGATGTCCTGGTAGTCGAACACCAGGCTTTCCAGGAAGGCATCCATGTCCAGTCGCACCGGCGTCTCCGCGCCGCCGTGCGCGCTGCGCGCATAGGCCACGCCTTCGCGCACCAGGTGTTCCATCGCCTTCAGGTCGCCCAGCAGCTTGTCGCGCTCCTCGCCATCGGCCAGCCCTTCGGCGCGCAGGCGCATGCGGGTGATCGGCGTCTGCAGGTCGTGCGAGATCGAGGCGAGGATGTGCAGGCGCTCCTTCAGATGCCGCGCGATGCGCTCCTGCATGGTGTTGAAGGCAACCGCGGCCTGCGCCACTTCGGTGGGGCCTTCCTCATGCAGGCGCGGACCGTCGGCGGTCGGCGTCATCGCCTCCGCCGCCTTGGCCAGCCGGCTGAGCGGACGCGTCGCCAGCCGCACCGCCAGCCACGCGCACAGCAGCACTGTCGCCACCTGCAGCACCAGCACCAGCGGCAGCCAGGGCTGGACCGGCTTGAGCGCGGGCGTCACTTCCAACGTCAGCGGCGTGCCATCGCCCAGGGTGAAGTGCACCTGGTAGCGCTCCGGTTCGGTGGAGATCGCCTCGGCATGCACGCGATACGCCGGCCCGACTTCGTTGGCGATGCGCTGCGACAACTCGCGCGAACGCTGCGAGATCAGCGGAAAACCCGCTTTGCCCGCGTCCAGCACGTAGTGATAGTTGTCGCGCTCCAGCCGCCCCAGCCAATCGGCGCGTTCCGCTGCCGGCAGGCGATTGAGCACGGCGACCGAGGTGGCCACGTCGTGCTCCACCGTATTGAGCATTACCGCGGTGGCGCTTTCGAAGCGCTCGTAGAACGCCAACGCCAGGGACAAGCCGGTCGCCAGCGCCAGCCCCGCGACGATGATCAGGTACAACCGCGACGCCATGCTGCGCGGCAGCCAGCGCGGCGTGCGTGCGGCCTGCGCGCTCATGCGCCCTCGCCCGGCACGGTCACCGGCATGCTGAATACATAGCCTTCGCTGCGCACCGTTTTGATGTAGGCCTGGTCCTTGGCATTGTCGGACAGCCGCGTGCGCAGGCGGCTGACCAGCAGGTCGATCGAGCGGTCGAACAGCTCCGCATCGCGCCCCTGGGTGAGGTTGAGCAGCTGGTCGCGCGACAGCACGCGCTGCGGATGGTCGAGGAACACGCGCAGCAGGCGGAACTCGGCGCCGCTCAGCGGCACGATGGTGCTGTGCTCGTCGAGCAGGTGGCGCGCGGTGGTGTCCAGCCGCCAGCGGCCGAACGCCAGCTCGCTGGCCGCTTCGGTCACGCGCAGGTTGGGCGGCAGCATGCGCGTGCGGCGGATCACCGCCTTGATGCGCGCCAGCAGTTCGCGTGGCGCGAAGGGCTTGGTCACGTAGTCGTCCGCGCCCATCTCCAGGCCGACGATGCGGTCGGTCTCGTCGTCGCGCGCGGTGAGCAGCACCACCGGCAGCGCGCGGTGCTTGCCGCCGCGCAGCGTGCGGCACAACACCAGGCCGTCGTCGCCCGGCATCATGATGTCCAGCACCACCAGGTCGAAGGCCGAGCCGTCGAGCTGGGCGAACATGTCGCGCCCGTCCACTGCTGCGTTGGCGCGCAGGCCGTTCTTGCGCAGGTAGTCCACCACGCCGTTGCGGATCTCGCGGTCGTCGTCCACGACCAGGATGTTGTCGATGTGGTCCATACCTTGTCCCGTTGTCACGCGCCCGATCAGGCCTTGCCGAGCAGCGTGCGCACGCGCTGCTCGATCTGCTCGTAGTTTCCCTCGCCGAAGTGGCTGTAGACCAGCTTTCCGTTGCGGTCGATCAGATACAGCGCCGGCCAGTAGCGGTTGCCATAGGCATTCCACAGCTTGTAGTCGTTGTCGGCCACCACCGGCCAGTCGATCTTGTACTGCGCGATGGCGGCCTTGAGCGCGGCGGGGTCACGCTCCTCGTCGTACTCCGGCGTGTGCACGCCGATCACCACCAGACCATCGCCGGCATAGCGGTCGTGCAGCTCGCGCGTATGCGGCAGCACGTGGATGCAGTTGATGCATTCGCGCGCCCAGAACTCCACCAGCACCACCTTGCCTTGCAGTCCCGCCAGCGTGAGCGGCGCGGAGTTGAACCAGGGGCCGGCGCCGGTCAGTTCCGGTGCGGGGCGCGCCTCGCGCTCCGGCGCCAAGGCGGCTGGCGTGGTGCCGGGCCAGACGGCCACGCAGGCGGCGGCCAGGAACAGCGCGGCGGCGGTGATTTTCAGATAACGCATGGGGATCTCCTCGTGATGGCGATGCAGCGCGCCTGCGCTGCCCAGGTGCGTATTGAAGCGCCGCGCCTTATCCCCTCCATGTCCGCCGAAGCGGCTTTTTGTATCCGAATGTACAAGCCGCCCGGGCCCACACTGGCGCCCGCGCCGCGGCTTTTGTACCGAAACGTATCCGCCACCGCCCGCTACACATTGCGTTGCCTTTGGGCACCTGCGGCGACACAAGCGGGATACGCCGCCGCGGTTTCCTATGTCCACCGGCCGCCGCCATTCCGGCGCGATGGCCAACCACCAGGAAACCATCCCCATGAACAGCAACGTTCTCTACACCGGCAAGACCACCACCACCGGCGGCCGCAACGGCCAGTCGCGCAGCGACGACGGCCGCCTCGACATCCAGCTGACCCCGCCGGGTGCGCCGGGCGCCGGCACCAATCCCGAGCAGCTGTTCGGCGCCGGCTGGTCCGCCTGCTTTATCGGCGCGATGGGCTTCGCCGCGCAGTCGATCGGCGTGCGCCTGCCGGCCGGCACCGAAGTGCAGGCCGAAGTGGACCTCGGCAATACGCCCGAGCGCGGCTACTTCCTGCAGGCGCGGCTCAACGTGAGCCTGCCGGGCCTCGATCGCGACACCGCCCAGGCCATCGTCGACGGCGCCCACCAGACCTGCCCGTACTCCAAGGCGACGCGCGGAAACATCGACGTCGCGATCAACCTGATCTGAGCCCTCACACCCACACCATCCCAAGGAGAACACCGATGCACCGCACGCACGCCAAGCTCGCCGCCACCCTCGCCCTCGGCCTCGCCTGTTTCGCCGCCTCGGCCCATGCCGACGAAGCGCAGAAGAAGCCGCCAGAGAAGAAAGCCATGGAGAAGTGCTACGGCGTTTCCCTCGCCGGCAAGAACGACTGCGCCGCCGGCGCCGGCGCCACCTGCGCCGGCACCTCCAAGGCCGACTACCAGGGCAATGCCTGGGTGCTGGTCGACAAGGGCACCTGCACCACCATCAAGACGCCCAAGGGCTACGGCACGCTGGAGCCCAAGCAATGAACACGGTGGCAACGACCACCTCGCGGTGGACCCGCGCGCTACCGGAGGCCGCGCTGCTGCTGATCGGGCGGCTGGCCATCGCCGCGGTGTTCTTCCAGTCCGGACGCACCAAGGTCGAAGGTTTCCTCACCATCAAGCAGTCGACCTACGACCTGTTCGTCGCCGAGTACGCCCTGCCGGTGATTCCGCCGGACTGGGCGGCCCGGCTCGCCACCGGCGCGGAGCATCTGTTTCCCGTGCTGCTGGTGGCCGGCCTGTTCACCCGCTGGTCGGCGCTGGCGCTGCTGGGCATGACCGCGGTGATCGAGATCTTCGTGTACCCGCTGGCCTGGCCCACCCATCTGACCTGGGCCGCCCTGCTGCTCCCGCTGATCGTCTACGGCGGCGGCGACTGGTCGCTCGACCGGCTGCTGCGGCGCCAACGCTGAAATCCCTTCTGCCAACCCACTCCCACTGCTTCGTCAACCAGGAATCCTTTCCATGCGTACCCTGCTAGGCATTGCCATCGCCATGGCCGCCGCCACCGGCGCAGCCACCGCCGCCGAGGCGCCCGCGCCCGCCATCAAGAACGTCGTGATCGTGCCTGGCGCGTTCGTCGACGGCTCCGGCTGGCGCGTCGTCCACGACATCCTTATCCACAAGGGCTACAAGGTGGTCGTTGCGCAGCCGCGCATCGACACGCTCGCCAACGACACCGAACAGGTGCGCGAACTGATCCGCGAACAGGACGGACCGGTGGTGCTGGTCGGCCACAGCTACGGCGGCGCGGTGATCACCCAGGCCGGCAACCGCGACAAGGTGAAGGCGCTGGTCTATGTCGCCGGCGTGCAGCCCGACGTGGGCGAGAGCCTGTCGCAGGTGGTGGGCTCGATGCCCTCGCCGAGCAATGACGTGATGCCGACCCGCGACGGCCATCTGTATTTCGATCCGCAGAAATTCGGCGACGACTTCGCCGGCGACCTCGGCAAGAACCGCACCGACTTCATGGCCGTCTCGCAGGTGCCCGCCAGCACCGCCGCCTTCGGCGCCACCATGCAGGTCGCCGCCTGGCACAGCAAGCCGAGCTGGGCCGTGGTCACCACCGACGACCGCGCGCTCAGCCCCGACCTGCAGCGCTGGATGTACAAGCGCGCCGGTTCCAAGGTCACCGAAATCAAGGCCAGCCACGCTGTGTACATCTCGCAGCCCGAGGCCGTAGCCAGGGTGATCGAGGACGCCGCCAACGGCGTGCGTTGAGTTTCTTCTCTCTTATTCCATTCCATCCATTCAAGGAGTCACCTCATGAGCATCATCGCTACCAAGTCCCGTTCCGGCCTCGCTGCTGCGGCCGCACTCGTCGCCATTGCCGCGGCTTCCGTCATCTCGCCGGTCAAGGCGGCCGATCAGGGTTCGCAGCAGCGCGAACCGGTGCGCTGCTATGGCGTCAACAGCTGCAAGGGCGAGAGCCTGTGCGCTACTTCGAAGCACGATTGCAAAGGGCTTAACGATTGCAAGGGTCAGGGCGTCGTGGTGAAGACGAAGGCGGAGTGCCTGGCGGCGGGTGGGACGTTGACGGAGCCGAAGTAAATAGGGTCCAAGTCGGAGCCCCCTTCTCCCCTCCGGGGAGAAGGTGCCGGCAGGCGGATGAGGGGCCGGGGCTCGCCACGAGATTTCAACGGAGCGGAGAAAAGCTTTTGAGCTTGTCTCCAGGTTCAACGTCGCGCTCCGCCCGGCCCCTCACCCCAACCCTCTCCCCGGAGGGGAGAGGGGGCTGGTTTGAGGCGAGTATTCAACTTCTCTTATTCAAGCGAACGCAGGAGCAACACCATGTCCCACGCCATTCCGACCTTCGACGGCTACGGCCTTGGCCTGCGCCGCGAGCACTACCGCGACTTTCTCGACACCGACGTGCCGGTCGACTTCGTCGAAGTGATCTCCGAGAACTTCATGGTCGACGGCGGCCAGCCACTGGACATCCTGCGCCGCATACGCGAACGCCATCCTGTGATCCTGCATGGCGTATCCATGTCGATCGGTTCCGCGGATGGATTGCGCGTCGATTACCTGAAGCGCCTGCGCAAGCTCGCAGATGCGATCGAGCCCTTGTTCGTTTCCGACCACCTGAGCTGGTCGCGCTTCGCCCATTTCAATTCGCACGACCTGCTGCCCCTGCCCTACACCGAGGAAACGCTGGCGGTGGTCTGCCGCAATATCGACATGGCGCAGGAAGCGCTGGGTCGCGCGATGCTGTTCGAGAACCCGTCCAGCTATGTCAGCTTCGCGGCGTCCACCATGGCCGAATGGGAATTCATCGCCGAGATGAGCCGCCGCACCGGCTGCGGCCTGCTGCTGGACGTCAACAATATCTATGTCAGTGCGCAGAACCACGGTTGGGATGCGCAAGCCTATCTGCGCGGCATACCCGCCGACCGCGTGCGCCAGATCCATCTGGCCGGACACACCCAGGGCGAGGATCTGCTGATCGATACGCACGACCAGCCGGTCAATGACGAAGTGTGGTCGCTATATGTCGCCGCCACGGCGATGTTCGGCCCGGTCGCCACCATGATCGAGCGCGACGACGCCATTCCGCCGCTGCCGGAGCTGCTTGCTGAATTGGCTATCGCCCGCAGTCTGCGCGTTGGCCATGCAGCGGTGAAGGAGGCTGCGTGATGCTTGCCGAAATGCAGCGGGATTTCAGCGACTGGCTGGTGCAGGCGGGAGACGATGACGGTTTGCGTCGTGGGTTGATCGCGACTCGTGGCCTGGCCGCCTACCAGAACAACTACCGCACGCAACTGGTCAACGTATTGCGCGCCAGCTATCCGCAGCTGAAGCTGGCCATGGGCGACGAGGCCTTCCTGCAGCTGGCCATCCATTACATCGACCGGCAGCCGCCTTCCTCGTGGACCCTCGATGCCTATGGCGCCGATCTCCCCGACAGCCTGCACGCGCTGTATCCGCACAATCCCGACCTGCAGGAGCTGGCGTGGATCGAATGGACGCTATCGGAGGTTTTCGTCGCGGCCGATGCGGCGGCGCTTTCGCCTGCCGATCTCGATGGCGTCGATTGGGAGACGGCTACGCTGCGCCTGAGCCCCGGACTGCGCCACCGCGCAGCCACCACCAACGCGATGGCGATCTGGTCGGCGCTGCAGGATGAAACGCCGGCACCCGAAGCTGAAATGCTCGAAGCACCGGCGGGCCTCGTCGCCTGGCGCCAGGATTTCATGTCGCGCCTGCGCCAGGTCGATGCGATCGAACATGCAGCCCTGCTTTCCGTGCAGGAAGACGGGCACTTCGGCGCGCTGTGCGATGCGCTGATCGAACGCCTCGGCGAAGAACCAGGCATTGCACGCGCAGGGCAGCTGCTGGCGGACTGGATCGGCTCGGGCATCGTGGTTGGCGTAAGCCACTGAACGCTACGGCCGCGCGGTACTGCCCGCGCGGCCTCCCGGCTTATTTCTTCGCCGCTTCGCGCTGTCGTCGATATTCCAGCGCCGGCAAGCCGCCCCAGCCCCAGTTCTCCGTCTCCACTTCGTCGATCACCACGAAGGTGGAATCCAAGGGTTTGTTCAAGACATCCAGCATCAGCTGGCTGACGCCCTTGATCAGGGCAGCCTTCTCTTCAGCGGTCGCCGCGTTACGGCCGGGCGCGCTGCCCTCGCGGGTAATTTGAATATTGATATAAGGCATGACGCTTTTCTCGCGGTGATGAAAGGGCCGGCTGCGGCCGGCCCATCCGTTTCAGTGACCGGCGCTCTGGCCGCCATCGACGTGCAGGATCTCGCCGGTGACAAAGCCCGCCGAATCCAGGTACAGCACGGCGTCGACGATATCGGCGACTTCGCCCATCCGGCCCACCGGATGCAGCGCCGCCAGGAAACCGTGCGTCTCCGGCGCATGCATCGGCGTCTTGATCACGCCGGGCGATACCGCATTCACGCGCACGCCGCGCTTGGCATATTCGATGGCCAGCGACTTGGTGGCGGCATTCAGGCCGCCCTTGGTCAGCGCAGCCAGCGCCGCCGGCACGCCGTCGATCGCATGATCGGTAAGGCTGGTGGTGACGCTCACCACGTGGCCGCTGCCCTGCCTCTCCATCTCCGCGATAGCCAGCTGGGTGATATGGAAGAAACCGGTGAGGTTGACCGCGATATTGGCGGCGTAATCCTCCGCCGTAAATGCGGTAAACGGCTTGGCGGTGAAAATGCCGGCGTTATTGACCAGGGTGTCGATGCGGCCGAAGCGCGCCAGCGCCTCCGCCACGATGCGTTCGGCAACGGCGCGTTCGGCGATATCGCCGGCTACCGCGATCACATCCGGATCGCTGGACGGCTGGATCGAACGCGAGTTGGCAATCACGCGGTAGTTACGGTCGCGGAAGGCCTTGACCAGGCTTGCGCCGATGCCTTGCGATGCGCCGGTGACGATGGCGACTTTCTGTTGGCTGTTCATTAGATGCGTCTCTTGGGGGAAAGGAGGTTCGGCTTATCGCCGATCGGGCTGCCTGCCCGACGCCTCCAATCTAGGCGCGCACCTGAAACTAGCGAATCCCCGTCACCCGGCAGACATTCTTCCGCGCCGCGGTGGAATCGGCGCATCCGGCGCCATCTCCACTTCCTTGGCAAGGCTGGCGAAACGCGCGCGCAGGCGTGGCAGCGCGAAGTCGGCGAAGGCGCGCACCTTCGGCACGGCCAGGCGGCCGTACGGCGAAACCAGATGCACCGGGATCGGCACGGGCTCCGCATCCGCCAGCACGATACGCAGCGCGCCCTCCCTGATCTGCGGCGCCACGTGATAGGAAAGCAGGCGCGTCACGCCATGCCCTTCGACCGCCGAATCGATTGCCGCACGCACGTTGTTCACCACCAGGCGCGGCGTAAACGCCACGGCGCGCGGCACCGACGAACCTTCCTGCGGCGGGAAGCTCCACGACTCCGGTCCCATATGCGTCATCGCGATCAGCTGATGCTTGGCCAGGTCCGCCGGTTCCACGATGCGCGGATGCTTCGCCAGATAACGCGGCGACGCCACTACCACCCGCCGCACCTCGCCGATGCGATGCGCGACCAAGGTGGAATCCGGCAGATGCGTAATACGCAGCGCCAGGTCCATGCCTTCCTCGACCAGATTCACCGGCCGCTCCAGCAGATGCAGCCGCACGCTGACCGTCGGAAATTCGTCCATGTACGCATCGACGATCGGCCTCAGGATTTCCACGCCTGCAAATACCGTGGCAGAGATGGTCAGCGTCCCGCGTGGCACCGAGCGCTCGCCTGCCGCGTTGCGATCGGCTTCTTCCAGATCCGCCAGCACCTTGCGGCAGGCCATGGCATAGCGCTCGCCTGCCTCGCTCAGCTTCAGCGAACGCGTGGTGCGATGGAGCAGCGGCACGCCGACGTGCGCTTCCAGAAACGCAATGGCGCGGCTCACCGCCGCCGCCGAACGTCCCGTCTTTCGGCTGGCCCCGGCGAGGCTGCCTTCGTCGAGCGCGGCGACGAAGACTTTCATGGCGTCGATGCGGTCCATGGAGATTGCCTCGCTACGTGGCGGCCTGCGCCGGAATGACGAGTTGCCGGACTCAACGCTCGGCGGAAAGCTTGAGCAACAGAACGCTGATGTCCCGCTTCAGATCCACATCGTCCACCGAAGCGGCGTGTGTATTCGCCTGCGAAGCACAACCCCAGGCGGCCTCGGGTTGCCCGCAACCCACATAGCGCCTGGCCAGTTCCAACAAAATCGACGCACGATAAGCATCGGCTTGTTCGGCCTGCCCCAGCGCATGCAGATAAAGCGGCACGGCGGCGAGATCGTCGTGCGTGAAGTCGGCCAGTGTTTCCCACGGAAACGGATGGCGCACGCCTTGCGCGTCCTGTTCCTCGCAATAGGCGAGCAAGGCGTTATAGCTGCGCCAATAGACAGCCGCCTGCCCGGCTTCGCTCGCCTCGAACATCGACCAGGCGAGCGAGGAGACGGTTTCGTACATCAGCGAGGGGATGTCCATGCCGGGCCCTTGGCGTTACCAGCCCGCGGCCGGTGCCTGGATCCTGGTTTTCAGGAAAGCGAAATACTTCGGATCGTCCTCGTCGAAGATTTCGCTGCCGCCGCCCATATACGCGCGGCATAGCTCGTCGGCCGCGCGTACTTCGTTGCCCACCTCGAATTGGGCCTGGCCCAGGCGCAGATGCAGGAACGGATTGCCGATGGCGCCAGGGCAATGCATCGCATCGCCCAGCACGGTCACGACCTGATCGTAGTCCTGGGCCTGGAAGTACAGATCGCCGAGGGCAGCGAGGATCCAGGTGGTGGCCTCGAACTGTTCGGCCGGCTCGGGCACGAGTTGCAGGGCGGCCATGTAGCTGGTGTAGGCCTCGCCGAGCTTGCCCTGCCCGACCTGTTCGTCGCCTTCGGCGCAGAGCCGTTCGATATCCGCCATCAAGGCTTCGGGGATGCTCATGATCGCCTCCTTGCGCGAGCGACAGTCCTCGCTGTTGCGGGCGATTAAAGCATAAGCCCTCAGCCTTCGCGCTGATATATCCGCGGCTTGTCCTCATCGCTCCACAGAGCTTCCAGGGTCTTTCCCGTCAGGCGCACGCGCAGCGTCTCCACGCCGTCTACACCGAAGGTGTCCTGCGTGAGTGGCTGCAGGCGCGATTCGGGCCAGTGCGGCAGGGTGATCCAGAGCGAGCCGTCGCGCTGGACCACGGTGATGGCGTTCGCATTGGGTCCGCTCCTGCGGTAGCTGCCGGCGAAAGGAGCCAGCGCGGCAGCATCCGGCTGCACCGGGTGCAGGGCTGCCTGGACACCGACCAGGGCCCACTGGTAATCGCGCTTCTGCTCCTCGCTGGCCTTGGGATTGCCCGCCAGCTTGTCCAGCGCCTGCTTCTCCGCGGTTTCCAGGGCCAGCATGGGTGCCGATGCGACATCGGGCGCCACGCCATCGTGCTCCCAGTTGGCCTTGCTGATGGCATGTTCCGGACGGCCGAACGAAACGCTCAGCACGAAGTACGGCGCCACCGGCAACAGCGCATTGTTGTTGGCGGCGCCCGCGGTGTTCTCGCCGACCAGCTGGCCGAGCTTGAACTGCTTCACGTCATAGGCGAATGCTTCGGCGGCCGAACCCGTGCCGCGGCTGGTCAACACATACAGCGGCTTGTCCTTGATGCGGCCGGTGGGCAGGTAGCTGACGGTGCGGGACTGCTTCGGCGCCTTGGACCCTTCGAAGAAGGTGTATTCCAGCACGTCGGGATCGAGGAAGTGGCTGACCAGATACTGCACGGCGCCGTGCGATCCGCCGGGGTTGTTGCGCAGGTCGATGATGATGGCATCGCCGTCCTTCAGGAAGCGCACGGCCTCGTCGTAAGCCTGGCCCGTGCTGTCCTGCACCCAGGCGAATTCCGCGATGCGCAGGTAGCGGATATTGCCGGGCAGGATGCGCATCTCCACCAGGCCGTGGTGGTTGCGCACGGCGCGCTCGCGCCAGTAGGGATCGTCGCCGGATTCGTCATCCTGCGACGAGCGCAGCGCCGCCGCGTAGCCGGCGGGATCGACACTCATCCACAGGTGCCGGTCCTTGCCGGCGGCGCGCAGGTCCTCGGTGATGCGGTCGACGAACACGCGGGCATCGTCCGTATCGTAGCGGCCCGCGCGCCGCTGCTTTTCCAGCGCGGCGACAATCGCCGGGCGCAGCGCGGGGAAGACGTAGCGTTCCTGGATCAGCTTCTCGACACTCTGGATCGCCGCGTCGCGCTCCTTCTGCGTCAATGTTTGCTGCGCCGATGCCGCGAGGGGCGCCAGGCTCAACAGGCTTGCACATGCCATGGCCAACAGTTTCATTTGGATGATTTCCCGGGCTTCGGTTTGCGTGGAGAGGGCTTGGCAGAGACGGCGCGTTGCAGGCGCTCGCGGAAGGGCCGCCGCTCCAGTGCGTCGATCGCATCGCGCAGCAGGGCGGTCAAAGGCATCGGCAGTTCCCGGTCCAGCGTCCTGGCGGCGGCTTCGGTGGCTTCCCATTGGCGGCGCAGCGCCGGCACGATCGCTTCGCCCGCCGGCGTAAGCGCGGCAATGCGTTCGCGCGCGTCGCCGCCCGGTTCCAGCGCCACCAGGCCGGCGCGCACCATCTGCGCCACGGTCTGGCTCACCGCCGAATGAGTGATGCCGGCGCGCAGCGAAATCGCGCGGATCGAAGCCGGCCCCTGCGCGAGCAGGACGCGCATCACCGGTGTATAGCGCGGCCGGTAGTCGAGGGAGAGGGAGCGATAAGCGTCCTCCACCGAACCGTCCAGCAATTCGGTGAGGTGCCGCAGCAGCGTGCCCAGGGTGGCGGTCTTTGGAAGCGTCATGGCGGTGAAACGTATAAGCGCTGTTATATCTCCCGCAAGTGTCGGGAGAGGCACCGTGTCGTTGGTCATGGACGGCGTGGCTGGAGCGCAGCGCGCTACTTGCGGCGCGCCCTCAGGTCAGGCCTTGCGCTTGGCGCCTGCCGCGCCTGGCCGTCCGTCGAAACCGGTCAGGCAGCAGATCAGCTTGCGCTCCGTCACCACGAAGATGGCGTCGTCGCCCTTCTCCTGCTGTCCGACGAAGAACAGCAGGCTGCGATCCTTGCTGCCGGCTTTCTTCAGGTCCTTGGCTTCGTTGCTGGCGGTTTCCACTTCGCGCAGCAGGGCATTGCGCTGGCGCTGGGTCCAGTCGCTCCACAGCACTTTTACCTGGTACGGACGGCCGGGCTTGCCGTCGTGCCATTCCTTTACGTCCATCTCGATCAGCGCGTGGTCGTCGGTGACTTCCGGTGCACGCCAACCGATGGGGCCGTGGAAAAGATGGGGAATCGGATAGCGGATCAGATGCTCCTGCTTGGTGCGCAGGCGCCAGATCACTTCGTCGTAAGTGGTGCCGTACAGATCGAGAAAGTGCAGCTCGCGATGGCGGTCGTTGGGGAAATTGAGATAGGCGCGGCAGATATCGCGAAAGCTGGTGGTGACACGCGGACGCTGGCGTGCGCCCTGCTCCGGCGGCGCGGCGGGTGCACGGCGTGCCTTGCCTTCGCCTTCGATGGCGCCTGCACCTGGCGCGCCTTCGGCCGGCGCCGTTTCCACCGGCAGGCGAAAACCCGCCGGCATATAGCCGGGAAAACTGCCGTCGTCCTCGCTCAGCGATTCCGTGCGGGCGCGCTTGAGCAGGTCCGCCTCGCCATTGCTGGGACACCACGGCGGGCATTTCGGCTTGGCGGCGAAATGGGCGCGACGCAGGTTTTCCGGACGGTACGAAGTGGGATAGACCTTCGAGCCGCAGTCGGGGCAGACGAAACCATCCGGGTCGACCGGCTCCATCGACCACAGGTCTTCGGCATCGACGTCCTGGCCGGTATGGATGTTGGTGGCGCGAAACATGGTCCTTCACCCTGGGGCTGATCCTGGGCACAAGCCTAGTGCAGGCGGCACGTTGACAACTGGACCGACCGGTCTATAGATTCAGCCACCATGAAAACCGTCGACACTCCCAGCACCCGCGAACGCCTGGTCGCGGCCATGTTCGATTCGCTGCAGCGCAAAGGCCTGCACGGCGTGGGCCTGAGCGAAATCCTGCAAGAGGCGCAGGCGCCGAAAGGCGTGATGTATCACCACTTTCCTGGCGGCAAGGCCGACCTCGCGGTGGCGGCGATCGAAGCCGGCACGCTGCAGATCAAGGCAAGCCTGCGGCAGCTGGCCGATACCAGCGCCGATCCGGTGGAGGCGCTGAAGACCTGGTGGAACCACGCGCACAAGCGCCTGGAGCGCAGCGGCTTCGAACGCGGCTGTCCGCTCGCCGCCATCTCGCTGGAATCCACGCCGGACGATACCGAATTGCGCCAGTCGCTGGCGCAGGCCTTCGGCGAATTCCGCGAACTGGTGGCGGGCATGCTGGCCAAGGCCGGCATCGGGGCAAAACGCTCGGCGCAGTTGGCGGCGCTGATCGTATCCGCCTACGAAGGCTCGCTGATCCAGGCCCGCGTGGCCGGCAGCGCCCGACCCGTCAACGATACGGTGGAGATGCTGCTGGGCTTGTTGCGTGTCGAATTGGCTCAGGCGAAAGGAGCTCGCGCATGAATGCCGTACCCACCGTTTCTGGCCAGGCGCTCACCCTGGTGGCGCAGGACGGTTATCGACTCGGCGCCGTGCTCTATCGCGCCCATGGCGACGAAACCGCGCGCATCGTGGTGGGCAGCGCCACCGGCGTGCCGCAGGGTTTCTACCGCCGCTTCGCCGAATTCGCCAATGCGCGCGGGTATTCCGTGCTCACCATGGACTACCGCGGCGTCGGCGCCTCGCGCCCGGCCAGGCTGAAAGGCTTCGAGATGAGCTTTCTCGACTGGGCCACGCTGGACCTTGCCGCGGCAGTCGACCACTTCGCCGCCGACGCGACGCCGCTGTATCTCATCGGCCACTCCTTCGGCGGCCACGCGCTGGGCCTGCTGCCCAATCACGAACGCCTCGCCGGCGCCTATCTGTTCGGCGTCGGCGCCGGCTGGCACGGCTGGATGCCGCAGCCCGAACGCACGCGCATCTGGCTGGCGTGGAACGTACTGCTGCCGGTGCTGACCCGGCTGATGGGCTATATGCCCTGGAAATCGCTGGGCGCCGGCGAGGACCTGCCGATGGGCGTGTATCGCGACTGGCGCCGCTGGTGCGGCTTTCCGCATTACTTCTTCGACGATCCGGCGATGTCCCATATCGCCGACGTCTATGCGCGCGTGCGCACGCCGATCGTCGCCGCCAATGCGCTGGACGATCTGTGGGCGCTGCCGCGCTCGCGCGATGCCTTCGTCGGCGGTTATCGCCAGGCGCCGCTGGAACGCCGCGACGTCGATGCGAAGAAGGAAGGCTTCGGGTCGCTGGGTCATATGGGCTATTTCCGCCAGCACGCGCAGCCGCTGTGGGAGGAGGCATTGGCATGGTTCGGCACGCGTGGGGCCAGCGCGACGCAGCCCTCGGTATAACCCGGACCGCGGCTGACCGCAGGAACTTGCCTCACATCCGGCAGGCGCGCGGCGCGGCACACTGGCGCAAAAGGAAGGCCGGGAGCCGTCATGCCACGTGGATCGATTGCGTTGTCGCTCGCCATCGCGGCGTTGTTCGCCGCCTCCGCCACCGCGCAGATGCGCGGAACCATGACGCCACCGCGCGCCATCACCCTATGCCAACCCAAGGCACCCGGCGCAGGCGAACAGAATGCGTCCGCCAGGAACATCCTCGCCGCCGCCGAAAAGCACCTGGACGACCAGCCCCACGCGCTCGCCCACGTGCACACCGAAGGCACGCTGCCGCACCAGGGCATTCGTGACCAGAGCATCGAAGCCGAACGCGACTGGCCGCTGATGCGGCAGGCAGCGCTGGCTTGGCGCTTGAGCGCGGATGCGCGCTATCTGCATCAGGTCGACGCCTATCTCGCCGCCTGGTCGAACACGTATCAGCCGGATTTCAATCCGATCGACGAAACCAATCTCGACGGCCTGATCGACGCCTATGTACTGACCTCCGCCGCCCTGCCCGCATCGACGCGCGACGCCACCCGCGCCCTGCTGCGCAAGCTCGGCGATGGCTATATCGAACGCATCCGCGCCTTTCCCGCGGAACACAGGCCCGGCACCGCGACCAACAACTGGCAAAGCCACCGCATCAAGCTGGTGACGCTCGCCGCCGCCGCGCTCGGCGATCAGGCGATGTTGAAAACCGCGCACGAACTGTTCGAACGCCAGGTCGCCGACAACATCAAGCCCAACGGCGAAGTGATCGACTTTGCCGAACGCGACGCCTTGCATTACGTGGTGTACGACCTGCAACCGCTGGTTGCCGCCGCACTCGCCGCCAAGCCCTTCGGTGACGACTGGCTGCACTACGCCACGCCGCAGGGCGCCTCGCTGGCCAAGGCGCTGGACTGGCTGCGTCCCTTTGCGGAGGGCAGCAAGACGCACGAAGAGTTCGTGCACACCCAGGTGAAGTTCGACCGCGATCGCGAGAAGGCCGGCGAGAAAGGCTACAGCGGCCCATGGGATCCGAAGAGCGCGGCCTCGCTGTACTGGCTGGCGGCGCAACTGGACAACAGTTATCTGCCGGTGGCGCAGCGGCTGTCCACCGCCCCACCGGACTGGATCGGCGCCTGCTCCTACGGCCAATGACCCGGGCCAATGACCCCGGCCAGTGACCCAGGCCAATGACCTGAGGCCCGCGTCGCGGGCCGCGCACTCTGCTACCTTCCGGCGGGTTTCCACCACACCGCCAAGGTCCGCCATGTCCCGACCCGTTCCGCGCCTGCTCGGCCTTTCCCTGCTCTGCGCCCTGGCCCTGCCGGCCCTGGCCGACACGCCTCCGTCGACCAAGTCGGCGACGCCGAAGGAGCTGCTGCAGCAGTCCAAGCCCGCCGAATGGCGCAAGCCCGATCCGAACAACCTGCTGGAGATGCGCCTGCCGCAGGGCAAGGTGCTGATCGAGCTGGCGCCGGATTTCACTCCGCTGCATGCGGACAACATCCGCACCCTGGTGCATGAGCATTACTTCGACGGCCTGGCCATCATCCGCGTGCAGGACAACTTCGTTACGCAGTGGGGCGATCCGGAAGACGACGACAAGGGCGACAAGAACAAGGTGCGCTCGCTGGGCAAGGCCAAGAAGACCGTGCCCTCCGAATACACCCGCCCGATCGATGCCAAGCTGCCGTGGACCGCGCTGCCGGACGGCGACGTGTATGCACCGGAAGTGGGCTTCAGCGAAGGCTTCCCCGCCGCGCGCGACAAGGCCAGCGGGCAGGAGTGGCTGACGCATTGCTATGGCGCGGTGGGCGTGGCGCGCGATGTCGGCCCCGACACCGGCAGCGGCAGTTCGCTGTACGCGATCATCGGCCAGGCCCCGCGCGGATTGGATCGCAATCTCGCCGTGGCCGGCCGCGTGATCCAGGGCATGGAGTTTCTCTCGGCCTTCCCGCGCGGCACCGGCCCGCTGGGCTTCTACGAGAAGCCGGAACAGCGCACCACCATCGAATCGGTAAAGCTCGCTGCCGACATGCCGGCGAAGGAGCGTCCGAGTATCGAAGTGCTGCGCACCGACAGCGCCACCTTCGCCGCGCTGATCGAAGCGAAGCGCAACCGCCGCGACGATTTCTATCGCAACCCGGCGGGCAAGATCGACCTGTGCAGCATCAATATCCCGGTGCGCGAAGCCAAGCCCTGAGCACTGCCTCAGCGCCTGGCGTAGGTTGGGGTGAGCCGCAGGCGAACCCCAACATCGTCGCCGTCAGGCAGCCCATCGCTGCAAAACGATGGATCAGCCCGTCGCGGCGAGCGTGAACGGGCTCTGAGCGCAGGACCCCGCACATACACAATTTTTTCGCGCATGCGGTTATCTGTCGCGATGGAAGTGGCGCGGGAGAAAAGCATGAAGCGAAGCCGCAAGGTGTTGATCTGGTCGCTGGCCGCACTGCCGGTGGTGCTGATAGCCATCGCGGTGCTGGTGATCGCCACTTACGACTGGAACCGCCTCAAGCCCACCATCAACGACAAGGTCAGCCAGGCGGTGGGCCGCCCGTTCGCGATCCAGGGCGACCTCAGCGTGGCATGGCGGCGCGAGCCCGGCGAAAGCGGCCTGGGCGGATGGATTCCGTGGCCGGAACTGATCGCACGCGATATCCGCATCGCCAATCCGGAATGGGCAAAGCAGCCGCAGTTCGCGCAATTGGACGCCGTGCGCGTGCGCGTGGCGCCTTTGCCGCTGCTGGCGCATCGCATCGTCATTCCCAGCGTGCAGCTGGAGCACCCGGTAGTCGATCTCGAACGGCAGGCGCCGGACCAGGCCAACTGGGATTTCGCCTTCGGCAAAAGCGATGAGCCTTCGTCGTGGAAGATGGATCTGCGCGCGATCGGTTTCGACCGCGGCCAGATCGGCTACGACGATGCGGTGAGCAAGGTAAAGCTGCAGGTGGACGTGCAACCGCTGCAGCAGGCGATCCCGTTCGACCAGATCATGCAGCAGCAGTCCGACGATGCGCGCGACCAGGCCGCACGCACGGCCGGCGGCGCGGCGCGCAAGGCGCTGGCGGCGAGCAAGGAGAAGGACGAGGACAAGGTCGATGCCAAGGCTTCGCGCACGGCCTATCTGTTCGCCTGGCAGGCGACTGGCAGCTATCAAGGCGCGCCGCTCAAGGGCAGCGGCAAGATCGGCGGCGTGATCGCACTGCAGGACATTGAACGCCCGTTCCCGCTGCAGGCCGACGTGCATATCGGCGACAGCCATATCGCCCTGGTCGGCACCTTGACCGATCCGCTGCATCTGGGCGCGCTGGACGTGAAGCTGTGGTTCTCCGGCACCAGCATGGCCAAGCTCTACGCCATCACCGGCGTGACTTTGCCGGATACGCCGCCCTACGCCACCGAAGGCCATCTCACCGCGCAGCTCGCGCGCGGCGGCAGCCATTTCAGCTATCGCAACTTCCGCGGCCGCGTGGGCGGCAGCGACCTGGCCGGCAGCCTGGACTTCGTCACCGGCGGCGCGCGGCCCAAGCTCAGCGGCACGCTGCGCTCGCAACTGCTGCAGTTCGCCGATCTGGCGCCGCTGATTGGCGCCGATTCCAACGCGGAGAAACAGCGCCGCGGCGACGCCACCCCGCAGCCGGCCGACAAGGTGCTGCCGGTGGAACCGTTCCGCACCGAGCGCTGGAAAGCCATGGATGCCGACGTGCATTTCACCGGCGCGCGCATCGTGCGCGGCGCGGATCTGCCGATCGATTCGCTGCAGACCCACGTGGTGATGGACAACGGCGTGCTGCTGCTCGACCCGCTGGACTTCGGCGTGGCCGGCGGCCGCGTCGGCAGCACCATCCGCCTGGACGGCAGCCAGGCGCCGATGCGCGGCGCGATCAATCTGCGCCTGCGAGGACTGAAGCTGAAGCAGCTGTTCCCGACCTTCCAGGCCATGAACACCAGCTTCGGCGAGATCAACGGCGACGCCGATCTCAAGGCGCGCGGCAATTCCGTCGCCGCCCTGCTCGGCAGCGCGGACGGTGAACTCAAGCTGCTGATGAACGATGGCGCGATCAGCAAGAACCTGTTGGAGACCGCCGGCCTCAACGTCGGCAATATCGTGATCGGCAAGCTGTTCGGCGACAAAGTGGTGAAGATCAACTGCGCCGCCTCCGACCTTGCCGCCAACGACGGTGTGTTCAACACGCGGCTGTTCGTGTTCGACACCGAGGACGCGTTGATCAATGTCGAGGGCAAGGTGAACTTCGCCACCGAGCAGATGGACCTCGACGTGAAGCCGCACAGCAAGGGCCTGCGCATCTTCACCCTGCGCTCGCCGCTGTACGTGCGCGGCACCTTGAAGAATCCCGACGTGGGCGTGCACACCGGTCCGCTGCTGCTGCGCGGCGGCGGCGCGGTGGCCCTGGGCTTGCTCGCGGCGCCGGCCGCGGCCCTGCTGCCGCTGGTGGTGGCCAGTCAGGGAGGCCAGCCCAATACCTGCCAGCAGGTGCTGCAGCAGGTGCGCTCGGGCAAGACGCCTTCGCACTAACCGCATCAATAACTTATGGGTTAAACGATATATCGCGCCGAGGCGGCGGGACACTTGCACTCGATATTCTTCCGATATATCGTCAGCGCCAACTTACGATATATCGGAACTCATCATGCGCAGCCCCCGCCACTTCTTCCACGCCCTCCGCGAATACCACCACCTGCACCACCACTACATGCGCGAACGCTTCCATCCATTCCAGGCCGACGACATGGACTGGGATGGCGGCGAGCGCCAGGAACGCTACGAACGCCACTTCGGCCGCGGCCATCACTTCGGCGACCGCATGGGCGGCGACTTCTTCGCCGAATGGGCCGGCCTGCGCGGCGGTGGCCGCCGCGGCGGCGGTGGCCGCATGTTCGGCCACGGCGACCTGAAGCTGCTGCTGCTGGCGCTGATCGAGCAGCAGCCGCGCCACGGCTACGAGCTGATCCGCCTGATCGAAGAGATGTTCCACGGCCACTACTCGCCCAGCCCCGGCGCGATCTACCCCACCCTGACCATGCTCGAGGAACTGGGCCATGCCCAGGTCGAGAACGAACAGGGCGGCCGCAAGCTCTACGCCATCACCGATGCCGGCCGCAGCTTCCTGGACGAGAACCGCGCGGCGGTGGAAGCGGTGATGAGCCGCACCGAGGAAAGCGCGCGCATGGCGGCACGCATGTCGATGCCGATGTCGATCCGCAATGCGATGCACGCGCTCAAGCATGCGCTGCTGATGCGCGGCGCCTCCGACTGGAGCAAGGCGGAGACGCAGCGCGTCGCCTCGATCCTGGAAAAGGCCGCCGCCGATATCGCCGCGGGTTCGCGCCGCGAGTAATCCGCGCCATGGCATGCCGCCAGGCCGCGCGGTGCCGCGGCCTGGCTTGAAATACCCGTCGCCGCGGCCCACATCCGCATTCGCGACCTTCCCTCCGGCGCCACGCCCCTCGGCCAGCCACCCGGTTTCCGCCCCGCCATGCGCGGTGGCGTTCCCCTTCCGTTCCGAGGTTTTCATGAGCAGACACGAATCCCGCAGGGTGATGCACGAGGTGCGCATGCGCCGGCTCGAAGTGCGGCGCGTGGAGCGGCTGACGCCGCATATGCAGCGCATCGTGCTCGGCGGTGAGCAGCTGGAAGGTTTTTTCAGCGGCGCGCCGGACGACCACGTCAAGCTGTTTTTCCCCAACGATGCCGGCGAATTGGTGTTTCCCAAGCGCGGGCCGAACGGCCTCGAATATCCGCCCGGCGCCGATCCTTCGCCGATGCGCGATTACACGCCGCGCCACCACGACACCGTGCATGGCGAGCTGACCGTGGATTTCGTGCTGCATGGCGACGGCCCCGCCTCGACCTGGGCGGATGCGGCCAAGGTCGGCGATGTGATCGGTGCGGGCGGCCCGCGCGGTTCCTTCGTGGTGGCGGACGACTTCGACCATTACGTGCTGGTGGCGGACGAGACCGGACTGCCGGCGATCGGCCGCTGGCTGGAGGAAATGCCGGCGTCGGTGTCGGCGACCGTGCTGGTGGAAGTGCCGGAGGCCTCCGACCGGCAGGTGCTGTTCACCGATGCCCCGTGCGATGTGCAGTGGTTCGAGCGAGACGGCGTGGATGCCGCAGCCAGCACGCTGCTGGAGGACGCGTTGCGCGGCGTGTCGCCGAAGGGCGATGCGTTCTATTGGATCGCAGCCGAATCGCGGCGTGCGCGCAACATGCGCTTGATGCTTGCGGAGCGTGGTGTGCCGAAGGAATGGGTGCGTGCAACCGGCTACTGGAAAGCCGACGGCACGGACGACGAGGACGAGTAAGCCGCCGTCGGCGTAGGTTGGGGTGAGCCATAGGCGAACCCCAACATCGTCAACTTCAAACGTTGCGCACTGTTGGGGTTCGCCTATGGCTCACCCCAACCTACAATGCGGGCATGCAATCCGTCACCAAAGCCCGCCTGCAGATCCACTTCTGCGTCCTGCTGTGGGGCTTCACCGCCATCCTCGGCAAGCTGATCACCCTGCCGGCGCTGCCGCTGGTGTGGTGGCGCATGCTGCTGGTGGCGGCGTCGCTGCTGCTGATCGCCAAGGTGCGCCGCGGGCTGAAAGCCATGCCGGTACGGCTGCGCTGGGCCTATGCCGGCATCGGCGCGCTCGTTTCGCTGCATTGGCTGACCTTCTACGCGGCGATCAAGCTGGCCAACGCTTCGGTGGCGGCGACGTGCATCGCGCTGGGCCCGGTGTTTCTCGCCCTGGTCGAACCCTGGATCGCCGGCCGCAAGTTCGATCCGCGCGAATTACTGATCGGCGTGGCGGTGGTGCCGGGCGTGGCCCTGGTCGCCGGCGGCGTGCCGGCGGACATGCGCATCGGCATCGCGGTGGGCACGCTGTCCGCCCTGCTGGTGGCGCTGTTCGGCGCGTTCAACAAGCGCTACGTCGACCGCGCCGATCCGCTGACGGTGACCTGCATCGAGCTGGGCACCGGCGCGCTGTTCCTCACCCTGCTCGCCCCGCTGCTGCCCGGTCCTTCGTTCGTGCTGCCCGGCGCGCACGACGCGGCCCTGCTGTTGCTGCTGGCCTTCGGCTGCACCTTGCTGCCGTTCGCGCTGGCCCTGGTGGCGCTGCGCCACATGAGCGCGTTCGGCACGCAGATGGTGACGAACCTGGAACCGGTCTACGCGATCGTGCTGGCCATCCTGCTGCTGGGCGAGCAGCACCAGCTGGACGGCAAGTTCTATCTCGGCGTGGCGATCATCCTGGCCGCGGTGTTCGTGCACCCGCTGCTCCATCGCCGCAGCGGCAAGGCGGCGCAGCCGGAACTGCTGGGCACCGCCGAAAGCCACAACGTCATCGAGTAAGCGGCGGCTCCATCTCGCCCTGCAGATGGTCGATGAAGGCGCGCACCTTGGCCGGCGCCTTGCGCCCCGGATACACCGCATGCACGCCGCCTTCCGGCAGGCGGTACTGCGCCAGCAGCGCGACCAGGCGCCCGGCGCGGATGTCTTCTTCCACCAGGTAGTCCGGCAGCACCGCGATGCCCGTGCCCGCCAGCACCAGACCGCGCACCGCGGCGGCACTGTTGGCCTGCGCGGCCTGCCGCAGCCGGATAGTGCGGCGCGCGCCGCCCGGGCCGGTGAACTGCCAGCGCAGCGGCACCGGCAGCGCGGACATCGCGATCGCGCCGTGCGCGGCCAGATCGTCCAGCCGCCGCGGCGTGCCATGTTCGGCCAGATACGCCGGTGCGCCGACCAGCAGCTGGCGGAAGCTGCCCAGCCGCGTGGCGCGCAAGGTGGAATCGCGCAGCCAGCCGCCGCGGATGGCCAGGTCGAAGCGTTCGGCGATGACGTCGGTGATGTGGTCGCTCAGCACCAGGTCCACCTGCACTGCCGGATAGCGCCGCATGAAGCTGGCGAGGCGCGGCACCACCACCGCGATGCCATAGTCGAGCGAAGCGGTAAGCCGCAAGGTGCCGCGCGGTGCGTCGCGGCTTTCGCCGGCGCGTTCGATTGCCGCTTCGGCATCGGCCAGGATGCGCACGCAGTCGGCGTGGAAAGTGGCGCCCGCCTCGGTCAGTGACATGCGCCGCGTGCTGCGCACCAGCAGGGTCACGCCCAGTTCCTGCTCCAGCCGCGCCAGATGCTGGCTGACCATCGCCTTGGTCATGCCCAGCTCCTCCGCCGCGCGGGTGAAGGAGCCGGCGCGCACCAGCGCCGCGAACACCGCCAGCCGGTTGAGATTGACCTCGTGCGCCATGCGCGCCTCCGCTCACTGTCAAGCCAGACTTTACAGTGAATTACCGGTTGATACGTATATCCGTATCAATGATCGGCGCATGCTTCGCCCCGTTCCCATCGCGAGACACGCCCATGCGCAAGCTACGCACCGCCCTGCTGTTGTCGCTCGCCCTGGCCGGCGCGGCCCAGGCCAAGGACGCCGCCCAGCCCCTGAAGCTGGACGTCTACAACCCCGGCGACCGGGGCATCTTCCCGGTCGCCTCGGTACTGGTCGAAGGCGAGCACGATGCCGTGCTGGTCGATGCGCAGTTCGCCAAGGGCGATGCGCAGAAGCTGGTGCAGAAGATCAAGGCCTCCGGCCGGCACCTGACCACCATCTACATCAGCCATGGCGACCCGGATTACTACTTCGGTCTCGACGTGCTGCACGCCGCTTTCCCCGACGCGAAGATCGTCGCCAGCAAACCCACCGTGGAGCATATCCAGGCCTCTTCGAAGGCGAAGCTCGCGTACTGGGGCCCGATCCTCAAGCAGGATGCACCTGCCACCCTGGTCGTGCCGGACGTGCTCGAAGGCAGTCACCTGACGCTCGAAGGGCGCGCGCTGGACATCGTCGGCCTCGACGGCCCCACGCCGGAGCGCAGCTTCGTCTGGATTCCCTCGCTCAAGGCGGTGGTCGGCGGCGTGGTGGTGTTCGGCAACCTGCACGTATGGATGGCCGATACGCAGACGCCGGCTTCGCATGCGCAGTGGCTCGCCACGCTGGATCGCATCGAACAGCTCAAGCCGGCGCAGGTGATTCCCGGCCACTACCAGGCCGGCGCGCCATTCGACCTGAACCAGGTGCGCTACACCCGCGGCTACATCCAGGCCTATGACGCCGAAGCCGCCAAGGCCAAGGACGCCGCCGCGCTCGTCGCCGCGATGGAAAAGCGCTACCCCAAGGCCGGCGAGAAAGCGTCGCTGGAACTGAGCGCCAAAGTCAGCAAGGGCGAGATGAAGTGGCCGTAAGCCACAGCATGTCGTCCGCAACCTCCCCCTCCCTTTATCGACTGTCCCTCACCGGAGTTCGCTTATGAAAATCGCACTGTTCGGCGCCACCGGCCATATCGGCCAGGGCATCCTCGACGAAGCGCTCGCGCGCGGCTATGACGTGGTCGCGGTGGTACGCGACGCTACCCGCCTGCCGCAGAAGAACGCCAAGCTCACCGTGGTTACCGGCGACGTGGCCAAGCCGGAAAGCTGGAGCGACGCCGTGCGCGGCGCCGATGCCGCGGTGGCCAGCCTGTCGGCGCGCCGCGATGGCGATCCGGAGCTGGTGCCCGCCAACGCCCGCGTGCTGATCGGGAACCTGCCCAAGGCCGGCGTGCAGCGGCTGTTCTGGGTGGGCGGCGCGGGCACGCTGGAAGTCGCGCCGGGCAAGCGGGTGATCGACGACGCGCACTTCCCGGCGGCGTGGAAGCCGGAAGCGGAAGCGCAGGGCAAGGCGCTGGAAGTGTTTCGTGCCAGCCAGGGCATTACGTGGACGTACCTGAGCCCCGCTGCGTTGATCGAGCCGGGCGAGCGCACCGGCAAGTATCGCGTCGGTGGCGAGCAGTTGCTGGTGGATGCCCAAGGCAATAGCCGGATTTCGATTGCCGATTACGCGGCCGGGTTGCTGGATCGCGTGGAGAAGCGGGATGCGGAGAACAAGCGCATCACGCTGGCCTACTGATCGACTCGCCTTCACTTGGGCGTAGGTTGGGGTGAGCGGTCAGCGAACCCCAACGTGGCGATACGTTGGGGTTCGCCTTAGGCTCACCCCAACCTACGCGATGCTCAATGATGGTCGTCGTGATCGTCATGCTCGTCGTGGTGATGATGCCGACCACCATGCCCATCGTCCCCCGCCGATCCCGCCATCGCTTCGAACGCCGCCTCATCCTGCTTCGGCAGCACCTGCAGAAACGCCACCATGTCCCAGATCGCCGCATCGTCATGGCTGCGGCCCCATGCCGGCATCGCGCTCATCTTCACGCCATGCTTGATCGTCCAGAACGCCTCCGCCGGGTCGTGCACGCCATGCCGCGCCAGGTCCGGTGGCTGCGGATACAGGCCCTTGCGCAATTCGGTATCGCGCATGCCGGGCGTGAGATGGCAGGAGCTGCACATCTGGGCGTAATGCATGGCGCCGCGGCGGATACGCGCCGGATCGTCCAGTGCGGGCACGGCAGTACCGGTGGCCTGTTTCTCGATCGAACGATCGCGCAGCACTTCCACCGCGCGCTCGGTCACCGTCCAATGCGGCTGATCGGCGCCGATCGGATAGACGCCGGAATACACGAAGGCCACGGCGGCAACCACCGCCAACACAAGCAACAACAGCAAAGCTTTCATCGCAGGGTCCTCCTCAGAACCAGAGCCGCACGCCGGCCAGCCAGGTCGTCTCGCGACGCGGCAGGCCGGTGAGCAGACCATTGGGTTGGCCAAAACGCCGCGTGTGGTTCACGCCGATGTATGGCGCGAAGCGGCGGCTGAATTCGTAGCGCAGGCGCAGGCCCGCTTCGGCCTCGGACAGGCCGGCGCGGATGCCGCGTTGCGGGTCGTCCTTGCCGTAGAAGTTCACTTCCAGCTCCGGCGCCAGGATCAGGCGCTGGGTAAAGCGCAGGTCGTAGCTGCTCTGCAGGCGCAAGGCGGTGCGTCCCCGCGTACCGGCGTAGAACGTCGCCTGCGTTTCGAACCAGTACGGCGCCAGGCCTTGCACGCCCGCGGCCACCCATTGGCGGTCCGGGCCGTGGCCGAAGTCGTGGCGCACGCCGAGCTGCCAATCCCAGAACGTGCTGAACGCGTGGCCCCACAGCACTTCGGCGCGCGCATCCTGCGTGCCTTCCGCGCTGCGCTCGCCTTCCGTGCGCAACCACACGCGGTTGGTGTCGCTGCCCCACCAGCCTTCGGCTTCCCATGCGGTGGCGTAGTCGCCGCCGACGCTGCGCGTGCGTTCGAGGCGATCGAACAGCCACATGCCGCGTTTGGCCAGATCGTCCATCTGCATCATGTCCACCATGTGCTCCGGCGGCATCGGCGCGGGCTGGTGTTGCGGTGGCGGCGGCGGAACGTGGTCGTTCGGCGGCAACGCGACCGGCATCGGCATGGTGTGGCCGGCATGTTCATCTTGCGGATCCATCTGCATGCCAGGCATATCGTCCATCGCCTGCGGCTGGGCGGGAGCCGTGGCGGGCGCCGGCGGATGATGATGTTCGTGCCCTTGCATGGCGTCCTGCGCGGCCGCGGCGAACGGCAACATCAAGAGCAGCGCGGCAAGTGCATTGCGCTTCGTCCTCATGCCACCACCACCTCGCGGAACATGCCCGCCTCCATGTGGTAGAGCAGATGGCAGTGATAAGCCCAGCGGCCCAGCGCATCCGCATTGACGCGGTAGCTGAGCTGCTGCGCCGGCTGCACCACCACGGTGTGCTTGCGCACCTGGAAATCGCCATGCTCGTTTTCCAGCTCGCTCCACATGCCGTGCAGGTGGATCGGGTGGGTCATCATGGTGTCGTTGACCAGGGTGATGCGTACGCGCTCGCCGTGCTTCAGGCGCAACGGCTCGGCGTTGGAGAAGCGCGTGCCGTCGAACGACCACAGGTAGCGTTCCATATTGCCGGTCAGGCGCAGGGTGAGTTCGCGGTCCACCTCGGGCGAGATCGGCGCATCCACCGCATGCAGGTCGGCATAGCTGAGCGCGCGGCGGCCGGTATTGCGCAGGCCCACGCCGGGATCGTCCAGATTGCGGCGCGGCTGCGGCACGCGCATGTCCACTTCCACGCCGGTCTTCAGCGTGGGCATGGCCGCCATGCCGTGGCCGCCGTGGCCCATGCCGTCCATGTCGTGGCTCATGCCCTCATGGCCCATGGAACCCATCATGTCGCCCATGCTCAGCAGCGGGCGCGGATCCAGCGGCGGCACCTCTGCCGCCATGCCCGCGCGCGGCGCCAGCGTGGCGCGGGCGTAGCCGCTGCGGTCCATGCTCTGCGCGAAGATGGTCCAGGCGCGGTCGGCAGCCGGTTCCACGATCGCGTCGTAGGTCTCGGCTGTGCCGATGCGGAATTCGTCCACTGTCACCGGTTCCACCGGCTGGCCGTCGGCGGCGACCACGGTCATCTTCAAGCCGGGAATGCGCACGTCGAAGAAGGTCATCGACGAGCCGTTGATAAAGCGCAAGCGCACCTTCTCGCCCGCCGCGAACAGGCCGGTCCAGTTGCCGGCCGGCGCGCGGCCGTTGACCAGATAGGTGTAGGCCATGGCGGAAACGTCGGCGAGGTCGGTGGGGTCCATGCGCATCTGCTGCCACATGCGCCGCTCGGCCAGCGCACCGCTCAAACCCTGGCGGCGCACGTCGCCCGCGAATTCGCCGACGGTGCGCTTGCCGAGGTTGTAGTAGTCGCTCTGCTTCTTGAGGTTGGCGTAGATGCGTTCGGGGTCGGTATCGGTCCACTCGCTCAGCAGGATGGTGTAGTCGCGCTGCACGGCATGGCGTTCACCGTGGCGCGGCTCGATCACGATCGGGCCGTACAGGCCGATCTGCTCCTGGAAGCGCGAATGGCTGTGATACCAGTAGGTGCCGGCCTGGTTCACGGTAAAGCGGTAGAGGTATTCGCCGCCCGGCGGAATGCCGTCGAAGCTGATGCCTGGCACGCCGTCCATGTCCGCCGGCAGCACGATGCCGTGCCAGTGGATGGAACTGGTCACCGGCAGGCGGTTGCGCACGCGCAGGGTGACGGTGTCGCCCTGGCGCCAGCGCAGCAGGGGTGCGGGCAACTGTCCGTTGACCACGGTGGCGATGCGCCGCCGCCCGGTGAAATCGACCGGCAGCTCGCCGATCTCCAGTTCGAAATGCGTGCCGCTGAGTTCGGCGCGCGGCGCGCTGGCCAGTTGTGCCAGCGCATCGCCGCGCCACAGGCCGAGGCCGGCGGCCACGCCGCCGAGGGCCAGGCCTTGTACGAAACGCCGTCGCGGCAGCTGGAAGCCGCGCGGTTCTTGCTTGTTCATGGTGAAACTCCGTCATGCTCGTGCCTGCCGCGCAGGCATGGATAAAGAGCGGCCGGCAAGCGGCCGCGCCATGCACGACAGTCAGGCCGACGGAGGTCTCAACGGAGGTTTGGCAGGCTGTTGCGGCGCGGCCTCGCTGCCGCGCGGCGCACCTAAGCGTTCGGGCGAAGGATGCGCGGCGGCGACGATGGCGACGCCATCCAGCGTGGCCGGCGCATGCGCGCAGGTGCAATCCGGCGCCGCGTGGCCATGCGTATGCGGTGCCTGCGGCTGCGCGTCGTGCATGCCATGCATGCCGGCATGGCCGTCCATCTGCATCGCCTTGGCCGGCGCCGGCTGCATGTCGTCGCAGCAGCCGCCCGCGGCCCAGGCCATGCCCGCCAGCAGCAGCCACGCGCACAGCGCCAGCGCGAACAGGGCGCGGGAACGGCGTAGCGATGGCAGGAGGCGATGAAACATGGGCCGGAGGATGCCAGCGGGCACCAGGGGGAACAACTCTGGAGTTGGCTTCAAGCGGCTTCACCGCATGGCGCAGGTTGGGGTGAGCCCCAGGCGAACCCCAACATGGCGGCAACGTTGGGGTTCGCCTGGGGCTCACCCCAACCTACAATGGCGGAATGAACTATCGCCACGCCTACCACGCCGGCAATTTCGCCGATGTCCTCAAGCACACCGTGCTGTTCGCCCTGATCGAGGCGATGAAGGCCAAGCCCACGCCGTTCTGCCTGGTCGACACGCATGCCGGCAGCGGCTGCTATGCGCTCGACAGCGCCGAAGCGGGCAAGACCGGCGAATACAAGGACGGCATCGCCCGCCTGCTGTTCCCCGACCTGCACCAGAGCACCCCTTCCGGCCCGCTGCCGCCGCTGCTGCGCCACTGGCTCGACTCGGTGCTGGCGTTGCCCGGCAACAAGGACGGGCTGCGCCTCTATCCGGGTTCGCCGCTGCAGGCCGCCAACGCCCTGCGCGAGATCGACAGCGCGCAGCTGTGCGAACTGCAGACCGACGAAGCCACGCGCCTGCGCGAGCTGTTCCATCACGACCGCCGCGTGCACGTGCACGAGCGCAACGGCTACGAAGCCTTGAAAGGCCTGCTGCCGCCGAAGGAAAAGCGCGGCCTGGTGCTGATCGATCCGCCGTACGAAGCGCAGGAAGCCGAATACCGTACCATCGAGCAGGCGCTGAAAGCCGCGCTGCTGCGCTGGCCGACCGGCGTGTATGCGGTGTGGTATCCGATCAAGCTGCGCAGCCAGGTGCAGCCGTTCCTGCGCTGGGTGCAGCACAGCGGCGTGCGCCGCGCGCTGCGCGCGGAACTGCTGCTGCGTCCGGACGACTCGCCGCTGCGCCTCAACGGCTCGGGCATGGTCATCCTCAATGCGCCGTGGAAGTTCGACGAGGTGCTGCGCGAACCGCTGCGCGCGATGAGCCGGCTGCTGTCGCAGGAGCGCCCGGCCAACTGGAAGCTGGACTGGCTGATCCAGGAAGCCGACTGAGCCGCTATCGCCCCCGGCCGCCCCGCGGCTAAGCTTGGCGCCGCGTCCGCGCACTCGCGCGGACACTCGATCTGGCGCGCACCCGCGCCGACACTCGATCCGGGCCGTCCCACCTCACGCAGGAGACCGACCATGCGCATGCCGAACGTCCACCTCGTCCTTCGCCTGGCGGCCGGCGCCGCCCTGCTCGGCCTGAGCGCCTGCGCGCCCGCGCCGATCTACAAATCCACCGGCACCCTCGCCGCCGCGCCGTTCAAGGTGGCCGAGGCGCCGGAGCACTACAGCAATGCGCCGGTGATCTGGGGCGGCCGCGTGGTGGCGGTGCGCAACCTGCCCGACCGCAGCGAGATCGAAGTGCTGGCCTACCCGCTCGACGGCTCGCAGCGCCCGAAGGCGAACGACAGCGGCCTGGGCCGCTTTATCGCCACCATGCCCGGCTATGTGGAACCGATGGACTATCCGGCCGGCGCGCTGATGACCATCGACGGCCAGATCAACGGCAGCCGCGCCGGCAAGGTCGGCGAGGCGCCCTACGTGTTCCCGCTGGTGAAGGTGAACCAGTCGCACGTGTGGACCGCCAATGAGCTGAGCAGCGGCAAGAACAACGTGCATTTCGGCGTGGGCGTGGGCGTCGGCATCCGCTGACGCGCGCTTTATTCACTGCATGGGCGTCGGCATCCGCTGACGCGCGCTTCATTCACTACTTAGGGTTTCAGGGAAGAATCTGATGTCGGGTCATGCGAATTCGTTGAAGGCGGTACTGCTGGCGCTGGGCGCCAACTTCGCCATCTTTCTCAGCAAGCTCGCCGCCGCGGTGCTGACCGGCTCCGGCGCGATGCTGGCCGAGGCGATCCATTCGCTGGCCGACTGCGGCAACCAGGGCCTGCTCCTGCTGGGCATGCGCCAGGCCAAGCGTCCGCCCAGCGAGGACTATCCGCTGGGCTGGGGCCGCGCGCTGTATTTCTGGTCCTTCCTGGTGGCCATCCTGCTGTTCAGCGTGGGCGGCATGTTTTCCATCTACGAGGGCGTGCACAAGCTCGGTTCGCCCGAGCCGCTGCAGCGTCCGTGGCTGGCGGTGGGCGTGCTGGTGTTCGGCATCGTGATGGAAGGCATCTCGATGCGCGGCTGCATGCAGGAAGTAAACAAGGCGCGCGACGGCCTGGGCCTGTGGCAGTGGTTCCGCGAGACGCGTTCTAGCGAGCTGCTGGTGATCTTCGGCGAAGACCTGGCCGCCCTGCTCGGCCTGGCGCTGGCGCTGCTGGCGATCCTCGCCACCATCCTCACCGGCAACCTGCTGTTCGATGCGGTCGGCACCATCGCCATCGGCGTGCTGCTGGTGGTGGTCGCCATCGCCGTGGCGGTGGAAGTGAAGGCGCTGCTGATCGGCCAGGGCGTGGAGCCGCGCCGCCGCCAGGAGCTGCTGGCGTTCCTGGCCGAGCGACCGGAAGTGGCCGAGGTGCTGAACCTGATCACCCTGCAGCTGGGCTCGGACGTGATGGTCTCGGTGAAGGCGCGCATGGCGCCGGCGGCGGACAATCTCGCGCTGATCCACAACATCAATGCTGTGGAGCACGCGATGAAGGCGCGCTTCCCCGATGTGGCGTGGAGCTTCTTCGAGCCGGACGTGGCGGACTGAGCGCAACGCCTTACTTGCGCTGCAGCAGATCCCACTTGTTGCCGTAGAGATCCTGGAACACCACCACGGTGCCGTAGGGCTCTTCGCGCGGCTCTTCGCAGAAGGTGCAGCCGGCGGCTTTCATGCGCTCGTAATCGCGCCAGAAATCGTCGGTGTTGAGCAGCAGGAACACGCGCCCGCCGGCCTGGTGGCCGATCGAAGCGCGCTGTTCCTCGTTGGAGGCCCGCGCCAGCAGCAGGCGCGTTTCGGTGGAGCCGCGCGGCGCCAGCACCACCCAGCGTTTTTCCTCGTCCATGCGGGTGTCTTCGATCAGCTCGAAGTTCATCACGCGGGTGTACCAGGCGATGGCCTGGTCGTAATCGGCCACGAGCAGCGCCAGGGCGCCGAGATGCTGTTTCATCGTTATTCCCGTCGATTCAGGCCGGCGGCAGGGGCGCCAGCTCTTTCTGCAGTTTCTTGGTGAGCTTGGCGCGCACCAGGGTGTAGGAGTCGCGCACCATCGCTTCCAGCTCGCCGGTGGCGAAGCGCTCCGGCTCCACCACGGCGACCCAGTGCGCGCGGGCCAAATAGGGCGAGGGGACGATGCCCGGCTGGTCGGTCAGTTCCAGGAAGCGGTCGTCCGCCACCTTCAGCGCCAGCCGGTGGCCGTGGGCCGCCTGCTCGGCGCGGGTGATGGCGAACATCTTGCCGCCCACGCTGAAGACCAGGTCCTCGCCCCATTTGATGTCGCGAGTCACTCCCGGCCAGGCCCCGCACAGGGCTTCCAGCTGAACCACCGTCATGCCCTTGCCGGCCTTGCCCATGCCTCGCTCCCTGTCGGCGCCATCTGGCCGATCGTCCGCGCATTGTGGCGATTCGGCCGGAGGCCGTCTCCCCGGAAGCGTGCCGGCCCGCAACATGAACGGGCTCAAGCGCGACGTAAAGCCGCGCCTGTAAATCAGTTTTGTTCATGTTGCGATGCACACAATACGGTAAAGTACGGACCATGGCTGCGAACTTCCTTACCGATATGTCCCCCGCCCGTCGTCCCCTGCCCCCGCCCAGCAACAAGCGCTTCACCCGCCCCCGGCTGGCGGAAGTCCGCACCTCGTCCAAGGGCGAGCTGGTCCGCACCCGCGACGGCCGTGAGCTGCGCCTGCGCGCGATCGAACCGGGCGACGTGGCCGCGCTGCAGCGCTGCTTTGGCCGGCTGTCGCCGGAGGACATCCGCCGCCGCTTTCTGCACGCCATGTCCGAGCTGCCGGCGCCGATGGCGCAGCGGCTGAGCCGGGTGGACCCGGCCATCGAAAGCGCCTACGTGCTGATGGACGAGACCGTGCAGCCGGCGGAAATGCGTGGCGTGGGCCGTATCTATGTGGACGAGGCGGCCAACAGCGCGGAGTTCTCGGTGGTGGTGGAGCGCGACTGGGCCCGCGTCGGCCTGGGCGCCCTGCTGATGCAGCGCCTGGTCGACGACTGCCGCCAGCGCGGCCTGGCCGAGCTCTGGGGCTATGTGCTGCTGGAGAACCGCCCGATGCTGCAGCTGTGCAAGGAACTGGGCTTCGTGCGCCGCCTCAGCCCGGAAGAACCCGGCACCACGCAGATCTCCCTGCGGCTCTGAACCGCTGCACGGCGGCGGCGCATACACCGCGGCAAACTCCCATATGACTTCCGACCGCCCCGGCTCGCCGGGGCGGTCGCGTTACACTTGCCCGCTTTCACCGGCGCGGCCGTCCTGGCCGAACCCACGGAACGCCAGCGCGACATGCCCAGTCCCATTCTTCTCCCCGCCCTTCCCACCACACCCAAGCACCGCCGCTACTGGACGCCGCCGCACGGCTCCTCGCGCGCCCTGCTGGTGGCCGAAGCCGCCCGCGCGCACGCCGGCCTGCTGGTGGCGGTGACGCGCGACACGCAGCGCGCGCACGCGCTGGAGGACGAGCTGAAGCTGTTCGCCGGCGACCTGCCGGTGCTGCATTTCCCGGACTGGGAAACCCTGCCCTACGACATCTTCAGCCCGCATCCGGAGATCGTCTCCCAGCGCATCGCCACCCTCTACAGCCTGCCGTCGACCAGGCGCGGCGTGCTGGTGGTGCCGGTGGCCACGCTGATGCAGCGCATCGCGCCGCACAGCCACGTGACCGGCTCCGGCCTGGTGCTGAGGAAGGGCCAGAAGCTGGATCTCTCCGCCGAGCAGCGCCGGCTGGAAGCGGCCGGCTACCGCAACGTGCCGCAGGTGGCCGAGCCCGGCGACTTCGCCGTGCGCGGCGCGCTGATCGACATCTTCCCGATGGGCGCGGGCGAGCCGTACCGCATCGAGCTGTTCGACGACGAAGTGGAATCGATCCGCAGCTTCGACCCGGAAACCCAGCGCTCGCAGCAGCCGGTGGAAAAAGTGGAGCTGCTGCCGGCGCGCGAATTCCCGCTGACCGAGCTGGCCGCCAAGGACTTCCGCGGCAAGCTGCGCGAGCGCTTCCCGATCGACGTGCGCCGCTGCCCGCTGTACCAGGACATGAAGGAAGGCGTGACGCCCGGCGGCATCGAGTACTACCTGCCGCTGTTCTTCGAGCAGACCGCCACCTTGTTCGACTACCTCGGCGAAGGCGCGGTGTTCGTGCTGGGCGAGGGCGCGCTGGAGTCGTCCGAGCAGTTCTGGCAGCAGACCGGCGAGCGCTACGACCAGCGCGCGCACGACATCGAACGCCCCGTGCTGCCGCCGGCCGAGCTCTATCTGCCGCCGGAACAATTGCGCGAACAGCTCAACCGCCGCCTGCGCGTGGAAGTGGTGCCCAGCGGCCACGAACACGCCGCCGACATCGGCACCCAGCCGGCGCCGGAACTGCCGCTCAACCGCAAGGGCGAAGAACCCGGCACCTCGCTGCGCCATTTCCTGGGCAGCTATCCGGGCCGCGTGCTGATCGCCGCCGATTCGGCCGGACGCCGCGAGGCGCTGATCGAGACGCTGGCCGCGGCGGGGCTGAAGCCCGACAGCATCGACGGCTGGCCGCGCTTCCTGGCGGCGGACGGCAGCGGACCGAAATTCGCCATCGCCATCGCGGGCCTGGAACAGGGCTTCGCGCTTAAAGCGCCGGCGATCACCGTACTCACCGAGCGCGAGCTCTACGGCGAGCGTGTACGCACCGAGCGCAAGCGCCGCCGCGGCGCGGCGCGCGATCCGGACGCGATCATCCGCGACCTCACCGAGCTGACCATCGGCGCGCCGATCGTGCACGTCGACCACGGCGTGGGCCGCTACCAGGGCCTGGTGTCGATGGAGCTGGGCGGCACCGAGGGCGAGTTCCTCACCATCGAATACGCCAAGGGCGACAAGCTCTACGTGCCGGTGGCGCAGCTGGGCCTGGTCAGCCGCTACACCGGCACCGCGCCCGAACTGGCGCCGCTGCATTCACTGGGCGGCGACGCCTGGGAGCGCGCGCGCCGCAGGGCGGCGGAGAAGGTGCGCGACGTGGCCGCCGAGCTGCTGGCCATCTATGCGCAGCGCGAAGCGCGCGGCGGCGAATCGCTGCCGATCGACCGCCAGCTGGTGGAGGAATTCGGCGCCAGCTTCCCGTTCGAGGAAACCCCGGACCAGGCGCAGGCCATCGACGCGGTGCTCGGCGACCTCGCCGCGCCGCGCGCGATGGACCGCGTGATCTGCGGCGACGTCGGCTTCGGCAAGACCGAAGTGGCGCTGCGCGCCGCATTCGCCGCCGCCACCGCCGGCAAGCAGGTGGCGGTGCTGGTGCCGACCACCCTGCTGGCGCAGCAGCACTTCCGCAACTTCGCCGACCGCTTCGCGGACTGGCCGGTGCGCGTGGACGTGCTGTCGCGCTTCAAGTCCACCAAGGAAGTGAACGACGCGCTGAAGCGCCTGACCGAAGGCCAGATCGACGTGATCATCGGCACGCACAAGCTGCTGCAGCCGGATATCCGCTTCAAGAATCTGGGCCTGGTGATCGTCGACGAGGAGCAGCGCTTCGGCGTGCGCCAGAAGGAGCAGCTGAAAAAGCTGCGCGCCGAAGTCGACCTGCTGACCATGACCGCCACGCCGATCCCGCGCACCTTGAACATGGCGATGAGCGGCCTGCGCGACCTGTCCCTGATCGCCACGCCGCCGGCGCACCGCATGGCGGTGCGCACCTTCGTCAGTGCGTGGGACCCGGCCACGGTGCGCGAGGCTTTCCAGCGCGAGCTGGCGCGCGGCGGCCAGGTGTACTTCCTGCACAACGAGGTGGAAAGCATCGAGCGCACCGCGCGCGAGCTGCAGGAGCTGATTCCGGAAGCGCGCATCGGCATCGCCCACGGCCAGATGGCCGAGCGCGAACTGGAACAGGTGATGGCGGACTTCCATCGCCAGCGTTTCAACGTGCTGGTGTGCACCACCATCATCGAGACCGGCATCGACATCCCCACCGCCAACACCATCATCATCGACCGCGCCGACCGCTTCGGCCTGGCGCAGCTGCACCAGCTGCGCGGCCGCGTGGGACGTTCGCACCATCGCGCCTATGCCTACCTGGTTGTGCCGGACCGCAAGGCGATGACGGCGGATGCGGAGAAGCGCCTGGAGGCGTTGGCCTCGCTCGAAGAACTGGGTGCGGGCTTTACGCTGGCCACCCACGATCTGGAAATCCGCGGCGCGGGCGAGCTGCTCGGCGACGAGCAGTCGGGGCAGATCCAGGAGATCGGCTTCGGTCTGTACACGGAACTGCTGGAGCGCGCGGTGCGTGCGCTGAAGTCGGGCAAGCTGCCGGACTTCGACCTCAGCTCCGAGCACGAGACCGAGGTGGAACTGCATCTTCCCGCCTTGATCCCCGACGACTACCTGCCCGACGTGCACACCCGCCTTACGCTCTACAAGCGCATCGCCAGCGCACGCCACGACGAGGCGCTGCGCGACCTGCAGGTGGAAATGATCGACCGCTTCGGCCTGCTCCCGGAGCAGGCCAAGACGCTGTTCGCCATCGCCGGCCTGAAGCTGATGGCGACGCCGCTGGGCATCCGCAAGCTGGACTTCGGACCGAACGGCGGCCGCATCACTTTCCGCGAGAAGCCCGAGGTGGATCCGATGGCGATCATCCGCCTGATCCAGGGCCAGCCGCGCGTGTACAAGCTGGATGGACAGGACAAGCTGAAGGTCCTGCTGGAGTTGCCGGGGGCGGCTGAGCGCATCCGCACGGCGCAGGAGATTCTGGTGCAGCTGGGGGCGCGGCGGCCCGCTTGAGGCTCATCATCCCGGCGCGTTGCTTGTCATCCCGGCGTAGGCCGGGATCCAGTTTCTGTATCGCTTGGTTTTTGCGTTATCGCGATTTGGCCGCTTATGCAGCGGGCATTTCGTGCGCCTGCCGGCGCCCGAGTCACTTTTTCTTTGCTGGCCCAAAGAAAAAGTAACCCAAAAGAAATGGCCTTCAGAGCAACGGCTCGCGACGCGACTAGAAGGAGCGGTGGGCGGCTGCGGTAACTTGATTAACCTGGGTCTATACGAAACCACAGTGCGTTTACATGACGCGTGCTTCAACGTGCCGTGGCCGAGAGGATGTTCAGTGACTGAGGTAGCTTTTGCGCTTCGCTCCTGTATGCGACGCCACCCCACTTCCCCCTCTCCCCTCCGGGGAGAGGGTCGGGGTGAGGGGTCGGGCAGAGCGCGGCGCTGGATCTCACCTCAATCTAATCTGCAAGGCTTCGCCGATCTTTAGGCCTTTGCGGGTGGAGCATGACGGACGTTTCGCTCCGCCCGGCCCCTCACCCTGCCCTCTCCCCGGAGGGGAGAGGGGTGAAGTCGTGAGGCATGCAGGAACGAGGAGCAAAAGCTGGCCTCGATTCTTGAACGTCCTCTCGGCGACGGCACGTTGAAGAGCGCGCCACGTAAACGCACAGTCGTTTCGTGTAGACCCAGGTTAATCAGGCTACCGCAGCCGTCCACCGCTCCTTCTAGTCGCGTCGCGGGCCGTTGCTCTGAAGGCTATTTCTCTTTGGTTACTTTCTCTTTGAGCCAGCAAAGAGAAAGTAACTCGGGCGCCGGCAGGCGCACGAAATGCCCGCTGCATAAGCGGCCAAATCGCGATAACGCAAAAACCAAGCGATACAGAAACTGGATCCCGGCCTACGCCGGGATGACGAGCAAAGGGCGCGCATCCGAACTACCCGCTGCATAAGCGGCCAATTCGCGCCCCCGCGAAAACCAGCTGAAATCAGCCGGCACGGCGCACCAAATACTGCACGGAGAACAACTCCTCCGGATCCAGCCACACCGTGGCCACCTCCAACCCCGCCTTGTGCGCCATCGCCGCGAAATCCTCCGGCGAATACTTGCAGCTGTACTCCACCAGCATGGCCTCGTCCTCGCCGAAACTGGCGAGCATGCGCCCCACCCGCACCTTCTGTTCGCAGGTACTGATGATGTGCGTCTCGATGCGTCCGGCCAGCGGGTTGTAGTGCGCGCGGTGGCGATACGCGTCGAGGCGGAAATCGCTGCCCAGCTCGCGGTTGAGGCGGGCCAGCATGTTGAGGGTGAACTCGGCGGTGATGCCGGCGCGGTCGTTGTAGGCGGACTCGATGCGCGCGGCATCCTTCTTCAGGTCCACGCCGATCAGCACGCCGCCGGCCTCGCCCATTTCGTCGCGCATGGTGCGCAGCAGCTGGATCGCTTCGCGCTGCTCGAAATTGCCGATGGTGGAACCGGGGAAATAGATGACCGTGCGGCGCGGCGCGCGCGGCGGGATCGGCAGGCGCAGCGGGCGGGTGAAGTCGGCATGCAGCGGCTGCATCGGCAGCGACGGGAAACGCGCAGCCAGGCGCTGCACGCTGGCGGCCAGCGCTTCAGAGGCAATTTCCACCGGCACGTAGCACACCGGCGAGACCAGGTGCTCCAGCAGCTGGCGCGTCTTCACCGCATTGCCGCTGCCGTATTCGACCAGGCGCACGTCCGGCCCCAGCGTGCGGGCGATATCGCCGGCATGCGTTTCGAGCAGGGCGATCTCGGCGCGCGTGAGGTAGTACTCCGGCTGCTCGCAGATCTGTTCGAACAGTTCACTGCCACGCTCGTCGTAGAACAGCCAGGACGGCAGGCGCTTCGGCTGCGCGCGCAATCCGCGCTGCACGATTTCCAGCAGTTCGCTGGCGGGCGGGCGACGGTCGTCGTCGCGGGGTTCCAGGGCTTGCAGGCTCATTGTTGTTGTCTCTCTTACCGGTCGCGTGCGAGGCGCAGGCCGGCGAACTGCCAGCGCGCCTGGGCGGGGAAGAAGTTGCGGTAGCTGGCGCGGATATGCTCGCGCGGCGTGGCGCAGGAGCCGCCGCGCAGCACCCATTGGGCATTCATGAACTTGCCGTTGTATTCGCCCAGCGCACCGGGCAACGGCTGGAAGCCGGGATAGCTGACATAGGGCGAGGCGGTCCACTCCCACACGTCGCCGTACATCTGCAGCAGGCCTTCGCCGCTGGCGGCGCGCGGCGCTTGCGCGCGCTCGTCCAGCAGATTGCCGTGCACCGGTTGCGCGGAGGCCGCGCTTTCCCATTCCGCTTCGCTGGGCAGGCGCGCGCCGGCCCAGCGCGCGAACGCGTCGGCTTCGAAATAGCTGAGCTGGGACACCGGCGCGGCGGGATCGAGCGCGCGGATGCCGCCGAGGCCATAAGCGCTGTCGAGGTCGTCCTGCCAGTACAGCGGATGCTGCCAGCCTTCCGCCTGCACCGTGGCCCAGCCGTCGGAAAGCCACAGCGCGGGTTCGCGGTAGCCGCCGTCCTGCACGAACAGGCGGAATTCCTCGTTCGTCACCGTGCGGTTGGCAAGCGCGTGCGCCTGCAGCAGGGCGCGGTGGCGCGGACCTTCGTTGTCGAAGGAAAAGCCATGGCCGTCGTGGCCGATCTCGACGATGCCCTCGCGGCCGTCGATGTAGTGCATCGATGCGGCGGGCACACGGTGTTGCGCGGACGGCAGCGCTGCGTCATAGGCCGGATGCAGCGGGTTGCACCACAGCGCGTGCTGGATGTCGGTGAGCAGCAGTTCCTGATGCTGCTGTTCGTGCTGCAGGCCGAGTTCGACGATAGCTGCGCCCGCGGCGTCGAGGCCGGCTTCGATGCGTTCCGCCACGGCGTCTTCGATACGCCGGCGATAGTCCAGCACTTCATCCAGGCTGGGACGCGACAGCAGGCCGCGGCGCGGACGCGCATGCATCGGCCCTACCGTCTGGTAGTAGGAGTTGAGCAGGTAATGCCATTCCGGATGCGGCGGACGCCAGGCCGGATCGCGGGCGAGCAGGAACTGCTCGAAGAACCACGTGGTGTGCGCCAGATGCCATTTGGCCGGACTGGCGTCGGGCATGGATTGCACCATCATGTCCTCGGCGCTGAGGCCGGCCGACAAGCCGAGGGTGCGGCTGCGCACGCGATGGAAACGCTGCACCAGCGACCCGGCGCGCGATGCGAGATCCGACAGGCTCACGCGGGCCTCCGTTGCAACGAAATGCCCCGTCGAACGTTATAGGAAGGGCTTGGCGACTCGAGGACCCGCATCCAGATACCTTGCCGTAGCAGCCGTTCAATTTCCGTGATCCGGCGATGGCAAAGGCTTGACACACGGCGGCCGGGCAGCGCTCAAATGCGCGCGCACGACGTCGGTGGTTTCACCAGGCAAGGGCCCCGGCAACGGGTAGCACAGGGAGTTCCATCAACCCCTAGAGGTACACCTATGAAAACCGTCACCGCCATGTTGCTGCTTGCGATGACTGCCGCCACCGGCATGGCTCATGCCGACGGTCCGGCACCCGAGCGCCAGCCGATGCGTCCGGTCAGCGAATGCCTGCGTCCGGATCGCGTCAACGAATGGTATGTCGTGGACAACCGCACCGTGATCGCACGCACCGGCCCGGACCGCTACCTGGTCAAGCTCACCGCCGATTGCCCGCGCTTAGGCATCGGCCAGCAGCTGCTGTTCCGCGCCAACGATTCCAACCGCGCGGCCGGCCTGGGCGCGGTCTGCGGCGAAGTGGGCGAGAGCGTGATCTCGCGCGACCAGCCGCCCTGCGCGATCCAGTCGGTGAGCAAGATCGACAAGGCGAAGTTCGAGAAGCTGGAGAAGCATGCCTCGCAGCACGGCTTCCTCAGCAACGGCGGCACGCCGCCGACGCGGCCATGACCGGCGCGCCATGAAACGAAAGAGCCCGGCCTAGGCCGGGCTCTCTTTTGCGCATAGCGGCGAAATCGATCGCCGCGCAATCAATCACCGTCGTAGTAGCGGCTGGTGCGGTAGCCGTCGCTGTAGTAGCCGCGCTCTTCGTACACACGGCGCACGTACACCGGACGTTCCACCACCACCGGTTCGTCGTAATACACCACGCGCGGCGCCGGACGGTAGTACACGGGCGGTGCGTAATAGCCGCCGCCGTAATACGGGTGGCGATAGTGACCGCGGTAGCCGTCGGAGTAGCCGATGCTGACACCCGGCAGATTGACGCCGATACCCACGCTGACGTGGCTGCGGGCGAAGGACGGGGCGGCGGCCGCGCAACCCAGCAGCACGGCGGCGGCGAGGACCACGCGCTTGAGGCTGGAAGGCTTCGACTTGTTCATGGCTTTCGGTCTCCGAGAGAGCGGCGGCAACGGTGCGGGCGGCCCGGGAAAGGGTGGTGCGGAGGGCCGTTCCGGCGTTGTCTGCCGGTGCTCATGCTCGGGCCGGAGGGCTGAATCCGGACTGAGCATTTTCACCCCGTTTTCCTAGCGTTTACCCCGGTTGTGAATGTGCCGCACGCTGTCGCCCCAGGGCGACTCTTCGGGCCGCAGGCGCAGCACCCAGCAGCCGTGGATATCGGCCCGGCGGGCGAAGTCGAACGGGATGCTGGCGGCGCTCCAGTCCTCGATCTCGAAGCGCTCTTCCAGCGCCGCGCGATCCAGCGTGAAGCGGCGGAAATTGTTGGAGAACACGATCACCCCGTCCCCCGCCAGCCGTTCCGCGCAGGCCAGCAGCAGGCGGGCGTGGTCGCGCTGCACGTCGAAGTCCTCGGCCCGCTTGGAATTGGAGAAGGTCGGCGGATCGACGTAGATCAGCCCGTACCGCTCGCGTTCGTGGCGCAGGAACTCCATCGCGTCGGCCTGCATCAGCCGGTGCTTCGTCCCGGTGAATCCGTTCAGGGCGAGATTGCGCGAAGCCCAGTCCAGATAAGTGCCGGACAGATCCACGCTGGTGGTGTCGCGCGCCCCGCCCGCCGCGGCATAGACGCTGGCGGTGGCGGTGTAGGCGAACAGGTTCAGGAAGCGCCGCCCCTCGGCCAGCTCGCGCAGGCGCGCGCGGACCAGGCGGTGGTCCAGGAACAGTCCGGTGTCCAGGTAGTCGGTGAGATTGACCAGGAACTGCAGGCCGCCCTCCTCCACCGGGACGAACTCGCCGCGCTGGTCGAACTGCCCGTACTTGGAACCGCCCTTGCCGCGCTCGCGCGTCTTCAGCGCCACGCGGTCGCGCGGCACACCGAACACTTCGCCTGCGACGCGCACGATCTCGCGCAGGCGCAGCCGCGCGGTCTCGGCGGGAATGTCGGCCGGCGCACGGTATTCCTGCACGTGCAGCCACTGGCCGCCCTTGGCGTCGCCGTAGACGTCGATGGCCGCCGCGTATTCCGGCAGGTCCTGGTCGTAGGCGCGCCAGCAATGGATGGCTTCGCGTTCCAGCCGCTTGCGCAGATGGCGGACGTTCTTCTCCAGCCGGTTCTTCAGCATCTGCGCGCCGGCCGACAGCGGCTTGGCTTCGCGCGGCGTGTCGGCGGCGGCGCGCAGCTCGAACAGCAGCAGCACGGTTTCCAGCGCGCCGTTGTACAGCGCGTATTTCTTGCTCGCGCGCAGCGGGATGGCCTGGCCCAGTTCCGCATCGCCGGCCAGCACGGCGGCATGCCAGCCGGCGAAGCGCTGCTTCAGTGTTTCGCCCAGCGCGCGGTACAGCTTGGGCATCGCCTCGCGCTCGCCCAGGCGTTCGCCGTAGGGCGGATTGGTGATGACCAGGCCGCGTTCGCAGCCGGGCGGCGGCGCCACGTGCAGCGCGTCGTGGCGATCCAGGGTGAGGAAGCCGGACACGCCGGCCTCCTGCGCATTGCGCTTGGCGGTCTGCACCATGCGCGGATCGGAGTCGCTGCCGAAGAAGCACGGGCGCAGCGCGCGCAGGCCGGTTTCGGCGCGCGTGCGCGCTTCTTCCAGCAAGCTGCGCCACACCGCGATGTCATGGCCGAGCCAGCCGAGGAAACCGAAATATTCGCGGCGCAGGCCCGGCGCCACGTCGGCGGCCATCAGCGCGCCTTCGATCAGCAAGGTGCCGGAGCCGCACATCGGATCGAGCAGCGCACCGCCCTGCGCATACATGGCGGGCCAGCCGGCGCGGACCAGCATCGCGGCCGCGAGGTTTTCCTTCAGCGGCGCGTCGCCCTGCATTTCGCGCCAGCCGCGGCGGTGCAGCGGTGCGCCAGCCAGATCCAGCGACAGCGTGGCGCGGTCGCGGCGCAGGCGCAGGTGGATGCGCACGTCGGGTTCGTCCGTATCCACGTCCGGACGCGAGCCGTCGCGTTGGCGGAACTGGTCGACCACCGCGTCCTTCACGCGCAGCGCGATGAACTGGCTGTGGGTGAGCTTGCTCTGCGCGGTCACCGCCTCCACCGCCAGGGTGCCGTGCGCAGCCAGGTGTTTCGACCAGTCGATGGCTTCCACGCCGGCGTACAGCGCGTCGCCGTCCGCCGCGTCGAATTCCGCCAGCGGCAGCAGCACGCGGCTGGCCAGGCGCGACCACAGGCAGGCGCGGTAGGCGATCTCCAGCGGGCCGGAGAAGTACACGCCGGCCAGCGCCTCGCGCACGTCTTCGGCGCCCAGCGCGGCCAGTTCGTCGCGCAGCAGGTATTCCAGGCCCTTGGGGCAGGTGGCGAAGTAGGCGCTCACTGGAGGCCCGCCATGCCGTCGAGGGACATGCCGTCAAGGAACACCCGGAACTGCGCGCCGATGGTGTCGACGCTGGAGCTCAGGCGATGGTCGTCGTCCAGCACCAGCAGCGGCAGGCTGCGGCGGCGGGCGAAGTCGTGCAGGTCGTCCAGCGGGCACATGTCGTCGTGCCAGCCGTGGATCAGCACCGTGGGCACGTCCTGGCGCAGATCGAAAGCCGCCTGGTAGCCGGGAATCGCCACCGGCGTGGCCAGCAGGAACAGGCCGGCCACCGGCCGCTCCAGCGAAGCCAGGCCCGAAGCGAACGCGCCCATGCTGGACCCGACCAGCACCGGCGGCGCGTCCAGCGCGTCGATGGCCGCGCGCAGGCGCGCCACCCGCGGGGGCACCGAGCCGGCGTAGCCGTGGTGGTCGTCTTCGCGGTAGTCGGGCCGCTGCGTGGACCAGCCCAGCGATTCGGCGATGGCGGCCAGCGCGCTGACCTTGGTGGCATCCGGGCCGGAATCCGAACCGTGGGAAAGAATGATCTGGCCGCGCATCGCGGTCTCCAACGAGCAGGTACAAGGCGCCCATGATACCGGGCCGCATGCGAGACTCGCCCGAATGAACATCCGCGACCACTTCCTGCCTTACGTCGAGCTCCTGCCCGAGCGCCCCGCCGACGCCATCGAACTGGTGGTCATCCACTGCACCGAGCTGCCGGATCTGGCCACCGCCCGCGAATACGGCGAGCGCATCGTCCACGACAGCGGCACCGGCAACAGCGGCCACTACTACATCGACCGCGACGGCTCGACCTGGCGCTACGTGCCCGGCACCCGCGTGGCGCACCACGTGCGCGGCTTCAATCCGCATTCGATCGGCATCGAGCTGGTCAACCGGGGCCGCTATCCGGACTGGTGGCATGCCGACAACCAGACCATGACCGAGCCCTACCCGGCCGCCCAGATCGACGCCCTGCGCGCCCTGCTGGCCCGCCTGCGCAGCGAATTTCCGAAGCTGCGCGATATCGCCGGCCACGAGGACCTGGACCTGGCCCGCCTGCCGGCCAGCGACGACCCCAGCCGCGAGGTGCCGCGCAAGCTCGACCCGGGCCCGATGTTCCCCTGGGACCAGGTGCTGGCCGGCAGCGGCCTGCACCGCCTGCCGGCACAGGGCTGAAGGGGGACGGGGTGAAGGGCCGGGCGCGGCTATAATTCGCGGCGCGGGCCGCCGGCCCGATTCCCCCTTGGATTGCTTAGACATGACGGAAAACCACGTCCGCGAGCTGGTCGACCTGCTGCAGCTCGAACGCCTGGAAGACAACCTGTTCCGCGGCCAGAGCCGCGATATCGGCACGCGCTTCGTGTTCGGCGGACAGGTGCTCGGCCAGGCGCTGTCGGCTGCGCAGGAGACGGTGGACTCCTCGCGCACGGCACATTCGCTGCACGCCTATTTCCTGCGCGCCGGCGATATCGACGCGCCGATCGTCTACAGCGTGGAGCGCACGCGCGACGGCGGTACGTTCTCCTCGCGCCGGGTGGTGGCGATCCAGCACGGCCAGCCCATCCTCAACGGCTCGATCTCGTTCCAGATCGAGGAAACCGGCTTCGAACACCAGACCGCCATGCCCGAAGTACCGGCGCCGGAAGACATCGCGCCGATGCAGCCGCTGCCGCCGGACAAGCTGGCCAAGCTGCCGGAGAAACTGCAGCGCTGGCTGGGCCTGGAAGCGCCGATCGAATTCCGCCACGTGTGGCCGCAGGACAAGCTGCATCCGAGCAAGCGCCCGCCCTACCAGCACATCTGGTTCCGTGTGGCCGCGCCGGTGGGCGATTCGGACGTGCTGCACCGCGCCCTGCTCGCCTACGCCTCGGACTTCAACCTGATCGGCACCGCCACCCTGCCGCACGGCATTTCGTACTACACGCACAACGTGCAGATGGCCAGCCTGGACCACGCGCTGTGGTTCCACCGCCCGTTCCGCGTGGACGAGTGGCTGCTGTATTCGTTCGACAGCCCCACCGCGCAGGGCGCGCGCGGGCTGGCGCGCGGGCAGATCTTCAGCCGCGACGGGCGGCTGGTGGCCTCGACCGCGCAGGAAGGCCTGATCCGGCTGCGCCCCTGAGCCGACGGAGTAACATCGACCCATGCGCCAGATCTATACCTCGCCCCGTCCCGAAAACATCAACCGCGTCGCCGCCATGCTTGGCGAGCACGGCATCGAATGCTCGATCGAGAACCGCTCCAACTGGAACAAGCCCAGCTACGAGCGCTTCAGCTACTCCCAGCGCAAGGAAAACCGCGACCGCTGGGAACAGGTCTGGATCAGCAAGGCCGACGACTACACCCGCGCCCGCACCCTGCTGCGCGAGCTGGGCATCGAACCGGTGATCCGCCACGGCGAGGAACTGGCCCTGGCCCGCAACCCCAGCCCCGACGCGCGCCGCGGCAGCGTGGCCAACCGGGTGCGCCGGATCGTGATGCTGGCGGTGGCCGGCGCCTTCGTGGTGGTGATGCTGCGCTACATGGGTGTGATCTGACCCGGTAGCCGGGGACACCGTCCTACAGCGTATGGACGGGCCCGGCCCAGCGGATTTGAGACGCTTGTCACGGCAAGCCGCCTCGGACGTAGAATCTGCCATGCGCTCCGATCGCGTCCGCCTCTTCCAGACCCTGCCTCACGCCTGCGGGTATTTTCCCGACCGCACGGCGCAGAACCTGGTGATCGATCCGGCGGCGCCGCATCTGGACCAGCTGTACGGGCCGGCCCTGGAACGCGGCTTCCGCCGTGCCGGCGGGCATCTGTACTTTCCCTACTGCAGCAGCTGCCGGGCCTGCACGCCCTGCCGCATCGACGTGGAACGCTTCCGCCCCAGCCGCTCGCAGCGGCGCTGCCTGAAGCGCAATGCCGATCTGCAGGTGGTGGAATCCATGGCCGGCTACAACAGCGAGCGGCACGCGCTGTACGAGCGCTACCTGCGCCAGCGCCATCCCGGCGGCGGCATGGACGAGGCCGACGCCAGCGACTTCCGCCGCTTCCTCACCGCGCCGTGGAGCCCGACCCTGTTCCTGGAACTGCGCCAAGGCCCGCGCCTGCTCGGCGTGGCGGTGACCGACGTGTCGCTGCACGGCCTGTCGGCGGTCTACACCTTCTTCGAGCCGGACGTGACCGAGCGCAGCCTGGGCACCTTCGCCATCCTGCAGCAGGTGGAACTGGCCAAGCGCCGCGGCATCCCATGGATCTACCTCGGCTTCTGGATCGACGGCCATCCGAAGATGGACTACAAGCGCCACTTCCAGCCGCTGCAGATCCGCACCATCGACGGCTGGGTGGACATGGAGCGCTGAGGCCGCAGCCTCAGGCGCTTGGCGTATAGCCTTCCGGATACGGAAACAGCTTCACCAGCGGCACCGAGATGCCGTCGTCGCCCATCACGCGGCAATGCGTGCGGTCCAGTTCGCGCGGCTCTTCCACGCCGCAGCTGTGCGCGATGATGCCGACCTCGCGCATCACGTTGGTGGCGTAGTGATAGACCCGCTCGCTCTTGTCGGTCACCACCAGGCCGCGCTGCAGCTTGGGGTTCTGCGTGGTGATGCCGGTGGGACAGGAGTTGCGGTTGCACTGCAGCGACTGGATGCAGCCCAGCGCCAGCATGAAGCCGCGCGCCGAGTTGACGAAGTCCGCGCCCATCGACAGCGCCCACGCCACGTCGTAGGCGGTGATGCACTTGCCCGAGCAGATCACCTTGATGCGCTCGCGCAGGCCTTGCCGGATCAGCGTGTTGATCAGCGCCGGCAGCGCCTCGCGCAGCGGCAGGCCGACGCCTTCCATCAGGGTCTGCGGCGCGGCGCCGGTGCCGCCTTCGGAGCCGTCGACGATGATGAAGTCCGGCGCGCTCTCGATGCCGCGGCGGCGCACTTCCTCGCACAGCTCGTCGATCCATTCCATGCCGCCGAACACCGCCTTGAAGCCGGTCGGCTTGCCGGTGAGTTCGCGGATATGCGTGATCGCATCCATCAGCTCGCGCACGTTGCCGATGTCGAGGTGGCGGTTGGGGCTTTGCGAGTCCTCGCCCACCGCGATGCCGCGGATCGCCGCGATCTCCGGCGTCACCTTGGCGCCCGGCAGCAGGCCGCCCATGCCGGGCTTGGCGCCCTGGCCCAGCTTGATGCTGACCATCTTCACCTGCGGGTGCTTGCAGATGTCCAACAGTTTCTGATCGTCCAGCTTGCCCTCGGGCGTGCGCACGCCGTACTTGGCGGTGCCGATCTCGAACACGATGTCGCAGCCGCCCTCAAGGTGATACGGCGCCAGTCCGCCCTCGCCGGTATCCATCCAGATGCCGGCCTTGGCCGCGCCGATCGACAGCGCGCGCACCGCCGGCGCGGACAGCGCGCCGAAGCTCATCGCCGAGATGTTGAAGAAGGACGAATGGCTGTACGGCTCGCGCGCATAGGGCCCGAGCGTGAGCGGCCTCGGCACCACGTGCTGCTGCCCCAGCGCGGGAAACGGCGCGTTGACGAAGAACGGCAGGCCTTCGGCATGCAGGTCGCGGGTGGAGCCGAAGGCGTTGGTGTTTTCCACGTCCTTGGCGGCGCGGTACACCCACATGCGCTGCGCGCGGTTGAACGGCATTTCCTCGCGGTCGCTGGAATACAGGTATTGGCGGAAGAATTCGCCCAGGTGCAGGAACCAGTAGCGGAAGTGGCCAATCACCGGGAAGTTGCGCAACACCGAGTTGGAGGTCTGGTTGCGGTCCACCAGCCACACCACCAGCACCACCATCACGCCGATCGCCAGCAGCAGCAGGAACAGCGCCGCGAAAGTCTCCACGATCACTACCAGCCAATGCGCAAATGCCGAGGACTGCATGCCTGCTCCCTGCCTAGTTGGCACGGCCGGCGCCGCACCGTTGGGTTGGTTGAATCCGGCGATCCTCGCACAATCGCCGGGCGGAAAAACGCTTCCGGCCACAGGCCCGGAAACGCAAAAAGCCGCGCTTCCCGTAAGCGCCCCGCAAGCCTTGCCCCAGCCCATCTGCGGTCTCGCTGCATTGCGGATTGACGACAGCCTTAAGTCGGCATTCACTGTCATCCAAGCCGTCCCCACGGATACGCATATGCGACTGAAGACCGCCAAGCTATTGCTGGTGCTGTTGCTGTTGCCGTGTCCCGTCGCCGGGACCATGGCCGCCGACAGCGTGCCCGGCAACTCCGCCGACACCACCTGGATGAGCGTCCTGCTGGGCGGCCGCAAGATCGGCCACCTGCGCATCGACCGCGCCACCGCGCAAGGCACGGTGACCACCACCCAGACGCTGTCGATCCTCCTCAACCGCAGCGGCAAGAGCATCCCGCTGAGCAACATGATCCGCAGCGTGGAAAGCACCGCCGGCCAGCCGCTAGGCTTTTCCACCCGCACCTCGATGTCCGCCATGGACAGCACGGTGAACGGCGAGCGCCAGGCCGACGGCTCGTTCCGCATCACCACCACGGTGGGCGGCGCCACGCGCTACGCCTATATCCCCTGGCCCGGCCAGGCCCTGCTCAACGACGCCCAGCGCCGCACCATGCTCGACGCCGCGAAGCAGCCCGGCCTGCGCTACCGCATGGAAATGTTCGACCCCGCCACCCAGCAGGTGATGGACGTGGCGGTGGAAGTGATGGGCAACGAGGCGGTCGACCTGCCCGGCGGCACCGAGACGCTCAGCCACCAGCGCCAGCGCCTGCACCAGGACCGCGGCGACCAGATCCTGGACCTGTGGCTGGACGGCCAGGGCCGCGCGCGCAAGGGCATCATCTCGATGCTCGGGCGGCAGCTGGAAATGATCGCCTGCGACCAGGCCTGCGCGCTCGCGCCGGAGCAGGACGTGGACATGTTCCGCGCCGCCATGGTCGATTCGCCGCGGCCGCTGACGCCGAACCTGCGCGATTCCTTCCTGCGCTACCGGCTGACCATCGAGGGCGACATCCCCACGCCGATCATCAACACCGACGAACAGCGCGTGCTGCACCTGGGCGGCCACGACTGGCAGATCGACATCGGCAACGCCTACGCCGGCGGCCAGGCGCCGCCGCAACCGGAAGACCTGCGCGCCAACGACTGGCTGCAGTCCGACGCCCCGGAGATCCGCGAGCTGGCCGCAGAGGCGGTGGGCAGCGCGGTGGACAACCGGCAGAAGATGCGCCGGCTGCGCAGCTTCGTCAGCCACTACATCACCCAGCACGGCCTGGACATCGGCTACGCCTCGGCGCTGGAAGTGGTGAACACGCGCCAGGGCGACTGCACCGAATACGCCGTGCTGCTGGCGGCGATGGCGCGCGCCCAGGGCATTCCGGCGCGGGTGGTCACCGGCATGGTCTACGCCGACCGCTACGCCAACACCTCGCGCGTGTTCGTACCGCACGAATGGGTGCAGGCCTGGGTGGACGGGCGCTGGCAAAGCTACGACGCGGCGCTGCGCCGCTTCGACAGCACACATATCGCGCTGGACACCGGCGACGGCGACCCCTGGCACTTCTTCGCCGTCACCAACCTGTTCAACGCCATGCAGATCGTCGACGTGGTGCCCTCCTGGGAGTTCATGAACACGGCTCCTGTGGTGGCGGCGCCGGTCGCCCCGGTGGGCAACGGGGGCGGGGGCAGCCACTAGGCACTTGCAAATGACATCATTTTGATATCAGATACCTCCCATCCAAGGGAGGTATCACCATGAATGAGCGTCAGGGTTTTTCGCTTGCCGGTATCCCGTTCGTCGGTTTCTGCCTGCTGCTGGCCGCCTTCGGCATCTGGCTGGTGCTCAGTTCCGCCGGCCACCAGCCGCCGCTGGCCAGCTTCTTCGGTGGCGTGGCCGTGCTGGTGTTCACCGCGTTCCTGCTGAAGGGCTTCTTCCAGGTCGCGCCGAACGAAGGCCAGGTCATGCAGCTGTTCGGCAAGTACGCCGGCACGGTGCGCGTGGAAGGGCTGCGCTGGACCAATCCGTTCTTCACCCGCCGCCGCGTCTCGCTGCGCGTGCGCAACTTCGAGAGCGGCAAGCTCAAGGTCAACGACAGCGACGGCAATCCGATCGAGATCGCCGCGGTGGTGGTGTGGCAGGTGGTGGACACGGCCGAGGCGGTGTTTCAGGTCGACGACTACGAGAACTTCGTGCATATCCAGAGCGAGTCGGCGCTGCGCCAGATGGCGCAGAACTACCCCTACGACGCGCACGACGACGGCAAGCCCTCGCTGCGCAGCCACGGCGAAGTGATCAACAACCATCTGCGCGACGAGATCCAGGCGCGCCTGGACAAGGCCGGCGTCAGCGTGATCGAGTCGCGCATCAGCCACCTCGCCTACGCCCAGGAAATCGCCCAGGCCATGCTGCAGCGCCAGCAGGCCAGCGCCATCGTGGCGGCGCGCGGACGCATCGTCGAAGGCGCCGTCGGCATGGTCGCCATGGCGCTGGACAGCCTGCGCCAGCAGGGCGTGGTGGAACTGGACGAAGAGCGCAAGGCGGCCATGGTCAGCAACCTGCTGGTGGTGCTGTGCGGCGACCGCGCCACGCAGCCGGTGGTCAACGCCGGCACGCTCTACGGCGGCTGAGCGAGTCGCACGTGCCGGCCGAAAAGAAAGCCTATCCGCTGCGCATCAGCCCCGCCGTGCTGGAGGCGATGCAACGCTGGGCCGACGACGACTTGCGCAGCGTCAACGCGCAGATCGAATACGTACTGCGCGAAGCGCTGCGCAAGAGCGGACGCCTCAAGGCCGGCCAGGCCGCGCCGGTGGCGGACGACCAGGACGATCCCACCTAAATCCACGCAAACCGACACCGACAGGAACAGGGGAACCGCACCATGAAGAAGTCGCTGGCAGTCATCGTCTGCCTGGGTATCTGTTTGTCCGCCGCGGCGGGCGCGCGTGCCGAATCGCCGTGCGAAACCGCCTCGACGCATCTGCTCGACGCGCTCGACAAAGGCGACTACGCCGGCGCCACCGGCGATTTCAACGACACCATGAAGGCCAGGCTGCTGCCGGAAAAACTCGGCCAGATCTGGCCGGCGGTGGCGCAGCAGTTCGGCGAGCGCGGGGCGCGCGACGCGGCGACCGTGGTGCCGGCCGGCGATCTCACCGTCGTGCTCACGCCGCTGCATTACGGCCAGAGCACGATCGACTCCAAGGTCACCTGCGATGCGCAAGGCAAGGTGGCCGGGTTCTTTATCCAACCGCACCACTGAGCGCGAGGACTCCACCATGCCCGCCCTGCCCGCTACCGGCGCGCCGCGGCTGAAACTGGCCCTGGCGCTGGGAATCGCCGCGGCCATCGCCACGCTGGCGCTGTTTCCCTATCTGATCGTGCTGATGCCGCGGCTGACGAAGCTGCCGGTACCGGTTCCGCTGCTGGCGATCCTGCAGTCGCTGCAGGCGGGCGTGCTGTGCGGCCTGCTCGCCTGGTTCGGCCTGTGGCTGGGCGAGCGTTATGGCTTGAGTGCGCCGTGGCTGCGCGCATGGATCTACCGCGAGCCGCGGCCGCAGGGAAACTCGAGATGGCTGCTGGCGATCGTGCTCGGCCTCGCATCGGCCCTGCTGGTGCTGGCGCTCGACTGGCATGGCCAGGTGCATGCCGCCGCGTCGCAGTTGCTGGATCAGGCCTGGCGCGGCGCGCTCGCTTCGTTCTACGGCGGCATCGCCGAGGAAACCTTGTGCCGCCTGTTCCTGGTCAGCCTGCTGGTATGGCTGCTGGCACGCCTGGGCGCCGGCGCGCGGCCTTGGATGTATGTCGTGGCGATCGTGCTGGCCGCGTTGCTGTTCGGCGCCGGCCATCTGCCTGCCGCCGCTTCCGCGGGCATGCTGCACGGCCCGCTGTCGTACGTCCGCATCATTGCCTTGAATGCGCTGGTCGGCCTGCCCTGCGGCTGGCTGTTCTGGAAGTACGGACTGGAACACGCGATGGCCGCGCACTTCAGCGCCGACCTGGTGCTGCACGTCGGCGCGCAGCTGGCGCTGGCGGCACTCGCCGGCAGCTGAGTCAGGCGCCGCGCCGGCTCGCACCCCAGCCCAGCAGCAACCACCCCGCGATAAACGCCACGCCGCCCAGCGGCGTGATCGCGCCGAACCAGCGCGGCGCGCCCAGCGCCAGCGCATACAGGCTGCCGCTGAACAGCACGATGCCGATGGCGAAGGCGATCACCGCGCGGCGCCGGTGCGGTGCGTCGAGCACGAACAGCGCCAGGCACAAGGCCAGCGCATGCCACACGTGGTAGTTCACGGCCGTATGCCACAGCTCGGTGCCGCGTTCGTCCAGCACGCCGCGCAAGGCGTGCGCGCCGAACGCACCGAGGATCACCGCGCTGGCGCCGGCGAAACCGGCCATAAGGCCGGCGGCGGAACTGACACTTTGTCGCATGGGAAAGGAGTCCTCGGGCTGGCGGCCGTGCCGGTGTCGTATGCTGGCGCGATGCCGATCCAGGATTCTCGCATGAAGCCCCGACGCCTCGTCCGCAGCCTGTTCCTGCTCCCCCTGCTGCTCGCTGCGCTGCTGCTGGCCGGCTGCCAGCGCGGCGACGAGCTGCCGTGGAAGCTCACCAATGTCACCGGCCATATGCCGGACCTCGACTTCAAGCTGGTCGACGACCACGGCAAGCCGGTCACCGGCGCCGACTACCGCGGCAAGGTGGTGCTGCTGTACTTCGGCTACACGCATTGCCCCGACGTATGCCCGCTCACGCTCGCGCAACTGCACGTGGTGATGCAGCGCCTGGGGCCGCTCGCCGATGGCGCGCGCATCCTGTTCGTCAGCGTCGACCCCGCGCGCGACACGCCCGACGTGATGCACGCCTACGTCAACGCCTTCGATCCGCGTGCCGTGGGCCTGTCCGGCGAACCGCGCGCGCTGGAGGCGCTGAGCAAGCGCTATCGCTCCGCGTACACGCGCGAACCGGACAAGGCCGACGGCCAGTACGAAGTGAGCCACAGCTCGGCCATCTATCTGTTCGACCGCGACGGCAAGGCGCGCCTGCTCTCCACCGCCGCCGACGCCCAGGACGACCTGGTCCACGACCTGCACCTGCTGCTCGACCCCGGAGCCAAGCCATGAACGCACGCTGCGCTTTCCTGTTCGCCGGCCTGCTGTTCGCGGGCGCGGCCAGTGCCGGCGATGCCGAGCATGTCGCGGCGAGCCGCGGCTGGATCCGCGTGATGCCCGGCGCCCTGCCCGCCGGCGGCTATGTGGTGCTGGAAAATCATGGCGACCATCCCGTGTCGCTGCGCTCGGCCAGCAGCCCGGCCTACGCCGACGTGATGCTGCACAAGAGCAGCACCGACACCGGCATGGGCCGCATGGAAAGCGTCGATGCGCTGCCGATTCCCGCGCACGGCAAGGCGGCGCTGTCGCCCGGCGGCTATCACCTGATGCTGATGAAGGCGGCCGCGCCGGTGAAGGTCGGCGACAAGGTGCGCGTCACGCTGCGCTTCGCCGATGGCAGCACGCTGGATACGGAGTTCGAGGCCAAGCCGGCGAATACGGTGGATGGTGGCGACATGCCGGAAATGCATCACCACTGACGTAGGTTGGGGTGGCAACCCCAACATCGCTCATCTGCATTGGCACCGCATTGTTGGGGTTATCACCCCAACCTACGCTCGAGTTGCAACTGCCGCTTCGACTTGATCCGCCCATTGCGCGACAGGCGCACCCACTGCCGCAGCGCCAGCAGGCCGCCGATCGATTCGATCAGCGCCGCCGGCACCCACATGATCACGCCACCCACCAGCTGACCGGTCAGCACGTTGAAGGCGAAGGCGCGGCCGCAGATCTCGAAGATCGGATAGAGATCGCTCTTGGAAAAAGTGACGATGGCGCCGGCGAGGATCTGCGGGCTCATGGTGATGGCCGGCGACAGCACGCGCACTCCCGGCGTCATCCGTCCCGGCGGACGCGGGCGGTGATCCAGCACCAGCCACCAGTAGCTCAGCCCGCTGAGCATCATCGACCAGTTCATGAAGCGGTAGATGCGCCAGTCCAGCATCGCCAGCGTCTGCATCGCCGGGATCAGCCAGATCAGGATGAAGCCGACGAACAGCACCGTCGCCACCGCCGGGTTGAGCAGCACGCCGGTCACCGCGCGCCACGGCCAGGAACGCTCCAGCGGCCGCAGCGCACGCGCGCGCCACGCCAGCGGCAGGCCCGCGCGCAGCACCGTGCCCGGATACGAAGCCACGATCAGCAGCGGCGCCAGGTGATGCAGCAGCACCTGCTGGATGCGGTGCATGAAGAATTCGTGCTCGGCGTAGTAATCGAAGTACGTGTGCAGCGACACGTAGACGATGGCCATGCCGGTCCAGAACGAGAGCTTGCGGCTGAAGCTCACCTGCAGCTGGCGGCTGCCGCGCACATACAGCGCGCAGATCGCCACGAAGCTCAGCAGAAAGACCCAGGAGAACTCCCAGGGCACGATCCACTTGAGCAGGCTCGACATCATCGCGGTTCGGATCCCGGCGCACGGCAGGCGCCAAGCATAGTCCCGCCCCTTGCCGGCGGGACTGCGGCAGATGCCCGCATCATGCGCGGCGCCGGTTGCGGCGCGAGCGCCGCCAGCCGTAAGCCAGGCCGAACAGCGTGACCAGGGCCGGCACCAGCACGATATTGAGGAACTTCAGGCGCATGCCCAGCGCGTCGATCTCGGCGTTGAGCTGGTGCTGCACGTCGCGCAGCTCCTTGTTGATCGCCAGCTGCCGCTGCAGGAACTGCTCGATCTCCGCGCGCTGCTCGGTGCTGGCGTTGTCGCTGCGCGCGGCCTTGGCCGGCTGCAGTTCGGACAGGCGGCTGCGGGTGACGGCCAGCTCGCGCTGCAGCTCCTGCTTCTTGGCCAGGAACTTCTGGTCCGCCGCTGCCTGCAGCGCCAGCACGCGGGTGAACGGACGCTGCGAACTGGTGCGGCCGTGGATCGACAGCAGCTCGGACGAGCCGCTGAGGTTGTCCGCCAGGTTGGTGACGAAGTCGCCGTTGTTGGCCAGCGCGCTCAGCTGCAGCGGCCCGAGCAGGCTCTGCGAGTACGACACCCACAGGCGGTCGGTGAGCAGGTCGGTATCCGCCACCAGGATCACTTCGGCATTGGCCTGCGCGATAAACCCGGGCTGTTTCGCGCGCTCCGGGAAAGCCGAGGGGAAGCTGCCGCGCACGCGGCCGGCCACCACGTAGCGGGTGTTGTCGGCCTTGTAGCCGTCCAGCAACGCGTTGGGGTCGGTGGTGGCTTCGCGCACGCGCTGCGCCGGCACCACTTCGGCGTCGGTGGTGGTCTGCATCAGCGGGATCAGGCGCGTGGTGGCCTTGGGCGAGAGATCCAGATAACCGACGCTGGACAGATTGATGCGCTGCAGGCTCGCCGTGGTGACGTCGCCGTGGTTGAGCTCCTGGCCGGTGAGGCCAAGCATGGCCGGATGGTTGGCCGCGCTGTTGTCGGCCAGTTCGATGCGCAATGCGCGCGAGCGGTCCAGCACCACTTTCTGCGGATCGAACTGCACGCCCCAGGCTTCGAACAGGCGCTGCAGATCGGAGTCGTGGTCGTCGATCACGCCGTTGCTGTCGACGAAGGGTGTGGTGTCCAGTTCCGAATACGGATCGACGAAGGCCACCAGATGGCCGCCGCGCAGCACGTACTGATCGATCGCATACAGCGCGCCGTCGGACAGGTGCTTGGGATGGATCAGCAGCAGCACCTGGATGTCGTCGCTGACGCGGTCGAGCTTGTTCGGGTCCAGCGACTTCACTTCGAACAGCTGGCCGAGCTGGCGGATCACCGTCCAGGGTTCTTCGCCCAGCACCGGATTGCCCTGCACCGGCAGGCTGCTGATCACGCCGATATGCGGCTTGGCCGGCTCGTTGAGCTCGTACAGCAGCTTGGCCACGTCGTATTCGAGAAAGGTCTCGCGGCCCGGATCGAACAATGGGATGGCCAGGTTCTTGGCGCCGGGACGGGTCTCGTTGTCGGCCTCGCCGTCCTGCAGGCCCGGCAAGGTGGTGCCGACCAGGCCGAAGAACACGCGCTCGCCGTTGGTGCCGCCGCTCAGGGGACTCAGCCCGCTGCCTTCGGCGGCGGCTTCGTCGTCCGAATACGGCACCGGGTCCACCACCTGCAGGCGCAGGCGGCCATGCGAGCGCGCCACCATTTCCTGCAGCAGCTCGCGCACGCGCTGCTCGTAGCTGCGCAGCTGCGGCAGGTCGCGGGTGGAGTGCTCGGAGAAATACAGGGTGAGCCGCAGCGGCGCGCGCAGCTTGTCCACGATGCGCACGGTGCCCGGCGTGAGCGTGTAGAGGCGGTCCGAGGTGAGATCGAAGCGCGTGGCGCGCATCCAGCGGCTGCCGGCCACGGCCAGGGTCACCGACACGGCCACCAGCAGGATCAGCAGGCCGATCACGCGCACGCGGCGGGAGAAGGCGGGACGCAGCAGGCTCATGGCGTGCGCTTCAGGTCGAGCACCAGCACGCCGGCCGTGAGCCAGGAGGCGATGCACAGCACGAAGTACAGCACGTCGCGCACGTCCAGCACGCCGCGCGCGATCGCCTCGAAGTGGCGCAGCAGGCTCAGGTGCGCCACGCCGTTGAGCAGGCGCCGCGGCACCGAGCCCTGCAGGAAATCCAGCACCTGCGGCTGGCCCGCGAGCAGCAGCAGGAAGCACACCACCATGGTGAGGATGAAGGCCACCACCTGGCTCTGCGTCAGCGCGGACAGGCAGGCGCCGATGGCGAGGAAGGAACCGGCCATCAGCCAGCTGCCGAGATAACCGGCAACGATCACGCCGTTATCGGGCGAGCCCAGGTAGTTCACCGTGATCCAGATCGGGAAGGTCAGCAGCAGGCCGATGCCCATGAAGAACCACGCAGCCAGGAACTTGCCCAGCATGGCCTGCGCTAACGTCATCGGCAGGCTGAGCAGCAGCTCCAGCGTGCCGCCCTTGGCTTCCTCCGCCCACATGCGCATCGATACCGCCGGCGCCAGCAGCAGGTACAGCCAGGGATGCATCACGAAGAACGGCTGCAGGTCGGCCTGGCCGCGGTCGTAGAAATCGCCGGCATAGAACGTGAGGATGCCGGCCAGCACCAGGAAGATCACCAGGAAGACATACGCCACCGGCGTAACGAAGAAGCTGCGCAGTTCGCGGCGCGCGACCGCCATCACGGGGCTCATGCGCCGGCCTCGCGCACGGGCTCGGGCCTGGTCTGGCCGGTGGTGATCTGGCGGAACACTTCGTCCAGGCGGCCGCGTTCGAGCTGGATTTCCGACACTTCCAACCCCTGCTGGCGCAGCAGCAATTCCACCGGTTCCAGGATGCGTTCGCCCGGCCGCGGGAACACGGTGATGCGTCCGTCCAGCGGATCCACTTCGATCGAGGCCACTTGGGGCAATCGCCCCAGCATCTCCTGCGACACGCCGCTGCCCGGCGCGCTGAAGGACACCGCGCCGTGATAGCGCGAGCGCGCTTCCAGTTCCGCTGGCGTGGCATCGGCGAGCAGGCGGCCGTTGGCGATGATCACCACGCGGTTGCACAGCGCGTGCACTTCTTCCAGCAGATGGGTGGAAATCAGGATGGTGCGCTCGCGCGCCATGGTGTCGATCAGCTGGCGCACGGCGTGTTTCTGGTTCGGGTCCAGACCGTCCGTGGGTTCGTCCAGCATCAGCACCGGCGGGTTGTGCACGATGGCCTGGGCCAGGCCGACGCGGCGGCGCAGGCCCTTGGACAAGGTTTCGATGCAGGTGTCGAGCACTTCTTCCAGCTGCAGATGGCCCACCACTTCCTCGAAGCGCCGGAAGCCCTGGTCGGCCGAGAGGCCGCGCGAGCGCACGATGAACGTGAGGAATTCGCGCACCGTCAGCTCGCCGTAGCTGGGCGCGCCTTCGGGCAGATAGCCGAGCGCACGCTTGGCCTTGAGCGACTCCTTGCGCACGTCGTGGCCGCACACGCGCGCGGTGCCCGCGGTGGGCCGCAGGAAGCCGGCGATCATGCGCATCACGGTGGATTTGCCGGCACCGTTGGGACCGAGCAGGCCCAGCACCTGTCCCGGTTCGGCGCGGAAGCTGAGCGCGTCGACCGCGGTGAGCGTGCCGTAGCGACGGGTGAGCTGTTCGGTTTCGATCATGTCCGGAGCGGAAGGAAAAACGACGGAATGGTCGTGGGCCCGAGCGGCGCAGCGACGAAGCAATGTACCCCATCGAAGCGGAAAAGTTCGCGCCGCCGCGCCGTGCAAAAAACCGCGCGCAAAGAAAAAGGCCCTTCGCGAACGAAGGGCCTTTCGATCTTGCGCAGCGCTGAGGCTTACTGCTGGCCGGCGCTGGCGGCCGAGGCCGGAGCGGCAGCGGTGCCCGACGAGGCCGGGGCCTGCGTGGCGCCCGTGTCCAGCGACGGCGGCTGCAGGTTGGCTTCCTGCTCCGGGGTCTTCTCCGGGGCGTCGCCGGTCAGCGGCAGGTAGATGGCGAACTGCGCGTAGCTGGTGACCTGGTCGCCCTGCTTCACTTCCGGCTTGACCAGGATGTCGTACGGGCGGTTGACCACTTCGTCGAACTTGTAGCCGTGGGTCTGCGAGTAGGCCTTCAGCATGTCGCGGGTCTGCGGCACGCCGGCGGCGGTACCGTTCCAGATGCCCTTGAGCGCCGGGCCGCCGAAGGCGAGCACGCCACGCACGTCGTTGTCGACGATCAGGCGGCCGAAGCGGTCGGTGTTGCCGGGGGTGTTGTCGCTGGCCGGCGCGGCAGCGGTGCCGCTGCTGGCGGGAGCGGTGAGGTCCGGCGCCTTGGCGGCGGTCAGCTCGTGGCTCTGGCCGTTGACGGTCAGGCTGGTGGCGCTGATCGGCAGGCCCACGTCGAACGTGTAGGTCTGGTCGCCATAGTTGGTGGTGAAGATGGTGCGCGGACCGGTGACGGTCACACCCAGCTTCTTGGCGGCGGCCTGCAGCTGGCCCTCGGCCTTGTCGGTCGCTTCGTTGAGCGCCTCGAGGCCGCCCTTGCGCTCGATCGAGCTGGACACCAGCAGCATCGGCGTGGGCTGGGTCTGCTCGATGTAGGGGATCAGTTTGCCGTAGTCGATGTTCTGCACCGAGGCCAGCACGTTCTGCAGATCGTTCAGGCTGAACTGGATGAAGGCATCCGGGTCGCCGTGGATGTACAGGTTCGAGTAGCGGTCGACCAGGTTGAAGCCGTAGGCCACGTCATACGACCAGGTGATCTTGGTCAGCTGGCCGCGGCTGCCCTGGCGATCCAGGTCCAGCGTGAAGTGCTTGTCCTGGCCGCGCCAGTCGTTGTCCAGGTTCCAGACGATCTTGGCGGACTTGGCGGTCGAGTCGATCTTGTCGAACGACGGCTCGGCGGTGGCAACGGTCAGCTTGCCCTTGCCCACCTTGTCGTCGTTGCTGCTCCAGCTCAGCTCCGCGCCCGGGCCATAGGCCTTGCCGGAGAAGGTGAACTGGGTATTGCGGTCGTATTTGCGCTGCACCGTGAAATCGGGGTAGCGGCGGAAATTGGCGAGCACGTCGTACACCTGACGCATGTCCTTGCCGACCACCAGCGACCTCTCCACATGGCCACTGCCAGGCATGATCACGCCCACCACGACGCCGACCACGACGACGATGACTAGGGCAACAATGAATTCAAGAACACGCATCATTCCAGGGCTCTCCGAACATCTCTCTTGGCGGCACGAGTGCGTCGCCGGAGACCGGTCCGGCACGGATGCGCTTCCTTATGAAAAGCCCGAAGGAATCGCATTCGTGACAGGGGTCGGCCAGCGCCGAAGCCACCGATGGTACCGGTTCATGGCCTGGAACGCTATCCGCCCCGGAGGGCGCCCCGAAAGGCCCCGGAATGGGCCTTCCGGAGCCTGCGCGGGGCCTTAGACGATGCCCAGTTCCAGCGCCTTGAGCACGGCGCGGGTACGGTCGCGCACGCCGAGCTTGGAGAGGATGTTGGACACGTGGTTCTTCACGGTGCCCTCCGCCACTTTCAGGGAGTTGGCGATCTCCTTGTTGCTGTAGCCGCCGGACAGCAGGCGCAGGATCTCGGTCTCGCGCTCGGTCAGCGGGTCCGGCTGCTCGAGGCTGGTGAACTGGTTCTGCATGCGGCCGACGCCGGCCAGCAGGCGCTGGGTGACCATCGGCGCCACCAGCGAACCGCCCGCGGCGACGGTGCGCACCGCTTCCACCAGCTGTTCCAGTGACACATCTTTAAGCAGATACCCGCGGGCGCCGGCCTTCAGGCCCTGCAGCACCAGCTGGTCGTCGTCGAAGGTGGTGAGGATGATGGTCGGCGGCAGTTCGTTGCGGGCGGACAGCGCCTGCAGCACTTCCAGGCCGCTCATGTTCGGCATGCGCAGGTCCAGCAGCACTACGTCGGGCTTGATGCGGGGGATGTCCTGCACGGCCTGGGCGCCGTCGGCGCATTCGGCCACGACGCGGATGTCCTCAGCCAGATCCAGCAGCGAGCGAACGCCCTGGCGTACCAGGTTCTGGTCGTCGACAAGACACACGGAAATCATCGCGGTTCCTCGGAGCGATTGCGTTCCCCGGCGCCATCGCCGGGGACGACGGGATAGACAGCGGCGCGGCCTTCCAGGCCGGCCGCCCATTCTGGCATGGCTGAAGGCAGGCGGTGCGGACTCACGACACGCTCAGGGCGGGCGGCTCGAAGCGGGTCGGCGCATGCGCCAGGGCCGATTCCTCGCCCAGCGGCAAGCTGACGTTGAGGGCGAAGCCCTGGCCGGCGGCGGTGTCCACCTGGACCGTGCCGCCGAATTCCGCCAGCCGCTCGCGCATGCCCGACAAGCCGTTGCCGGGGCGGAACTGGTCGGCGCCGCGGCCGTCGTCGCGCGCACGCAGCTGCAGCACGCCGGCTTCGTCGTAGCAGAAGTCCAGCCACAGGTTGCGCGCGCCGGCATGGCGGGCGGTATTGGTGATGATTTCCTGCGCCACGCGCAGCAGCACCTGGGCGCGGCGCGGGTCCTCCACGCTGAAGCGCGGCGGCGTCTCCACGTGCACGTTCAGGCCCGGCACGCCTTCGACCAGGCTGCGCAGCGCCTGGGTCAGGTCGATGGCGTCGTCCTGGCGCAGCTCGCTGACCACCTCGCGCACGTCGCTGAGCAGGTGCTTGGCGGTGGCCTGGGCCTTGAGCACGTGCTCGGCCGCGGCGGGGTTGCTCAGGTGGCTGGCCACTTCCAGGTTCAAAGTGAGCGCGGTGAGGTGGTGGCCGACCAGGTCGTGCAGGTCGCGCGCGATGCGCATGCGCTCGGCGATGCGGGTGGATTCGGCCAGCAGGGCGCGGGTGGCGCGCAGCTCGGAATTGAGCCGGCGCTGCATCTCGCGCTCCTCGGCCTGCTGGCTGGCGATGACCGAGGCGACGAAGCCCACCGCCGAGAAGCCCGTATAGATGCAAGCCTGCAGCAGGGCCAGGGTCACGCTGTAGTTGAATTCCGGGAAGGTCGAGAACAGCACGGCCAGGCCCAGGCACTGCAGCAGGATCCACGCCACGCTCAGCCAGAACGGCAGCAGCCACGGCAGGATCACCGAGGACACCACCATCAGGATCGCCGACAGGCCGCTATGGCTGTACCAGCCCACGGCCAGGGCCGAGGCGGTGATCAGGGTCAGGCCGACCAGGCGCGCCCCCAGGTTGCGGCGCGAGCCCAGGTTGCTGGTCAGCAGCAGGTACAGCACGCCGAACAGCAGATAGAACAGCGACCACAGCAGCAGCGCGAAATTGGGCTGGTGCAGCCGGTCCATGCGCTCGACCGCCCACTGGATGATCAGCGGCGTGCCGGAACAGACGTAGGCGAACAGGCCGGTCAGGCGCAGCAGCCGGATATGATTGAAGTTGGACCATCGCATGCGAAGCATCATAGGCCGGAGGTCCCGTGGTGCAATGCGCGAGAAGTCACTGGCCCATCCCTGCCAGAAGCCATGGCAGGCAGGCCCGCGGCCACCGCACTGTGCGCTTTACAAAGGTTTTACATGGTGCGCCGTGATATGTGCGCCCCCTGCCCCCGTGTCATAATGCGCCCCGATACGTGGGGCCGTCAGCCGGTCTGTCCCGAGCAATCTCTTTAGCAACATCTATTGCGGAGCAACGAATGGCCCTTGCCATCCGCGACGTGCGCGAGCACGACCTGGATGCCGTGCTGGCGCTCAACAACGCCGCCGGGCGCACCATCCTCGCCCTGGACGCCGGGCAACTGCGTTACTTCTACGACCACGCCGATTATTTCCGCGTGGCCGAGATCGACGGCCACATCGCCGGTTTCCTGATCGCCCTGCGCGAGGGCGGCGGCTACGACAGCACCAATTACCAGTGGTTCGGCGAGCGCTATGCGCAGTTCGTCTATATCGACCGCATCGTCATCGCCAATGCCTACCGCCGCCACGGCCTGGGCCGCATCTTCTATTGCGACGTGACCAGCTACGCCGAAGTGCGCGCGCCGCTGCTCACCTGCGAGGTGTTCCTGGAGCCGCGCGACGACAAGGTGCTGCTGTTCCACGGCACCTACGGCTTCCAGGAAGTCGGCCAGCAGCGCATGGGCGAGGAAGGTCCGCAGGTCAGCCTGCTGGCCAAGGAACTGCCCAGCTACCCCTATGTGCGCGAAACCTACCTGGAGCGCGGCGGCCTGCCCGACGTGAGCTGGCTGGCCGAGCGTCCCCGTCCCACCCATAACAATGACAAGCGCCGCCTCGCTGGAGAGCGGCGCCCGTGAATGCCCGCATGGATACCACCGATGTCTGCGACCTGCGCTTCGGCCAGGTCGGTATTGCCAGCGTGCGCGTGCGCCGTCCCGACGCCGCCGCGCTGTTCGAGGAATTGGAGCGCCGCGTGCGCACCGCGCCGCAGCTGTTTTCCCGCGCCGCGGTGATCCTCGACTTCAGCCACCTGCTCAACCTGCCCGACGACGGCATCGTCGACGCCCTGCTCGAAGCGGTGCGCAGCGCCGGCATGCTGCCGGTGGGCCTGGCCTACGGCACCAGCGAGACCGAGGCGCTGTCGCGCCGCATGGGCCTGCCGCTGCTGGCCAAGTTCCGCGCCGCCTACGAACCCGCCGACGGCGGCAGCATCGCCCCGCCGGCCGCCGCGCCGGCGCCGGCAGCGCCCGCCGCCGCACCGGTTCCGGCACCCGCACCCGCCGCGCGCGAGGCGGAACCCGCGCCCGCCGGGCTCGGCGGCCAGTACCACGACGGCACCGTGCGCTCCGGCCAGCAGATCTATGCGCGCGATCGCGACCTGATCGTCACCGGCGGCGTCGCCAACGGCGCCGAGGTGATCGCCGACGGCAGCATCCATATCTACGGTGGCCTGCGCGGCCGCGCCATGGCCGGTGCCCAGGGCGACGCCAAGGCGCGCATCTACGTGTCCGACTTTCGCGCGGAACTCGTGGCCATCGCCGGCCACTACCGCGTCTTTGAACAGTTGCCGAAGGACCTCGAAGGCCAGGCTGTGCAATGCTGGCTCGACGGTGAAAAATTGCTGATCGCGAAACTTTGACGCGGCGCCGCCCGCCTGCAACGATCGCGACATTACTAATCGCAACACCATTACAAAAAACAAATTCTGGGAGATGAACCCTTGACCGCAGAGATCATCGTAGTCACCTCGGGCAAAGGTGGCGTGGGCAAGACCACGACCAGCGCCTCGCTCGCCACCGGCCTGGCCATCCAGGGCAAGAAGGTCGCCGTGATCGACTTCGACGTCGGCCTGCGCAACCTCGACCTGATCATGGGCTGCGAGCGCCGCGTGGTGTACGACTTCGTCAACGTCGTGCACGGCGAGGCCACGCTCAAGCAGGCCCTGATCAAGGACAAGCGCTACGAGACCCTCTACGTGCTGGCCGCCAGCCAGACGCGCGACAAGGACGCGCTCACCCAGGAGGGCGTCGAGAAGGTGCTGCAGGGCCTGTCCGACGAGGGCTTCGACTACGTCGTGTGCGACTCGCCCGCCGGCATCGAAAAGGGCGCGCACCTGGCCATGTACTTCGCCGACCACGCGGTGGTGGTGGTCAATCCGGAAGTCTCCTCGGTGCGCGATTCCGACCGCATCCTGGGCCTGCTGTCCAGCAAGACCCGCCGCGCCGAAAAGGGCGAGGACGCGATCAAGCAGCACCTGCTGCTGACCCGCTACAACCCCGCGCGCGTGGCGGTGGGCGAAATGCTCAGCGTCAAGGACGTGGAGGACATCCTCGGCATCTCGGTGGTCGGCGTCATTCCGGAATCGGAAAACGTGCTGGCCGCATCCAACTCGGGCGTGCCGGTGATTCTCGACGAGACCTCGCATGCCGGCCAGGCTTATACCGACACCGTGGCCCGCCTGCTGGGCGAAGAGCGCCCGCTGCGCTTCCTCGAAGTGCAGAAGAAGGGCTTCTTCCAGCGCGTATTCGGAGGTTGAACGCGATGGGTATTCTTGATTTCCTCAAGCGCAGGCCTGAGCCGTCCGCCGTGGTGGCCAAGGAGCGCCTGCGCATCATCGTGGCGCAGGAGCGCTCCACCCGCGGAGCGCCCGACTACTTGCCGCTGCTGCGCAACGAGCTGCTCGAAGTGATCAAGAAATATGTCCACGTGGACATCGAAGCGATCAACATCAACGTCGAGCGCGACAGCGGGCACGAGGTGCTGGAACTCTCCGTCGCCCTGCCCGAGAACGACAAGCCCGGTTCGACCGCTCCGGTCGCCGGCTGATGCACCGCCGGCGGGCCAGCGCGCCCGCCGGTGTCTTTCCCTCATGGACTTCCGCGCCGGGCAGCCGCCCCTAGCGCAGCGACGCATGCCAGACACCCCCGCCCCGCCCCACGTGCTGCGCCTGGCCGACATCCAGGAAGAACGCGCGCGCGCCCTGCTCGCCCGCTACGGCCTGAGCTTGCAGCGCGTGCCCGACGAGCAGCCGATACCCGGCAGCTTCTGGGGCGACGAGGAAGCCGGCATCATCGGCACCGTGGTCTACGCGCGCGGCGACACACCGGTGCATTCGCTGCTGCACGAGGCCGGCCATCTGATCGTGCTGCCGCCTGAGCGGCGCGCGCAGGTGCATACCGACGCCACCGATTCGATCGCCGAAGAAGACGCCACCTGCTATCTGCAGATCGTGCTGGCCGACGAGCTGCCCGGCGTCGGCCGCGCGCGCCTGATGGCGGATATGGATGCCTGGGGCTACAGCTTCCGCCTGGGCTCCACCGCGGCGTGGTTCGCCGAGGATGCGGAGAACGCGCGGCAGTGGCTGGTCGAGCATGCGCTGCTCGATGCGCAGGGACACCCGATCTTCGACACGGTGTAGGTTGGGGTGAGCCGAAGGCGAACCCCAACATCGCCACCTTCAAATGCATCGCATCGTTGGGGTTCGCCTGCGGCTCACCCCAACCTACGCCGTTTCGCCTACCGCTTCGCGCGTCTCTACCGCGCGCCGATACCACCGCCACGACACCCAGCCGAGCACCGTCAGCCCCGACGCGCCCAGCGCCAGATAAAGCATGTGGCCGGCCAGCAGCGGCGACAGCACACCGGCCACCACGCTGCACAACAGCAGGCTGGCGAAAGCCTGCACCGAGGACGCACCGCCGCGGTGATGCGGAAAGCGGTCGAGCAGCAGCAGGGTCAGCGTCGGGAACGCCAGCTGCACGCCGATGCCATGCAGGATCAGCGGCAGCATCGACCACGGCAGCACCGGATCGGGCATCGCCAGCGCGAACAGCACATGCAGCACGCAGGCCGCCAGCATCGAGGCGTACCCCAGGTTCACCGTATAGACCTGGCTGCGCCGCACCGCGAGCCGGCCGGACAGCCATGCGCCGGTCATCAACCCCGCCACCACCGGCAGGAACAGCCAGGGAAAGCCCTGCGCCGACAGGTGCAGCAGGTCGCGCACGATGCGCGGCGCCGAGGCGATATACAGGAACAACCCGGCGAAGTTCACCGAGCACGACACCAGCAGCGGCCGGAACGGCAGGTCGCGTCCGAAGCCGACATAGCCGGCCAGCAGCTCGCGCGGCGCGAAACGCGTGCGCGCCTCCGGCGGATGGCTTTCGCGCAGCAGTAGCACCAGGGCCGTGGCCAGCACCGCGGTGAAACCCATCAGCACCCAGAAGATGCCGTGCCAGCTGCCGAAATAAAGAATCTGCGCACCCACCATCGGCGCAACCACCGGCGCGATGCTGAAGATCATCATCACCCGCGACATCAGCTGCTGCGCCGCCGCGCCTTCGTAGCAGTCGCGCACGATGGCGCGCCCCACCACCAGGCCGGCGCCCGCGCACATGCCTTGCAGGCCGCGGCAGGCCAGCAGCATCGGAAACGACGTAGCCAGAGCCGCGCCCGCCGAGGCCAGCGCATACACCGCGATGCCGGTCACCAGCACCGGCTTGCGGCCCACCGCGTCCGACAGCGCGCCGTGGAACAGGCTCATCGCCGCGTAGGTAAGCAGATACACGCTGATCAGCTGCTGCAGCTGCGCGTTGTCCACGCCGAACTGCGCCCCGATCAGCGGGAACGCGGGGAACACCGCATCGATGGAAAACGGGCCGATCATCGACAGGCCCGCGAGCAGCACCGGCAGACTGCGCTGCACGGCGCGGGGAGTGGCATTCATGGCGTGCAACGAGAGGGGGCGCGAGGCTTGCGAGTATAGGGGCGCGCCATCCGGGCCGCATGGTCCACTCGTCAGCTCAGGGTTGGCGCCATGCCGACACCTTCGGCTAGCATGCCCAAGGCAAGGGAGATGGCATGCCTCCCGTTCCGTGTCGATACGGACGAACCGCGCCGCGGCCCGATGCCTTCGCTTCGGGACCCGGCGCTGATGATGCCTGCACACCGGCTCGCGCCGGGGCGCAGGCGCGTGCCTGGTTCCGGAGGGCTGTAACCCCTTTAGGAGACTGCACGTGAGCTACACCGGATTCATGGTCATCGGCATCGGCGGCGCCCTCGGCTGCTGGCTGCGCTGGATGCTTGGCGTGCTGCTCAACCCCCTGTTTCCCACCGTGCCGCTGGGCACGCTCGCCGCCAACCTGGTCGGCGGCCTGCTGATGGGCTGCGTGCTGGGCGTGTTCGATCACTACCAGACCCTGCCGCCGGAACTGCGCCTGTTCGTCGCCACCGGCTTCCTCGGCGGCCTGACCACCTTCTCCACGTTCTCGGCCGAAGCGACCACCCTGCTGCTGCGCCAGCAATACCTGTGGTTCGCCGGCCACGTGGCCTTCCACCTGGTGGGTTCGATCGCGATGACCATCGCCGGCATCGCCGCCACCCGCCTGCTGCTGCGCGCCTGAAGGAGAAGCCCGGATGAACAACGACAGCATCCAGCAAGGCGGCCTGCTGATCTTCTATTGCCGCCAGCGCGCCCGCCACGACGGCAAGCTGGTGCACGAATGGCTGCTTGAGCTGGCCAGGCACCAGGGCATCGGCGGCGGCTCGGCCTTCCGCGCCATTGCCGGCTACGGTCGCCATGGCGTGCTGCACGAGGAGCAGTTCTTCGATCTGGCCGACGACTTGCCGGTCAAGGTCGAATTCCTGCTGGATGAAACCCGTGCCGGCACGCTGCTCGCCGCCGTGCGCGCGGCCGGCGTCGACGTGGTTTATGCATCGCTGGCCGCAGGCTTCGAGGTGCTCGGCAAGCACTGATTCCTTACGTTCCATCCCACCGCGAGGCACGCATGAGCCGGGATTCGCTGAAGCAACGCGCCGTCACCCTGCTGGAACACGCCGGCATCCATCTCGATGGCGGCGCTCCCACCGATCTGCGCGTGCACGACGACGACCTCTACGCCCGCGTGTTCGCCCACGGCTCGCTCGGCCTGGGCGAGGCCTATATGGACGGCTGGTGGGACGCCGAAGACCTGCCCGGCATGTTCACCCGCCTGCTGCGCTCGCACGTGGACCAGGAATTGAAAACGCTGGACACGCTGCTGGCGCACCTGAAAGCCCGCTTCATCAACCTGCAGCGCGGCGAGCATGCCTACGAGATCGGCCGCGTCCACTACGACCTGGGCAACGACTTGTTCCAGGCCATGCTGGGCAAGCGGCTGGTGTATTCCTGCGGCTATTGGGCCGAGGCGGACAACCTCGACGACGCCCAGGCCGCGAAACTCGACCTGGTCTGCCGCAAGCTGCGCCTGCAGCCCGGCCAGCGCGTGCTGGACATCGGCTGCGGCTGGGGCGAGGCGCTGAAGTTCGCGGCCGAGCGCTACGGGGTGGCGGGCGTGGGCGTCACCGTCTCGCAGGAACAGGCCGAGTTCGCGCGCGAGCTGTGCGCCGGGCTGCCGGTGGAAATCCGCCTGCAGGACTACCGCGAGCTGGACGAACACTTCGACGCGGTGTTCTCGATCGGCATGTTCGAGCACGTCGGCGCGCTCAACTACCGCACCTATTTCGAAGTGGCGCGCCGCTGCGTGAAGCCGGGCGGCCTGTTCGTGCTGCATTCGATCGGCAGCAACGGCGCGCCGTCGCGGCCGGACCCGTGGATCGAGAAATACATCTTCCCGAACTCGATGATTCCCTCCGCGCAGCAAGTGGCCGAGGCCCTGCAGGACCTGTTCGTGGTCGAGGACTGGCACAACTTCGGCGCCGACTACGCCCGCACCCTGGACGCCTGGCGCGCCAATTTCGACGCGGCCTGGCCGCGCCTGGCCGGCAACTACGACGACCGCTTCCGCCGCATGTGGCAGTTCTACCTGTCGGTGTCGGCGGCGGTGTTCCGCAGCCGGCGCGACCAGCTGTGGCAGCTCACGCTCAGTCCCGAGGGTGTGCCCGGCGGCTACCGCGTGCCGCGCTGAATCCCGCGGCTTGCCGCCGTGCAACGGGCGCGGGATAGTGCCGTATTCCAAGCGCCGTCGATGAGGGGAGTCGCGATGAAACGCCTGCTTGCCACCCTGGCCGCCCTGCTGTGCCTGTGCGCCGCGCATGCCGCCGACGCGCCCGCCCAAAGCAACCCCGCCAGCTATTTCGACAACAGCGGCCGCGACGACGTGCTCAGCGGCGGCGTCAAGACCATCGTGATCGACACCCCCAAGGGCAAGTTCCGCGTGTGGACCAAGCGCGTGGGCAACAACCCGAAGCTGAAACTCCTGCTGCTGCACGGCGGCCCCGGCGCCACCCACGAATACTTCGAAGCCTTCGACAGCTTCATGCCCGCCGCCGGCGTCGAGTACTACTACTACGACCAGCTCGGCTCGGCCTACAGCGACCAGCCCAAGGACGACTCGCTGTGGACCACCGCGCGCTTCGTCGAGGAAGTGGAGCAGGTGCGCCAGGCGCTGCACCTGGACAAGGACAACTTCTGCCTGCTCGGCCACTCCTGGGGCGGCATCCTGGCCATGGAGTACGCGCTGAAATACCAGCAGCACCTGAAGTGCCTGGTGATTTCCAACATGGTGGATTCGATCCCCGCCTATAACGTGTACGCGAAAAAGGTGCTGGAGCCGGCGATGGATCCCAAGCTGCTGGCCGAAGCCAAGCAGCTCGAAGCCAGCGGCCGCACCGCCGACCCGCGCTACATGCAGATCCTCACCCCCATGCACTACGAGCAGCACGTACTGCGCATGCCCGAGGCGCAGTGGCCCGATCCGGTGCAGCGCGCCTTCGCGCATCTGAACGAGCGCGTCTACACGCTGATGCAAGGCCCCAGCGAACTGGGCGCCAGCGGCCGCCTGGAGCACTGGGACCGCAGCAAGGACCTGCACCAGATCCGCGTGCCCACCCTGGTGATCGGCGCGCAGTACGACACCATGGACCCCGCCTACATGGCCTCGATGGCGAAGAAGCTGCCGCAGGGCCGCTTCCTGCTGTGCCCCAAGGGCAGCCATATGGCGATGTACGATGACCAGCGCACCTACTTCGACGGCCTCACCCGCTTCCTGCACGACGTCGAAGCCGGCCAAGCCACGCACTGACACCCGCCCGCCGTCCCACCTGGAGTTGCCGTTGAAGCCGTTCCGCCGTATCCGCGTCCTGTTCGCGCTGTGCCTGCTGCTCGCCGCTCCCGCCTTCGCCAACCCCGGCCTGTGGGTGGCGAAGAAGGACCAGGCCACCGTCTACCTGTTCGGCACCGTGCACCTGCTGCCGTCCGACGCCAACTGGTCGTCCAGGCAGCTGGACCAGGCCCTCGGCGCCAGCAGCCGCCTGGTGATCGAACTGACCGACGACAACCCCGCCAACATGCAGGCGCTGGTGATGAAGTACGGCCTCGACCCCGCGCACCCGCTGTCCAGCAAGCTCTCTGAACGCGACCGCCACCGCCTGGAACGCGCCGCCGAAGAAGCCCAGCTCCCCGGCGGCGCCGCCACCCTCCAGGCCATGCGCCCCTGGCTCGCCGCCGTCTCCCTGGCCGTAGGCCCCCTGGTCCGCGCCGGCATGGACCCCGCCCAAGGCGTCGACAAGACCCTGCGCACCCTGATGGAAAAAGCCAACAAACCCGTCGAAGGCCTGGAAACCGCCGAGCAGCAACTACGCATGCTCGCCGACATGCCCGAACCCCTCCAACTCTCCTTCCTCCGCCAAAGCCTCGACGAAGTCTCCCAAGGCCCCGCCCGCCTCCGCGACCTGATCGACGCCTGGCGCCGCGGCGACACCGACGAAATCGCCCGCATCGAAGACGAAGACCTCCGCAAAGGCTCCCCCGAGCTCTACGACCGCATGCTGGTAAAACGCAACGAGGCCTGGGCAAAGAACATCGCCGAACGCATGAAACAGCCCGGCGTGACGTTCGTGGCCGTAGGCGCCGGCCACCTCGCCGGCCCCGACAGCCTGCAGAAGCAGTTGGAGAAGCTCGGCATCGAAGTGCAGCGTCAATAGCGCTTTTGAGCTTGTAACGACACTCCGCTCCCCGCTCCGCCCGGCCCCTCACCCCGACCCTCTCCCCGGAGGGGAGAGGGAGAAGTGCGGTGGCGTCGCATACAGGGGCGAAGAGCAAAAGCTGGCCTCGGTTCTTGAACGTCCTCTCGGCAACGGCACGTTGAAGCGCACGTCACGAAACCGCCCCCTGGCCCGTGTCGACTCTGGTTAATCCGGTTACCGCAGCCGCTCACTGCTCCTTCTAGTCGCGTCGCGAGCCGTTGCTCTAAGGCCATTTCTTTTGGGTTACTTTTTCTTTGGGCCAGCAAAGAAAAAGTGACTCGGGCGCCGGCAGGCGCACGAAATGCCCGCTGCATAAGCGGCCAGTTCGCGCCACCGCGAAAACCAGGCGATACCGCCACTGGATCCCGGCCTACGCCGGGATGACGAGTAGGAAGGCCTCCGCCAGGATGACCAGCACAGAAATGACGCCAAAGGTGCAATCTGGCACCATCCCGGCCCTACCCGCGCGCCCCGCGCGCCACCTCGCCCCCCGTAACTAAATGAACCTGCAAGCCAACTTCGAACAAATCCCACTCAAGGAATACGCCGAGCGCGCCTACCTCGACTACTCCATGTACGTGGTCCTCGACCGCGCCCTCCCCTTCGTCGGCGACGGCCTGAAGCCAGTCCAGCGCCGCATCGTCTACGCGATGAGCGAGCTGGGCCTCTCGGCCACCTCCAAGCCGAAGAAATCCGCGCGCACCATCGGCGACGTCATCGGCAAATTCCATCCGCACGGCGACAGCTCCTGCTACGAAGCCATGGTGCTGATGGCGCAGCCGTTCTCGTACCGCTATCCGCTGGTCGACGGCCAGGGCAACTTCGGCTCGCCCGACGACCCGAAGAGCTTCGCGGCGATGCGCTACACCGAATCCAAGCTCAGCCCCATCGCCGAGGCGCTGCTGGGCGAGCTGGGCCAGGGCACGGTGGACTGGGTGGCCAACTTCGACGGCACCCTGGAAGAACCCAGCTGGCTGCCGGCGCGCGTGCCGCACGTGCTGCTCAACGGCTCGATGGGCATCGCCGTGGGCATGGCCACCGACATCCCGCCGCACAACCTGCGCGAAGTGGTCAGCGCCTGCATCCGCCTGCTCGACGATCCGGACGCCACGGTGGCCGACCTGTGCGAGCACATCCAGGGTCCGGACTATCCGACCGAAGCGGAGATCATCACCCCGCGCAACGAGCTGCTGGCGATCTACCAGAGCGGCGTCGGCTCGCTGCGCGCGCGCGCCGTGTACCAGCGCGAAGACAGCAACATCGTGATCACCGCGCTGCCGCACCAGGTCAGCCCTTCGAAGGTGCTGGAGCAGATCGCCGCGCAGATGCGCGCGAAGAAGCTGCCGATGATCGAGGACCTGCGCGACGAGTCCGACCACGAGAACCCGATCCGCCTGATGGTGGTGCCGCGCTCCAACCGCATCGATCCGGACGAGGTGATGCAGCACCTGTTCGCCACCACCGATCTGGAAAAGAGCTACCGCGTCAACCTCAACATGATCGGCCTGGACGGCCGTCCGCAGGTCAAGGACCTCAAGCGCATCCTCACCGAGTGGCTGAGCTTCCGCACCGCCACCGTGACGCGCCGCCTGGAGCACCGCCTGGCCAAGGTGGAGCGCCGCCTGCACCTGTTGGAAGGCCTGCGCATCGCCTACCTCAACCTGGACGAGGTGATCCGCATCGTCCGCACCGAGGACGAGCCCAAGCCGGTGCTGATGGCCCGCTTCAAGCTCAGCGAAGAACAGACCGACTACATCCTCGAAACCAGGCTGCGCCAGCTGGCCCGCCTCGAGGAAATGAAGATCAACACCGAGCGCGACCAGCTCGAAGAAGAACGCGCCCGCATCAACGTGCTGCTGAAGTCGCCGGCCAAGCTCAAGGGCCTGATCAAGGAAGAACTGCGCGCCGACGCCGCCAAGTTCGGCGACGAGCGCCGCTCGCCGCTGGTCAAGCGCGAAGCCGCGCAGGCGCTGGACGAAAGCGCCCTGGTGGCGAGCGAGCCGGTCACCGTGGTGCTCAGCCAGAAGGGCTGGATCCGCGCCGGCAAGGGCCACGACGTGGACGCCGAAGGCCTCTCGTACCGCGAGGGCGACAGCCTGCTCGCCGCGGTGAAGGCGCGCACCACGCAGCAGATCGCGGTGATCGATTCCACCGGCCGCAGCTATTCCACGGCGGCGCATACCCTGCCTTCCGCGCGCGGCAACGGCGAGCCGCTGACCGGCCGCTTCAGCCCGCCGGCCGGCGCCAGCTTCGACGCGCTGTGCGCGGGCGACAACGACACGCGCCTGATCCTGGCCACCGACTTCGGCTACGGCTTCGTCACCCGCTTCGAAGCGCTAACCGGCCGCAACAAGGCCGGCAAGCAGATGCTCACCCTGGGCGACGGCGCGCGCGTGCTGCCGCCGCAGGTCAGCCCCGATCCTTCGCGCGACCGCCTGGTGGTGGTCACCACCGAAGGCCACCTGTTGATGTTCTCGGTGGCCGAGCTGCCGGAGCTGGACAAGGGCAAGGGCAACAAGCTGATCGAGATTCCCAAGAGCAAGCTCAGCTCGGGCGACGAACGCGTCGCCGGCGTGGCGGTGGTGACCGAAGGCAAGGGCGAAGTCACCCTGTACGCCGGCCAGCGCAAGCTGACCCTGCGCTGGTCCGACCTGGTGGAATTCGGCGGCAACCGCGCCAGCCGCGGCGGTGTGCTGCCGCGCGGCCTGCGCCGCGTGGAGCGGATCGAAACCACGGGCTGATCCATCGCGCCGCCCCGGTGCGCCGGGGCGGCGATCTGCCGGAGGCTGCACATGCACGGCGAATACAAGATGCCTGGCGGCAAGCTGGTGGTGGTGGATCTGGACGTCCACGCCGGGCGCCTGTGCCGCGTGCAGGTCAGCGGCGATTTCTTCCTGGAACCGGACCGCGCGCTGCGCGACATCAACGCCGCGCTGGAAGGCCGCAGCGCCAGCGCCGACGAAGCCGCCCTCGCCTTCGCCATCCAGAGCGCGCTGAGCGCCGACGTGCTGATGTACGGCATCTCGCCGGAAGCCATCGCCGTGGCCGTGCGCCGCGCCCTGCACGAAGGCGCGCAGGCATGAGCCGCAGCGAGTGGAGCGCGCACGGCTGGGAGCTGATCCACCAGGACCCGCAGCCGCCCGCGCTGCATATGGCGCTGGACCAGGTGCTGACCGACGAAGTCGCCGCCGGCCGCCGCGCGCCGACCTTGCGGGTGTGGGAATGGGCTTCGCCCGCGGTGGTGATCGGCCGCTTCCAGTCGCTGCGCAACGAAGTGGACCTGGACGGCGCGCACCGCCACGGCATCGAAGTAGTGCGGCGGATCAGCGGCGGCGGCGCGATGTTCATCGAGCCGGGCAACACCATCACCTATTCCATCTATGCGCCGCTGAGCCTGGTCGAAGGCCTGTCGTTCCAGGAGTCGTACGCGCTGATGGATGCGTGGGTGATCGAGGCGCTGCGCGAACTGGGCATCGAAGCCTGGTACCAGCCGCTGAACGACATCGCCTCCGCCGCCGGCAAGATCGGCGGCGCGGCACAAATGCGCCATGCCGGCGCGGTGCTGCACCACGTGACCATGGCCTACGACATCGACGCGGCCAAGATGCTCGACGTGCTGCGCATCGGCCGCGAGAAACTTTCGGACAAGGGCACCGCCAGCGCCGCCAAGCGCGTCGACCCGCTGCGCAGCCAGACCGGCCTGCCGCGCGAGGCGGTGATCCAGCGCATGATCGACACCTTCCGCCGCCTGCACGGCCTGCGCGACGGGGCGTTGAAGCCGGACGAGCTGGCGCGGGCGCGCGAACTGGCGGCGAACAAGTTCCACAAGCATGAGTGGACCGCCGAAGTGCCGTAACCCGCTCTTCCCCCTCTCCCCTCCGGGGAGAGGGTCGGGGTGAGGGGCCGGGCGGAGACGTGAGCTGAGGGTCTTCTCAAGCTCAACAGCTTTTCTTCGCTTCCGTATCAACGGGGTCGGAAGATTGGCCCCTCATCTGCCTGCCGGCATCTTCTCTCCCACAGGGACTACCTTCGGGTCGCCCGGAGGGGAGAAGAGTTTCATGACGGAACTTCATTGCACGCCGGGCCATCCAACCCCGTTGTGCACGTTTCTCCCGCCCCAACCGTTATCGGCAGCGCACCCGGAGTCACCCCATGAACACCAAGCTCATCCCCATCGCGCTCGCCACCGCCCTGCTCGCCGCCACCGCCCAGGCGCAGACCGCCGGCGGCCTCAACCTCAAGCTCCCACCCGGCAGCGTGCCGGCCAGTGCCAGCACCGCCGCCGCGCCGGCCAGGCCCGGCGACGCCCCGCCCGCGATGGACCCGGTCAACACCCGCCCCAGCGCGAACGCCAATCGCCCCGCCCCCGGCGTCTACTACGGTGACACCAGCGGCCGCACTGCCGCCCAGGACGAGGCGGAAGCCGAGGCCAGCCGCCCGCACTGCGACGACGCCACCTACAACCAGCCCCAGGTGCACGGCAGCGTGGGCATGGGCGTGGTCACCGGCAATCACTGGGGTTCCGGCACCTACAACAGCGGCGCGGTGAACATCACCCAGCGCACCGGCGACTGCTCGCACCCCACCGGCAGCATCGGCCTGTCGATCGGCGTCAGCCGCTTCAACGGGCGCTGAGGCGCACGATCCGGCGCCGCTAAGTCCCGGATCCGCAAGCAGGTCGAAAGTTTTTAGAAAGAGCCTCCGGCCAGACTGGCACGGTCAGTCTCAGCCTTTCTCGCGAAATCATGCGCCCAGCCGTTACGCTTCAAACCTCTCCCAGCCTGGGCCCCCAGCCGTGATCCAGAACGTCGAATTCCGCTTCGAAGGCGGGCGCGCCGGCGTCATGCTGATCCACGGCCTCACCGGCACCCCGGCCGAAATGCGCCTGGTCGGCAAGGGCCTGAACCGCGCCGGCTTCGATGTCTACGGCATGCAGCTGGCCGGGCACTGCGGCGACGCCGACGACCTGCTCGCCACCGACTGGAACGACTGGTACGAGAGCGTAAAGACCGCCGCCGAGCGCTACGCCAGCCAGCTCGACCACCTGTTCGTGGCCGGCCTGTCGATGGGCGCCGTGCTGGCGCTCAAGCTCGCCGCCGACCGTCCCGACCTGGTCAAGGGCGTGGGCGTGTACGGCGCCACCTTCCGCTACGACGGCTGGGCCACGCCGTGGTACGGCAAGCTGTCGTTCCTGCTGCCGCTGGCGATCCGCCTCGGCATCGGCCGCAAGTGGATGGTGCAGGAAGAAGAACCCTACGGCCTGCGCGACGAGCGCATCCGCGCCCAGATCAGTTCGCTGATGCTCGGCGGCGACAGCGCCGCGGCCGGCCTGCCCGGCAATCCGTGGCCGTCGCTGGCCGAGATGTACAAGATGGCCGCGGTGGTGAAGCGCGACCTGCCCAAGGTCACCGCGCCCTGCCTGATCGCGCATGCCACCGAAGACGACATCGCCAGCGTCGAGAATGCGCGCCTGGTCGAACGCGGGGTGTCCGGTCCGGTGGAGATGCTGCTGCTGGAAGACAGCTACCACATGATCACCATCGACCGCGAACGCCGCCTGCTGATCGACCGTTCCGCCGATTTCTTCGGCCGCATCGCCGACCCGGCCGCGGCAGCCGCCGCGCGCGCCGCGGCCTGAGCGCGCCGATGAGCCCGCTCGCCGTCACGCTGTGGCTGCTCAACGTCACCCTGGACACGGTCGGCCAGCTGTCCTTCAAAGCCGCCGCCGGCGACCCGAACGCGGGCGACGGCCTGGCGCGCTGGCGCTACATGGCCGCGCGGCCGTGGATCTGGATCGGCATCGGCTCCTATGTGGCCGAGTTCCTGGTGTGGATCGCCTTTCTCTCGCTGGTCGATCTCTCCGAAGGCGTGCTGCTCGGTTCCATCAACATCGTGGTGATCATGATCGCGGGGCGCATCCTGTTCCGCGAGAAGCTCACCCCGCTGCGCGTCACCGGCATCCTGCTGGTCACCGCCGGCGTCTGCATCGTGGGGATCGCCGGTGGAGGCTGAGCGCATGGCATCGACGCCACAGCGCCTGGGGCGCTTCTATTTCTTCGGCTTCCTGATCCTGGTGGCGTTCGACACCGTGGTGCAGCTGGCCTTCAAGTACGCCGGCAACCACGCGTTTCCGCCGGAGGCCAACTGGGCCTGGATCGTGCGCGTGTTCGGCCATCCGTGGATCTACCTGGCGGTGGTCGGCTACGTCGGCAACTTCTTCACCTGGATGACCCTGCTCAAGCACGCGCCGATCGGCCCGGCCTTCGCGGTGACCCATCTGGAAGTGGTCAGCGTGATGCTGTTTTCGATCTGGCTGTTCAACGAGCCGCTGACCTGGGCGCGCGTGATCGGCGCGCTGGTGATCGTGGCCGGCATCGTCTGCCTCGCCTTGGCCGAGAGCGGTGCGCATCCCGAAGGCGATGCGCCCACCGAGGCCAAGGGCGCGCTCGGCGTTTCCGCCGGAGACTGAGCCGCATGCGCCGCGAGCTGCCGCCCACCGCCGGCCTGCCGCTGCGCCTGTCGGACCTGCTGCCGCGCCGCGCACGCTTCGCCGCGCAGCTGGCCGGCTGGCTCGGCGTGGCGCAGCCGCAACTCGAATGCTCCGGCACCGCCGCCATGGTGGTGGCCTTGCATGCCATGCACCGCCTGCGCCCGCAGCGCGACGAAGTGGTGGTGCCGGCCTGGACTTGCCCGCTGGTGGCGCTGGCGATCCATCGCGCGGGCCTGCAACTGAAGCTGTGCGATCTCGCTCCCGGCAGCATCGACATGGACGCCGCGCAGCTGCGCGCGCTGTGCGGCCCGCGCACCCTGGCCATCGTGCCGACCCATCTGGCCGGCCGCGTGGTCGACGTACCGGCCGCCATGGCGGTCGCGCGCGACTGCGGTGCCTATGTGCTGGAAGACGCCGCGCAGGCGCTGGGCGCCCGCCGCGGCGGCGCCAGCGTAGGCCTGCAGGGCGACGCCGGCTTCTTCAGCCTGGCGGTGGGCAAGGGACTCACGCTGTACGAAGGCGGCGTGCTGATTGCGCGCGATGCCGAACTGCGCGAGGCCTTCATGGCGAGCCGCCGCGAGGTGATCCGTTCGAGCCCGCGCTGGAGCCTGCAGCGCGCGGCGGAACTGCTCGGCTATGCGGTCGCCTATCGCCCCTCGCTGCTCTACGCGGTCTACGGCAAGCCCTTGCGCGAGGCGCTGGCCGAAGGCGATCCGGTAGCCGCGGTGGGCGACGATTTCGGCCCCGATATTCCGCTGCATCCGCTCGGCCGCTGGCGCCAAGGCGTGGGCACCGCCGCGTTCGCCCGCCTGCCCGGCTTTCTCGACTTCACACGCAAGCAGGCGCAGTCGCGCCTCGAAACCTTGCGCACGCTGCCCGGCGTCACCGTGTTCGACGACGCGCCGGGCACGCAGGGCGCCTGGCCCTTCCTGCTGCTCACCCTGCCCACTGCCGCCGCGCGCGATGCCGCGCTCGACACGCTGTGGACCGCCGGCCTCGGCGTCAGCCGCCTGTTCATCCACGCCCTGCCGGACTACGGCTACCTGCGCGACATCGTGCCGGCAACCGAGTTGCCCAACGCACGCGACTTCGCCGCGCGCTCGCTCACCATCAGCAACAGCCCCTGGCTGCGGGACGACGAATTCGCGCGCATCGTCGACACGCTGCGGTGCGTGTTGCGCGGCTGAAGGCAAAACAAAACCCCGCTTTTACAAGCGGGGTTTTGCATGGCGCAACGGACGCGAGGCTTACTGGCAAGCCGGGAACTTGAACGACGCCAGCCGCGTGCTCCAGTTGAACGAGCCGGTCGTCTTCAGATACTCGTTGGTGTACCAGAACGTGCAGTCGTCCACCGGATCCACCGTCATCGCGCTGTAGTCGCCCCAGCGCGAAAGATTGTTGCCGCTCTGCGAGCCGGTGCCCTCGACGATGCTCGCCTCGGCCTGCATGGTGTTGAGCGCATCGGTGGCCAGGCGGCCGGTGTAGCGGATGGCCGGATGGATGGCGCTGCTCGATGCGCTGTAGCCGAGCGCCATATTGCCTTGCTTGTCCATGGCCACTGAACCGAGCCAGCGATAGGTGGTATCCGGCGAATAGGTCGATTGCTGGTACACCACCGGCGTAGCGCCGGGGTTGCGGACTTCATACCAGCGCACGCCGGTGTACGGGTTCTGCTTGCTGGTGCCGACCTTTACCGAATGGCTGACCACCAGCGATTCGTGATCGGCAAAATGGCGGTAAGCCAGGCGGAACATCAGGCGATCCGCCAGCGAGTCCAGCTTCTGCTTCGTCCCCGACTGCGGAATACAGGTGCCGCCGCTGCAGGCCGCCGAGAACGAAGCGACCGGAATGGCGGTCGGCCCGCTCAGCGTGCTGTTGGCGCTGTTGCTCCAGTCGACGTGGAACTTCCACAGATTGAGTTTGTTGGTGCCGAAGTTCATCAGGTAATTCGGCGCGCCTGCGGGCGGTGCGGTGGCGCCGTCCAGATCCGCCGGCAACACGCTGCCGTAGCTGCTGCCGAGCTGGAAGCACTGCTGCGTCGCCGCCTGCCCGCTCAGCATCGCGTTGCGGTCGTAGGCGCACAGCTTGGCGCCGGAGAAGCTGTTGCCGCTGAACATGTTGAAGGTGATGTAGTAGGCGTCCGGCCACACGCCCAGCTTCGGGTAATCGGGAAACACGCTGCCGTAGTTGAACGCGTAGCGGTAGTACGCACCGGTGGCGTCGCTGGTGGCGGAGACCGCCACGCACTGGTAATACGGCGCCGCGGTAACGGCGAACTGCGTGATGATCCAGCGGCCGGCGGCCTTGTCGTACACCACCACGCCGTCGCCGTCGTTGTCGGTCTCGCAGGGGCCGCCGAAGCCGGACCACAAGGTGTTGGTCTGCACCGGCCCGTACACCACCTGCTTGCTCGCCTTGTCGAACACCGCGAAGGCGCTGTTCACCAGTTGCACGTATTGGGTGGCGCCCACGGCGCCGTTGGTATCCGGCGGCGCGCTGTCCACGGTGAACGCGCCCTGTGGCCCGCTGAAGCCCTGGCCCACGCCGTCCACGCCGCTGCCGGCGGTCGGCGCGGCGCCGGTGGCGCTGTCCTGCACGGCGCCGTCGGGCGGCGAGCCGGGGCCGTCGATCCACGGCAAGGGGCGCGCCGCATGCTCGTGCGGGCTCTTGGAGAAGTCGTCGGGGCGCGGCATCACCCCGCGCAACGAATGCAGCGTGTCGTGCTGCGCGGCCGGCGTCACCTGCGCGCCGGACTGGTCCTGCGCATGCGCGCCTGCCATGCACGACGCGCCCACGGCGATACACAACGCGGCGCCCGCGGCGCCGGTCTGCTTGAGGAACATGATGGTCTCCCTGGTCTAGGTTCAACGAACGATCGATCGCCCTCTCTCGAGACCGGTTCGCGCCATCCCCCTGCGGCCATAACGCTCGACGCTGCCGGCAACGCTTTGCCATGGCCGTCGTGAGGCGCAGAACGCCAGGTACCCACGGACGGCCAGCTGGCCGTCTTGGTAACGCAGTTTGCTTAGCGGATCCTTACGACGACGCCCGCACGGAATGCATAGGCCAATGCGCCGGCGGGTGACCAAATGAGGCGCAAAAGACCTTTTTCGTCGGGCCGCTTTAAATAACCGCAAAAAGCATAGACCGAAAGATATAGAGACGCCCGGTCGATTAACGAAAATTAATGCCGTTATTTCGTGAAAAATCGGCCGGAAAGCGATTTTTCGTGTTTTCGTTCGGCCAGGCTTGCGCCTGACTTTCCCCGGCACGCCTGATGCATATGATTTCCCCGCCATCCAGGGTGATAACCGGCTGTTACACCTGATGGCCTAGGGCCGCGATTATAGGAAAACGGCCGAGCGGCAAATTGACATCAGATATTCCCGATACCTACGCTTCACTTGCCATTCCCAGCGATGCCGGCGGATTTTCGAATTAAGGCGGCGCCGCGGAATGACCAAGTGAACTCATTGGGGGGAGCTTTCACATGGTCGCGCCAGTTTCGCCATTCATCGCCACACCGCCCGGCAGGCATGCGCGGCGCGCCGCTGCGCGCGGCTTCACCCTGATCGAGCTGATGGTGGTGGTGGCGGTGATCGCCATCCTCGCCGCGCTGGCCATCCCCAGTTATTACCGCTACATGCTGCGCGCCAACCGCGCGGCGGCGGAGACGGTGATGCTCGACATGTCCAGCGCGCAGGAGCGCTACATGATCGACAGCCGGCAATACACCACCAGCAATGCCCTGCTCGGCTACGGCGCGCTGCCCGATACGGTCTCGCCGAACTACAGCATCGCGGTGGCCACCAGCTCCGGCCCGCCGCCCAGCTACACCATCACCGCCACCCCGATCGGCAACCAGACCCGCGACAGCGGCTGCGGCACGCTCAAGCTGGGCAGCGACGGCAGCAAGACCGCCTCGGGCACCTCCACTACCTGCTGGAAGCGATAGCCATGCGCCGCGCATACGCCAGGGGTTTCACCGCCGTGGAGCTGATGGTCACCGTCTCGGTGCTGCTGGTGCTGACCGTGCTGGCCGTGCCGCAGATGGCGCCGTTCCTGCAGCGCCAGCGGCTGAAGAACGCCACCATGGACCTGGCCTCCAGCGTGGTGCTGGCGCGCAGCGAGGCGATCAAGCGCAACGGCACCGTCTACGTGGTGGCCAACGGCACGGACTGGAGCAAGGGCTGGACGGTCAGCACCGCCAGCCCGGTCACTTCGGCCAGCACCATCCGCGCGCAGAGCACACTGGACGGACTGCGCATCAGCGAAGGCGGCGGCAATACCTCGTTCAATTTCGGCGGCGACGGGCGCATGTCCGGCACCGGCATGTCGTTCACCCTCAATCCCACCGTCACCTCGCAGGGGCAGCAGCCGCTGTGCGTGGCCGTGGGCGCCACCGGGCGCGTGCAGACCACCAAGGGAGCCTGCTCATGAAACGCCAGCGCGGCATTCTGCTGATCGAGGTGCTGGTGTCGATGCTGATCGCATCGGTCGCCCTGCTGGGCACGGTGATGATGATGGCGCGCTCCACCCGCAACGAGATGGAGTCGTACCAGCGCGTGCAGGCCCTGACCCTGGTGCAGGACATGGTCTCGCGCATCAATGCCAACCGGCAGGTGGCGGCCTGCTATTCCAACGGCGCCACCGGCCTGGCCACCGGCTCCGGCTACGCCGCGCCGCCTACCTGCGCCACCGGCACGCCCTCGCCCACCGCGCTGCAGGCGGCCACCGCCAACGCCGACCTCGCCGCCTGGCGCAATGCGCTGCTGGGTGCGGGCGAAAGCTCCGGCGGCAACAAGGTCGGCGCCATGCTCGGCGCGATCGGCTGCGTCGAGCGCATCGACGCCACCAACAACGTCTACCGCATCACCGTGGTGTGGCAGGGCCTGATGCCCACCGCGGCGCCGGGCCTGACCTGCGGGCAGAACAAGTTCGGCGACGACAGCCTGCGCCGCGCCGTCAGCGTGCAAGTCCGCATCGCCAGCCTCTCGTGACCGCCGCCATGCGCATGCCCTCTTCCATCTCGCCCCTCCATCGCCAGCGCGGCCTGTCGCTGGTCGAGCTGATGATCGGCGTCACCATCGGGCTGGCCATGCTGGCCGCGCTGGGTTCGCTGTACGTCGCCACCTCCAAGGCGCGCGCCGAATTCAACAAGACCGGCGAGCAGGTCGAGAACGGCCGCTACGCGCTGGAATCGATGGTGCGCGACGTGGAAATGGCCGGCTTCTACGGCCGCCCCGGCTTGCCGGCCACGCTGCAGTACAACCTGCCCGGCGCCTGCACCATCACGCAGACCGCGATGGGCTTCGACAACACCACCTCGCCGCTGACCGTGCCGGTGGCGCTTTCGGGCGTGGCCGCGGGCGGCGCGAAGCCCACCTGTTTCTCCAGCATGAGCACCGGCACCGAAGCACTGACCGTGCACTACGCCTCCGGCAATGTCTCGGCGGCGGTGTCCGGCACCGAGTACTACCTGCAGCAATCGGCCTGCACCACCGACACCAAGCAGCTGGTCTACGACAAGAGCTCGGCCAACTTCACCCTGCTCGGCAAGACCTGCAGCAGCGGCAGCCCGGCGGAACTGCGCAAGTACGTGGTGCGCAGCTATTACCTGGCGGCGTGCGACAACTGCGCGAGCGGCGGCGACAGCACGCCGACCCTGAAGGTGGCGGAATTCGTCAACGGCTCGATCCAGGTTTCCTCGCTGGTCGCCGGCATCCAGGACGTGCACCTGAGCTATGGCGTGGACACCGACGGCAACGGCTCGCCCGACTGCTACGTCGACAACCCCGCCATCGACAACTCCGCCGCCTGCACCGGCAGCAGCGGCTATGCCTGGACCAACGCCACCACCAACTGGGCCAACGTCACTGCCGTGCGCGTGACAGTGCTGGCGCGCAACCTCGATGCCACTACCGGCTGGAACGACACGCGCACCTACGACCTGGGCCGCGCGACGCCGGACGGTCCCTACAACGACGCTTACAAGCGCCACGTCTACAGCGCGGTCGCGCGCCTGTGGAACGTCGGCGGCGTGCGGGAGAACTGAGCATGCGTCCTTCATTGCATCCATCGCGGCGCCAGCGCGGCTTCACCTTGATGATGACCCTGGTGTTCCTGGTGATCTTCCTGCTGTTCGCCATCTCCATGGCCAGCTCCAGCATGATCAACACCAAGGTGGCGTCGAACCAGCAATACCGCATGGAAGCCCGCTCGGTGGCGCAGCAGGGCGTGGAGTCGGTGATGAACCAGGCTTTCACGCTCAATCCGATCCCGGCCAGCTCGGTGCCGATCGACGTCACCGGCGACGGCAACAACGACTTCACCGCGCAGGTGGCCGCGCCGTTCTGCCTGGACAGCAAGCCGGTGCTCAACCGCGACCTGTCGCTGGGCGACGTCTGCCGCACGCCCACCAGCAGCAGCGGCGACCTCGTGGTCGGCTCCAGCGGCAGCGCCGCCGCGTTCTCGCTGTGCTCGGACACGCAGTGGGAAATCCAGTCGTCCGTCACCGATCCGAACAACAGCGCGACCTCGGTCACCGTGCACCAGGGCGCGTCGGTACGCGTCCCCGTCGGAACCCCCTGTCCATGAACACACCCAGCAGCCTCCGCGGAGACGCCGCCATGCTCCACACGCGCCCATCCTTGAGCCGCCGCCTGCGCCGGCTGGCCTGCGCAGCCGCCCTGCTGGCGGTGCCGGGCCTGGCCTTGAGCGAGGACATCGACCTGTACACCGGCGCGCCGGTGAACGGCGGTTCGCCGAACCTGCTGATCCTGCTGGACAACGCCGCGGCGTGGAACGGCTCGGTGAACTTCACCTGCCCTACCGCGGGCGTGGTGTCGTCCAACAATGCGGGAAAGGATGTCGGCTTCGAACAATGCTCGCTGTACCAGGCGGTGACCGCCATCGGCACCAATCCGGTGCTGCTGGGCAAGATCAACATGGGCCTGATGCTGTTCGATCCGTCGAGCAACGGTGGCTGGTTCCGCTTTCCCAACGTGGGCCGCGCCACCGATCCGGGGGCGTTGCCGCTGATGAATGCCACCGGCGTGGCCAACTTCCAGACCACCATCAAGACGCTCGACCGCCAGACCGACAAGTCGAACAACTCCGCTGTCGGCGGCGGCATGGAAGAGATGTGGGCGTACTTCGCCGGCAAGACCGGCCTGTCCGGCGTCACCTACCATTCGCCGCTCTCCGGCGTGTGCCAGAAGAGCTTCGTCATCTACATCGCCAACGCCGTGGGCAACGGCAAGCCGCAGGATGCCGGCAATTCGCCCAGCGCGCAGTCCTCGCTGCAGGCGGCCACCGGGCAGTCCAATCCCACGCAGATCGTGATCCCGCCGCCGAACAACAAGTACCAGTCCAACTGGGGCGACGAGTGGGCGCAGTTCATGTACCAGACCGACCTGTCCGGCGGCTCGTCGACCAATCCGCAGAACATCATCACCTACACCATCGCCGTCACCGACGGCAGCAATCCGGACTACGTGCAGTTCCTGCAAAGCATGTCCAGCCACGGCGGCGGCAAGGCCTTCGTGGTGAACATCAACGACCCCAACGCGCTCAACGCGCTGGTAAACGACCTGCTGCAGATCTTCAACGAAGTGCAGTCGATCAACAGCGTGTTCGCCTCGGTCAGCCTGCCGGTGAGCGTGAACAGCCAGGGCGTGTCGCTGAACCAGGTCTACGTCGGCGTGTTCCGTCCCGACCCGACCGCGCAGCCGCGCTGGATCGGCAATCTGAAGCAGTACCAGCTGGGCCTGGACAGCAACAACAACGTGATCACCGAGGATTCGCTCGGCAATTCGGCGATCAGCAATAACGGCTCTGGCTTCATCTCGCCCAATGCGTTGAGCTATTGGACCTCGGACCAGCAGACCGGCACGCCGCGCAACGGACCCTTGGCATTCCCCGGCAGCAGCGTGGTGAGCAACTGGCCGGCGAACGGCTTCTGGGTCAACAAGCCTTCCGGTATCTCCCTGGCCTACGACGCGGTGGACGGCGAAGTGGTGGAGAAAGGCGGCGTGGGCGAAATGCTGCGCGCGGACTACCTCACCTCGCAGACCGGCCGCACCATCTATACCTGCAACGGCGTCGGCACCTGCCCCACCGGCACCGCGATGCCGAAGTTCGACACCAGCAACGCCAGCGTCACCGCGGCGCTGCTGGGCACCACCGCCAGCGATCTGCCCAACCTGATCAACTGGGTGCGCGGCGCCGACAACACCAGCCCGAACAACGAGGCCGAACCCGGCCCCGGCGGGTCGGTAACGGTGCGCCCGTCCATCCACGGCGACGTGCTGCATTCGCGCCCAGCCATCATCAACTACGGCGGCAGCACCGGCGTGGTGGTGTTCTACGGTTCCAACGACGGCTACTTCCGCGCGATCAACGGCAACCAGACCACCGGCATCGGCACCGTGCGCCCCGGCGGCGAGCTGTGGTCGTTCATCGCACCGGAGTTCTTCGGCAAGCTGAAGCGCCAGCGCGACAACAGCCCCGTGATCAAGCTGCCCGGCATCACCGATGCCACCGCGCAGCCGAAGGATTATTTCTTCGACGGCACCACCACGGTGTACCAGAACCAGAGCGTCACGCCGGCCACCACGTACATCTACTTGACCGCACGCCGCGGCGGCCGCTTTATCTATGCCTTCGACGTGAGCACGCCGACCGCGCCGCGCTTCCTGTGGAAGAAGTCCAGCTCGGACATTCCGGAACTCGGCATGACCTGGTCGCAGCCGAAGGTCGCGCGCATCAAGGGCAACACCAACCCCGTGCTGATCATGGGCGGCGGCTACGACACCGCCGAGGACGTGGACCCGGTGCAGAGCGCCGACAGCATGGGCCGCGCCATCGTGATGCTCGATGCCGTCACCGGCGCGCCGGTATGGATCGCCGCCCCCAGCTGCACCGGCCAGCCCAGCCCCTGCACCGCGGTGCCGGGCATGACTTACGCGATTCCCTCCGACATCACCCTGCTCGACCGCGACGGCGACGGCAATATCGAGCGCCTGTACGCCGGCGACCTCGGCGGCAATATCTGGCGCGTGGACCTGGAACCGAACGCGCTGACCGCACCGTCCAACTGGACCGTCACCAAGATCGCCAGCCTCGGCGGCACCGGCACCAGCGCACGCAAGTTCTTCTATCCGCCCGACGTGGTGCCGACCAGCACCTACGACGCCGTGGTGGCGGCAAGCGGCGACCGCGAACATCCGCTGGCTTCCAACGCGGCCTCCAACGTGATCAACCGCTTCTACAGCCTGCGCGACACCAGCACCGGCAACAGCGTGCCCCCCGCCTGGACCACCATCACCGAAAGCAACCTGACCGACGCCACCAATACGCTGTACACCGGCAGCGGCCCCGGTTTCTACATCACGCTGACCAATGCCGGCGAGAAGGCGGTGAACGCGCCGCTGACGGTGGCCGGCTATACCTATTTCGGCACGAATCAGCCGGCGAATCCGACCAACAATCCCAACATGTGCTACCCGAACCTGGGTATTGCTCGCGGTTACGCGATCAGTTTCCTCGATGGCAGCGGGCTCAACGCGAACCGCTTCGTGAAGTTCGATGGTGGCGGCATGCCGCCGTCACCGATCTTCGGACTGGTGCAGTTGCCCACCTCGGGGGGTGGGACGTTGCTGACGCCGGTGTTGATTGGTGGTGGTAACCAGTTGGGGCTGGTGGGTGGCAACAACACTTCTTCGTTGGGTACGCAGAAGGTTGTCCCGCCGGGGACCGGGAAGCGCAAGCGCACTTATTGGTATGTCGAAGGGGTGAAGTAGGCTGCGCCCCTTCTCGTCATCCCGGCGTAGGCCGGGATCCAGTAACGGTATCGTTCGATTTTCGCGTGGCCGCGACTTGGCCGCTTATGCAGCGGGCATTCCGGACGCCTGCCGGCGCCCGGGTCACTTTCTCTTTGCTGGCTCAAAGAGAAAGTGACCAAAGAGAAATAGCCTCAGAGCAACGGCTCGCGACGCGACTAGAAGGAGCGGTGGGCGGCTGCAGTAACTTGATTAACCTGGGTCGACACGAAACGACTGTGCGTTTACGTAGCGGGTGCTTCAACGTGCCGTGGCGAAGAGGATGTTCAAGGAGCGAGGGCAGCCTTGGCTCTTCGCTCCTATATGCGACGCCGCCCCAGTCCGCCGTATCGACGTAGGTTGGGGTAAGCCGCAGGCGAACCCCAACACTCGCACCTTCACGCGCCTCGCCACGTTGGGGTTCGCCTGCGGCTCACCCCAACCTACGCCGTACGCTTACGCAACGAACAGGGCTAAACCCAAAAACTGGCCTCAGTCATTGAACATCCTCTTCGC